>NZ_JBVHOQ010000081.1:0-13374 GCF_055568375.1 Streptomyces sp. NPDC026062
ATGATGCTGCTGCTCTTCGTCTACATCTTCGGCGACGTCATGAGCGCCGGCATCGGCGGCACGGACCGCTCCGACTACATCGCCTACATCATCCCCGGCATCCTGATGATGACCATCGGATCCACCGTGATCGGGGCAGCGGTCGCCGTCTCCACCGACATGTCCGAGGGTCTGATCGCCCGCTTCCGCACGATGGCGGTCTACCGCGGCTCGGTGATCATCGGCCATGTCGTCGGCAGTGTGCTGCAGGTGCTCGCCAGTCTGATCCTCGTCGGAGCCATCGCCGTCGCCATCGGTTTCCGGTCCACGGACGCCACCGCTCTGGAGTGGCTCGCGGCGTTCGGCCTGCTCGCGCTGTTCGCCACGGCGCTCACCTGGATCGCGGTCGGGATGGGCATGGCCAGCCCGAACGCCGAAGCTGCGGGCAACATGGCCATGCCGCTGATCCTGCTCCCGCTCATCTCCAGCGCCTTCATCCCGGCGGACACGATGCCGGGATGGTTCCGGCCGATCGCCGAGTACCAGCCGTTCACCCCGGCCATCGAGACCCTGCGCGGGCTGCTGCTCGGCACCGAGATCGGCAACAACGGATGGATCGCCCTCGGCTGGTGCCTCCTGCTGATCGTCCTCGGCCACCGCTGGTCGATGGCCCAGTTCAACCGCGACCCGAAGTGAGCGCGCGGGCTGCCTCCCGCAGCTCGTCACGTTCCAGGGCGGCATACTCCGACACCGCGTCGGCGTACGCCGCCCGGTCGGCGTTCTCGGCCGCCTGCCGGGCCCGGTCCGCCGACATCGTCGGCTGGAAGTCGCGCATCACGCGCAGCCGTTCGGCCAGCGCGAGCATCCGTACGGCGGTGGCATCCTCGCCGTCGTCGGTGGCCAGCCCCGCCACCCCCAGGGCGTGCAGCACCGTCCCGAACACCGGGAGCTGCCAGGGCGAACCGGCCTGATCCGCGAGCAGGGTCCGCAACCCCTTCCGCAGCCGGCCGAGCGGCTCGGCGACCAGTTCGAGCCGCCCCGCGTACGCGTGCGCCGTCACCGCCGCCGACTGGATCTGCAGGGCCGACGGGTCCAGCCAGAGGTCGTCACCCAGCGTCGGGGCCGCCTCGGGCATCCACTCCACGGCTCCGCGCCACAGGCCGAGGCCGACCTCCGTCAGCCCTCGGGCGAGCGCGATCTCGGCCCGCCCGGCAAGGTCGGGCCGGTAGAAGGAGTCCCGCTGCGGGGAACCGTCACGCTCCGCCTCGCGCAGCCAGTACTCGGCCTCCTCGGGATCGCCGCGGTGCAGGCAGGCGAGGACGAGGCTCGTGCGGATGAAGAGATAGTCCTGCCCGTCGCCGAGCCTCGGCACCACGTCGAGCGTCGCCTTCAGATGCTCGTACGCCTCTTCGCCCCGCCCCGTCCGCAGACACAGCTCGCTGAGCCGGGAATGCCCCATGAGCTGCATGGACGGATTACCGGTCGGCGCCAACTCGGTGAGTATCCGGCGGGCCGACGCGAGCGCGCGGTCGATGTCGTGCTCGTACTCCCACACATAGGTGGCGATGGACTCGGCGACACCCGCGACCAGCGGCTGCTCACTGGCGCAGAGCCCGCGCAGCACGTCGTGGTCGGGAGGCAGCATCTCGGGTATCGCGCTCAGCACCGCCCCGATGGCGCGAAGCAGCGTGTCGGGCGGCGCGGTGGGCAGCCTCCGGAGGGTGACGAGCTGGCGTACGGCGACGGGACCGTGGCCCATGAACAGGCCCGCCGTGCACATCACCGCGGCAGCCCGGGCGACTTCGACGTGTGCGGGTTCGGGGTGGTAGTGCGAGAGGGGCGGGCCCGTGTCCGCGGCGAGGGCGGCCAGGCGGGGGAAGGTGGAGTCGGTGGCCCACAGAGCGCCGAGGACCGCGGTGAGGGCGGCCAGCGCAGGAGCGTCCGTGCGGGCCAGGGCGTGGCGCAGCGCGAGGACGAGATTGTCCTGCTCCGGCCTGATCCGCTCCCAGGCGGCCCTCGGTTCCGGACCGAAGAACCAGTCGTGGTACGTAACGCCGAAGTCCCTTGCCCAGCACAGGAACTGACTGATCGTCTTCTCGTCCTCGCCCGCCTCCGAGCGCCGTGCCGTACTGAACTCCCGTACGGTCTCCAGCATCCGGAACCGCACACCGGCAGGGGTGTCGGCGACGGTGAGCAGCGACTGGTCGGTCAACTGCTCCAGCAGGAACAGCGCGTCGTCGCCGAGGAAGTGCTCGGCCGCCTCACCGGAGAAGCCGCCGGGGAAGACGGACAGCGTGCGCAGCGCCGCCCGCGCGTCCTGGGCGAGCAGGTTCCAGCTCCAGTCGACGACCGCGTGCAGGGTGCGGTGGCGCTCGGGGGCGTCGCGCGCGCCGCCGCGAAGGAGCGCGAACCTGTCCCCGAGACGGCGGGCGATCTCCGGCACCGAGAGCACCCGTACCCGGGCCGCGGCCAGTTCCACGGCGAGCGGCAGTCCTTCGAGGGCGCGGCACAGTTCGGCCACCACGTCCGGTGGCAGCTCCACGCCGGTCCGGGCGGCTCTGGCCCGTTGCGTGAAGAGCTCGACGGAGGTGTCGGGGCCGAGTTCCGGCAGCGCGTACACCGCCTCGGAGGTGAGGCCCAGCGGGGCCCGGCTGGTGGCGAGCACCCGCAGGCTCTTCGAGGACGAGACCAGGGCCCGTACGAGATCGGCGGCACCCCGCACCACTTGCTCGCAGTTGTCGAGGACAAGGAGCGCCGGCGTGGAGCCGAGCACGCCGAGGATTCCGGCAACCGGATCGGCCGCGGACTGGCCGCCCATGGCTCCCGCGCCGAGCGCGGAGGCCACCTCCGCTGCCACGTCCGCGTCCGAGGTGACGCCTGCGAGCGGGACGAAGTACACCACGCGCTGTTCGGTCCGGCGGCTGACCGCGTGCGCGAGCCGGGTCTTGCCGAGGCCGCCGGGGCCGGCGACGGTGACGGCGCGGGAGGTGCGCAGCAGGCGCTGGACCTCCGCGATGTCCGCTTCCCGGCCGAGGAGCGGGTTCGGCTCGTGCGGCACGCCGTGCCTGACCACCGGGGCCTCGCCGCGCAGCAGTTCATGGTGCACGGCCTTGAGCCCGGCGCCGGGGTCGGTGCCGAGCTCCTCGCGGAGCTCGCCCCGGTAGGCCTCGTACCGCAGGAGCGCGGCGGACGGGCCCGCCGTTGCCGCCTCGCCACGCAGCAGCTCGGCGAGCACCTCCTCGTCGCGCGGATGCCCCGCGGCGGCCGAGGCCAGCGGACCGGCCGCCTCCGCGTGCCGCCCGAGACGGGCCAGGGCGAGCGCCTGCGCGCGTACGAGCGCGCCGCGCACGGGGGCACGCACGGCCCGCAGCGCGGCCACGGGGTCGTCGGCGGTGGCACCCGCCCCGTCGGGCGTGCCCTCCCACAGCGCGAGCCCGGCCTCGGCCTCGGCCAGCGATCCCGCGTGGTCCCCGGCCCTGGCCCGGCCCGCGCTCGCGGCGGCGTGCAGCAGCAGGGCGGAGGTGTCGACCTGATCCTCGGCGAGGGCGAGCCGGTACCCGGTCGGCGTACTGGCGATGACGTCGGCGCCCAGCAGCGACCGCGCCCTGGACACGAGGACCTGCACCGCCTTCCCCGGCCGCTCCGGAAGTTCGTCCGGCCACAGCCCTTCCACGAGCCGTTCGCTGCTGCATCCCGTGCGCAAGTCGCCCGCGAGCAGCGCGAGAAGGCCGCGGATCCGGGGGGCGGTGAGCTCCTGCCCGCGATAGGCGACGCGCGGCAACAGGGTCAGGTCGGTGGTCACCCGTGCAGGTTAGAGCTTCCGGCAATCCGGGGGTGCGGGGCGGGGCTTCGGACGGTACGGGGTGCGGGGTGGCGGGTGGAGCAGACCTCGCGGGATACCTACGGATGCCTACGAACGTCGCGAGGGAAGCAGCAGAGGGAAGCAGCAGAGGGAAGCAGCCGATGGACGTACCCCGCGTGCCGAACCGCTGCGGCAGGAGGAACCTGGAGGGAGCTGTCGCGTCCGGGCCGAGCCCTGCCCCATCCGTGAGGCTCCGGCACCTGCCGTCACTCGAACGCAGCACCCCCACATCAGGCCCATCTCATATCTGAGATAACCTTTCGGCATGTCAGACGACTACCTCGTACGTATCGGCAAGCTCATCCGTGACGCCCGTCAGCACCGGGGCTGGACACAGAGCCAGCTTGCCGAGGCGCTCGCCACCAGCCAGAGCGCCGTGAACCGCATCGAGCGCGGCAATCAAAACATCAGCCTTGAGATGATCGCCCGTATCGGTGAAGCACTCGACAGCGAAATCGTGTCGCTCGGCTACGCCGGTCCCATGCACCTGCGCGTGGTCGGCGGGCGCCGGCTTTCCGGCTCCATCGACGTCAAGACCAGCAAGAACGCGTGCGTGGCGCTGCTCTGCGCGTCGCTGCTCAACAAGGGCCGCACCGTCCTGCGCCGGGTGGCCAGGATCGAGGAGGTCTACCGCCTCCTGGAGGTGCTGAACTCCATCGGGGTGCGTGCCCGGTGGATCAACGACGGCACCGATCTGGAGATCGTCCCGCCGGCCCGGCTCGACATGGACGCCATCGACGCGGACGCCGCCCGCCGGACCCGTTCGATCATCATGTTCCTCGGCCCGCTGCTGCACCGTATGGACAGCTTCAAGCTGCCGTACGCGGGCGGCTGCGACCTCGGGACGCGGACCATCGAGCCGCACATGATCGCGCTGCGCCGCTTCGGTCTGGAGATCGCCGCGACCGAGGGCATCTACCACGCCCAGGTCGACCGCTCCCTCGTCCCCGGCCGCCCGATCGTACTGACCGAGCGCGGCGACACGGTGACCGAGAACGCGCTGCTGGCCGCCGCCCGGCACGACGGCACCACCGTCATCCGCAACGCGTCCTCCAACTACATGGTCCAGGACCTCTGCTTCTTCCTGGAGGCGCTGGGCGTACGGGTGGACGGCATCGGCACGACGACGCTCACCGTGCACGGTGTACCGAACATCGACGTGGACGTCGACTACTCCCCTTCCGAGGACCCGGTCGAGGCGATGAGCCTGCTCGCCGCCGCCGTTGTCACGGAGTCGGAACTGACGATCCGCCGGGTGCCGATCGAGTTCCTGGAGATCGAACTCGCGGTCCTGGAGGAGATGGGCGTCGACTGCGACCGCACGGCGGAGTACGCCGCCGACAACGGCCGCACCCGCCTGGTCGACCTGACGGTCCGCCCCTCCAAGCTGGAGGCGCCGATCGACAAGATCCACCCGATGCCGTTCCCGGGCCTCAACATCGACAACGTGCCGTTCTTCGCGGCCATCGCCGCCTCGGCCCACGGCCAGACCCTCATCCATGACTGGGTCTACGACAACCGCGCGATCTACCTGACCGACCTGAACCGCCTCGGCGGCCGCCTCCAGCTCCTGGACCCGCACCGGGTCCTGGTCGAGGGCCCGACCCGGTGGCGCGCGGCAGAGATGATGTGCCCGCCGGCCCTGCGGCCGGCCGTGGTGGTGCTGCTCGCGATGATGGCGGCCGAGGGGACCTCCGTACTGCGCAACGTGTATGTGATCAACCGCGGTTACGAGGAACTGGCGGAGCGGCTGAACTCGGTGGGCGCGCAGATCGAGATCTTCCGGGACATCTGACGGGCGGGGTGTCGTGCCCTTAGGCGGCACGGGGCACGACACCCCTAAATGCGTGACGACCTGCGGTTATACCCTTTCTCGACCTCCCATTGATCGCCACTGGATTTCATTACCTTGTGCAACGCATGCGCAAGATGATCTTGAATAGATCACGGTGCGTCAGTTAAACCTGATCGCCCGTCACCCTTCACGGAGAGTGTGCTCGCCAGAGGAGCCTCGCAATGCCCGCACCGACGCTGCCACTGGCGTTCCTTCAAGCCGGAGTCGACGACGACCAGTTTCAGCCCGGACCTCGACACGTACCGGGCGAACATTCGCCCAGTCGCCTCGGAACCCGGGGTGATACGCCCCGGTCCCCGGCTCGTTGATCAGTGCCATGGCAAGGGTGTTTTACACGGCCGGGACGAGTGCGGTGCGGGCACGGCGCGTGGCGCGGTCGAGCCGACGCACGGGGCCAGCGGGATGGGAGGGCGGGCGCGTACATCGAGGCCGGCAAGGTCATCAAGACCACGAAGGGCAGCAGCGCGGACATGTCCGTCAAGTACAAGGAGACCGCGCGCGGCGGCCTCGCGGTGAACATCATCGAGTGCTAGGCAGATGGGCCCTGACCAGCGCGTTCGTGTCTTTCAGCGCTGTCAGGGCCTTCCCTGCTTACGCGGCGGAAAGTCCCTGGAACCTCCCTGGGACAGACGTGAAAGTCCCTGAAAAGTCCCTGGGATGTCCCTGCTTTGCCGCGTACTTGAGGGGGTGCACGGCTGCATTCCAGGACGACCATGCGCCCTAACCGTTGCCGAGTACGGAGTGCACTCGGTACACGCGTCGGGTAGCGAGACCTACGCATTACGAGACCGAGAGCATTCGTGCTGGGTGGTGTCGCACTGTGGCGCGTGGTGATGTTTCGCCTGATCAGACCACATGCGGAAGTCTCCCCTGTGCGACCTCCTGTTGGCTCGTCCAAAGGCGTCTGTCCACCGGCTGTCCACCGGAGCGCGACTTGATGCGGCTGTCGGTGACCATCTGCTGACGCAGCTGGACGGGCCGATGCCGTTGTCGAGCGCAGCCCGGACGGTCTTGTCAGGGGCTCACAACCAGCCGCCGCCATGTTCCCGTCTCCGTGATCTGCCTCTCGACGTACTCCGGGACCCGCAACCGAGGTGGGTCAGGAGGAAGGTCGAGCATGACCGGCACTATGTAGGGCAGCCCAGCCTGCCGACCGAATGTTGCGCCTGTGCCGGGGGCCACCAGGCGTTCGTGTCCTCTGCGGGTGCGGAGCACTTGCTCGCGTTGGACCTCCATCGCTGGAGTCAGCACGTCGATGAGTTCGTTGAGCTGCCGGCGGGTCATCCCGGTCAGTTCCGGGTCCTGTAGCGAACGTTGCGTGAGGCGGGCCGGTCCGTCCGCCCAGGCCTCGTCCTGTGTGCTGGTGGTGGTCGCGGGGATGGTCTGGAGCCTGACTTCGTGGCTGGTCAGGGGTCTGCCTCGCCAGTTCATGGTGATGTGGGAGAACAGCCGGTGCTCGATCTTGTTCCACTTCGAGCTGCCGGGCGGCAGGTGACACACCGTGATCTCAAGGCCGGTCTCGGCGGCGAGATCGGCGAGCTGGGTCTTCCAGCCCCGGGTGCGGTAGCCGTTGGAGCCGCCACCGTCAGCGGTGATCAGCAGCCGGCGGGCGCCGGGGTAGTCGTGCCGGCCACGGGCCTGCCACCAGCGGCGGATCGAGGCGACGGCGAACGCCGCCGTGTCGTGATCGGTGCCGATGGTGACCCAGCCGGTGTTCGCCGTCATGTCGTAGATTCCGTAGGGAATTGCCTTCTCGGCCTGGCCGGGGAAGTCGTGCGTCTTGACCCTCACGGGCTGTCCTGCGGGCTGCCATTTGTGCCCGGCGTTCTTGTAGTCGCCGATCAGTTCCTTCTTCTTGCTGTCCACGCTGATCACCGGGTCCCCGGCGTCCCTGTGGTCTCGTGCCTGCTCGTTGAGGTAGCGGAACTGGGCATCCCTGTCGGGGTGCTGGGCACCTTCGATGGTCTTGGCGTTGGCCTGCAGGCTGAAGCCCTCCTCCCGCAGCAGGCCGGCGACGGTGTCGGCGGAGACCCGGTGCCCCTGGCGAGTGAGCTCCGCCGCCAGCTTCCGCGTCGACTTCGTCGTCCAGCGCAGCGGCGACATCGGGTCGCCCCGCTCGTCAGGCTCGACCAGCGCCAGCAGTGCCGGCCGCAGCCCAGAGTCCGGCTCGGCCGCCTTCTTCCGCCCTCCGCCGGGATGGCGCACCCGCCCCAACGGGGCCTGGCCGGAGTCCAGTTCAGCCGCCCCACGCGAGACCGTGGCCTCGCGGACCCCAGCTGCAGCGGCGACGATCCTGATGCCGCCATGCCCCAACGACAGTGCTTCCGCTCCCATGGCCAGCCGACGCTGCCGCTCGTCCAGATGCGGCAACAACACCTGGAACTTCGCCGCCAGAACGGCCTCGATCCCCTCCGGTCTCCCCATACCAGACCAACGAGCCCCACAGCTGGAAGCCACGACTTGTTTCCCGGCAAGCCCTTACTGTGGCGGACGGATCGACGCATTGCCCGGAGGGTCGAAGACGTGCTGACGGACGGAAGCTATCTCGCCCGAATCGAGGCGAACAAGCACAGCAAGGCGACCGGGACCGTCAAAGCCCCGCCGGTCCTGGTACGGGTTGTCGAGTACTGGATCGACGGCCAGGGCCGAGGTGATTCGGTTGATCACCAGCTTGCTGGACCACGAGAAGTACCCAGCTGCTGAGCTTGCCGAACTGTACGCACGACGGTGGGAGATCGAACTCGTCTTTGACGAGATCAAGACCCGCCAGCGCGACGGACCCGTTCTCCGCTCACAGACCGCGGATGGCATCCGGCAAGAGATCTTTGCCCACTTGATCGTTCACCACGCCACCCGGGAGCTGCTCGATGAGGCCGCCAGCATCGCGCAGTGCGCGGCGGAGCGGACCTCGTTCACCCGGGCCCTGCACGTCGTCCGCCGGTCGGTGATCGCACCGACCGGCTTTTCCCCCCTCGGCATGCAGACGGGGCCGTAGCCTCGGCCTTGCCGAGATCACCAGGGCCCTACTTCCCCGACGGCGGTCACGAGGCTGCCCACGCAAGCCCAAGTCGTGTATCACCCCGTTCAGTAGCAAAGCCCCCGACGAACCCGCCAGCCGGCACCGGCCAGCTGTCGCCATCACCCTGAAGTGCGTTACATGGCGATCATGTCGCTGGACCCGACCGGCAAGGGCCAGGCCCGCTGGACCATGCGCTGGAAGACCGCCCTGAACGCCTTCGATATCACCTTCGACGGCCGCCTCTCCGCAGCACGCCAGTAACCCTCAACAACCCCAGTTACACCGCTTTTTTGGCTCTGGCCCGTAATCGGTGGTAGCGCCGTGTAGTGATCACTGGAGGAGGATGCGGTGGCGGAGTAAAGGGAACCCGGCTCGGCCGTGCATTTGTCTCATGATTCGTTTGGTTCGGGTGTTGACGCCCTCGGTGCGGCCGTTGTGGTAAGGGCGGGTGAGGCCGGCGTCGACGGCGGCGCGGTCGAGTTCGAGGCCGTTCGTGAAGGAGTGCAGGTGGGGCAGGTCCACGGCGCGGACCGTGGTGATCCAGTCGGTGAGTTTGGCGTTGTTGCCCTCTGCTGGGGTCAGTAGCTGAGCGAATTCGCCGGTGAGGCGGGCGAGTTCGGTCATCTCTAGGCAGGCTGCGGCGAGTTCCCGCAGTAGTGCGGTGTCCTTGTCGCGCAGGTTCTCGGGGCGGGTGAGGAGGAGGCGGGCGAAACGCTGCGGGGTGGTGACTGGTTTGTCGCCCTCGGCGCGGCCCTGGGTGAGGTAGCGGACCAGGAGGTTGGCGCTGCCGGTGTAGCCCAGCTCCTTGATCTCGCGCAGGAGGTGAGTGACGGGCACTGCGGGGTCTTCGTTTCGGCGTCGGCGCAGGTGGTCGCGGTAGGGGTCGACGAGTGTGCGCTTGTAGCGGGGTGCGCGGCGCTCTGCGGTGGGCTCCTTCATGCGGGCGTATCGCTTGACGGTGTTCGGGGTGACATCGAGGCGGCGGGCGCATTCGAGGAGACCGACGCCCTGGCCGAGCAGATGGTGGACGCGCTGCCAGCGTTCGCGGGTGGTCTGCTCGCGCACGCCTCCAGGTCGGGTGGGGTTCACGACGGTGGCCCAGCAGACGGCGTGGGAGCGGACTTCGGCCAGGACCTTGCCGCACAGGTTGGACCAGAGGTGCCACCTGTCGCTGACCTGTACCGCTTCGGGCAGGGCTTGGCGGATCGCTTCGGCGTAGGTGGCGGAGCCGTCGCGGCAGACGAACTGGGATCCGGGGTGCTCGCGCAGCCACGTGGCCAGGGTCTGGGCGGTGCGGTCGGGCAGGACGTCGATCCGCTCGCCGGTCTCGGCGTCGATGATCACGGTGGCGTAGCGGTGCCGGCGTTTGAGTGCGAAGTCGTCGATGCCGAGCACGCGCGGGACGCGCAGCGGTGTCACCACCTGGCACATGAGCATGCGCAAGGCGGTCGAGCGGGAGATCCCGCAGGCCAGAACGCAGGAGAGGCGGGCGCCCGCCCGGCCAGCTAACTCCCTGAGCACCGAGCCTAGTTGGCTGGTCAGTCGGTTGGTGCGGCGCTGATAGCGCTCCACGACGCCGGGAACCTGCTCGCGGAAAGTCTGCCGCGGGCAACCGAGAACCGGACAGACCAGGCGCCGGACTCGCACCGACACCACGACCCGCCGTCCGTCCACCGGCACCCCGGCGGGAATTAACCGATGCTCTCTCCCGCCATGTGGGGCTGCCGACGGTACTGAAACCGCGTATCGGAGCTTCCAGCGCCTATACGGTGCCCGTCCACTCCGTTGAGGAGGCAGTGAGGCTGTTCACGGAGTTCAGTGCGCGTCAGCCCGTCGAGTTCGTCGTCGAGGAACTGCTCACAGGCTCTCCCTCCACAGCGGGAGAGGGATGGGGCGACTACGTCTCCGTGGAATCAGCGGCGTTGAAGAGCACGCACCAGCACCTCGCCGTCACGGGAAAGCTGCCCCTTGCCCAGCCCTTCCGTGAGACGGGTTTCTGCTACCCCTCCACGCTCTCGCCCCGCAACAGGGCGGCCGTCGTCGACCTCGCGGACCGAGCCCTGATCGCACTGGGCGTCCACACCGGAATCACCCATAGCGAGATCAAGCTCACACCCGAAGGCCCCCGCATCATCGAGGTCAACGGCCGCCTAGGCGGCCACGCACCGGACGTGGTGCGGCGAGCCACAGGGTTCGACCTCATCAGGGCCGCACTGGAGACGGCGCTGGGCCGGACAGAACCCTGGGCCCCGCTCACCGCGCACGGCTGCGCCTACCAGTTCTTCCTGGCTGCGCCGCGCCGCATCGCGACCGTCGCGTCCGTCGCGGGAGTCAACAAGGTGCTCGCCCTTCCCGGAATCCGCCATGTCGAGCAGCTCAAGCAACCCGGCGACATCCAGGACTGGCGGCTGGGAACCCGCGACCACGCAGCCATCGTCTACGGCACGGCCCCTGACCACGCCGGTGTTCTGACGGCCGTGGACGCGATCAAGGCAGCTATGCGCATCGAGTACACCGCGCCACCACCAGATGAAGCGCCACGGGACAAGGGCGGACGTTGACCACCACACCCAGAGCCGAGGATGTACTCGCCCGGGCCTACGAAGACCTCCGGCCCATGGACGCACCGCCCTTGAACCTGTCCAACCTGCACCGCGTCCTGCGGGACGAGTGGTATGGACACCCCACTGAGGTCATGGCCTTCGCTCAACTGGCAGTACGATTCCCCGAACCGCCGGCAGGCGACCTCTTCCTACAGATCGCCTCCCTTGTCGCTACCAACGGCGCCCCGCTGGCGGCTGCCGCCGCAGATGCGGGAATCGACATCACAGCAGCCGTACGCCGACCGGCCAGCGCCCACGGTCACCCACTGTCCGGCCTGTTCTGCTGGCTCGCGCTCCGTGCTTCTCTGGCAGAGGTCGCTGCACGCCGACCTCACCCTGTACCGCACCTTCTGCTCACAGGCCGGACTGCTTCCGGAACCGGCAGCCGCCTACTTCGCCCTGTACGCGCAAGAGCCAACGCACATCCTCAGCCGGATCAGCGCGACGCTGCAACAGGCCCTTGACCACGGAGACGACCCCGAGGCCGCCGTGAACGTCGCCGGGATTGTCCACTCCTATCTCAGCCGCCACTGGCAAGAGCCTCCACAGACCGGAGACCGGACATGAGGACCCGCACCCCCACCGAACGCGCCATGGATTTGCTGACCACGACCAATTTCCTGGTGCTGGCCACCGACTCGCCGGAGGGCATGTGGGCGGCGACAGTCAACTACGCACGCAGCGCCGATGGACGGCTGCTCTTCTGCTCCAGCCCCCGCAGCCGGCATGCGCAGCACCTCTACCGCGATCCCCGGATGGCCGCCGCCGTCTACCGTGCCGCCGACAACGATCTCGACGGAGTCCAGCTCCGCGGACACTGTGCTCCAGCGACCACTGAACTCCAGGGTCTGCACGCGGAGTTCTTCGAGCAAGTCTTTCCGGACCCGGCCGACCGAAAACGGTTCACCATCCCCTTGGAGAAGTTCGGCGCGGTCGGCGCCTACGACCTGTTCGCCATCACCATCACAGAATGCTGGGTCCGTGACACCGCTGCCTGGACCCAGCGGGGCGCCGACGAAAGGCTGCCCATCCAACTCCATGAACTCGGCTCCGCATACCGGCGGGCCGCATCCGAACCCACCAGCGCACCCCTCACAGAAAGCAGCCGTGAAGCATGATATCGACAGCGAACCTCACCCAGGAAGTACCCGCCGCGATCCATCGTTGGGCGGATGCTATTCGCACCAACGACCTCGAAGAGCACCTGCTGTCGTTCGCCGAGGACTTGCGGCTGAACGATGCCGGCGGGGTCTTCACCTGCACCAGCCGCGAAGGGCTGCGCCCCTCCTTGAGTTCCTGGTATCAGGAGTTCGAGAACGACGCACTCGTCTTCACGGAGTGGTACACGGGATGGAACCGCATCGCTGTCCCGTGGGTTCTGTCCGGAATCGTTCAGAGCACCACCGGCGATCTGTCCCGGAACTCCCACCAGGGAGCCCGCTACTCGATCCCCGGCCTCAACGTCTTCACCCTGTCACAGAGCGGGGAATCGATCGCCTGCATGGACATCTACTGGGACCCGGCCAACCTCACTCGCCAGATTGCCAGCGCCTGAGAAACCACCGGCCCCGCCGACCGAGCTCACATTCGAGAGGAGAGAATATGCGCCCAGCACATGAAAACCCTCACTCTGGTAGCCGACAACGCGTGGTGGGACTCCGCATCCCGCCCGAAGGAGAGAACGGCTTCTCCCGCACCTGGTTCCCGGTCTGCCTCTCGGACGATATCCGTGGCGGAGCCGTCGTGGGCCGCGACTTCCTCGACGGCAAAGTGGTTGCGTACCGCGATCAGCAGGACCAGGCGCAGGTCATGACCGCTTACTGTCCGCACATGGGCGCAGACCTGAGCATTGGCAGTGTGGTGGAGGGCCAGCTTCGCTGCTCCTTCCACCACTGGAGGTTCGATAGCTCCGGAATCTGCGTGGCAACGGGCTGCGAGGACCCCCCGCCACCCAGGGCAAGACTGAGCATTTTCAGTGTGGCCACTGATCAGGTGACGGGCCGGTGTGAGGTCGGGATGGGCAACGGACAGGGCCCCGTGCCGTTGAGGGAGGTGT
>NZ_JBVHOQ010000082.1:0-12603 GCF_055568375.1 Streptomyces sp. NPDC026062
GACGTCGACGTTGGCCGGCGGCTTGATGAAGTCGAAGCGGATGTTCAGGCCGTGGCCGAAGAACAGCGCGTCGCCGTCCTTGAGGTTGTCCTTGATGGACTCCTCGTAGACCTGGGCCTGGATCGGGTCCGGCACGAGGATCATGATGACGTCGGCCTCGGCCGCGGCCTCGGCCGGGGTGACGACACGCAGACCCTGCTCCTCGGCCTTGGCCTTGGACTTGGAGCCCTCGTGCAGACCGACGCGGACGTCGACGCCGGAGTCACGCAGCGACAGCGCGTGGGCGTGGCCCTGGCTGCCGTATCCGATGACCGCGACCTTGCGGCCCTGGATGATGGACAGGTCTGCGTCGGCGTCGTAGAACAGCTCGGCCACTGGTGTTTCTCCTAACTCAGGAAGTGTGGTTACGCGATGCGCTTGAGTTTGTGTGCTGTGTGGGCCCCGATGGAGTGAGGGCCGCGCCCTATGGCGATGGTGCCCGACTGGACGAGCTCCTTGATGCCGTACTGCTCCAGCATCTTGAGCATCGCGCTCAGCTTCTCGGCGCCTCCGGTCGCCTCGATCGTGACCGCCTCCGGGGAGACGTCCACGGTCTTGGCGCGGAACAGCTGGACGATCTCGACGATCTGCGAGCGGGTTTCGTTGTCCGCACGGACCTTCACCAGGACGAGCTCGCGCTGGATCGCAGCGCCGGGCTCCAGTTCGACGATCTTCAGGACGTTGACCAGCTTGTTGAGCTGCTTGGTCACCTGCTCCAGAGGCAGGTGCTCGACATTCACCACGATGGTGATGCGGGAGATGTCGGGGTGTTCGGTGGTCCCGACTGCGAGCGAGTCGATGTTGAACCCGCGTCGGGAGAACAGGGCGGTGATCCGGGCGAGGACACCGGGCTTGTTCTCGACCAGGACGGAGAGCGTGTGCTTGGTGGACATGGAGTCGGTCTCTCTCTGTCTCTCAGTGGTCTTCGTTGTCGCCGAAGTCGGGGCGGACGCCGCGCGCTGCCATGACCTCGTCGTTCGAGGTGCCGGCGGCGACCATCGGCCACACCATGGCGTCCTCGTGGACGATGAAGTCGACCACGACCGGGCGGTCGTTGATGGCATTGGCCTCTTCGATGACCTTGTCCAGGTCGGCCGGGTCCTCGCAGCGGATGGCGTAGCAGCCCATCGCCTCGGACAGCTTGACGAAGTCCGGCACCCGGGTGCCCTTCGACGGCACGCCGTCGACGTCGGCTCCGCCGCTCAGCACGGTGTTGGAGTACCGCTGGTTGTAGAAGAGGGTCTGCCACTGGCGGACCATCCCGAGGACGCCGTTGTTGATGATGGCGACCTTGATCGGGATGTTGTTCAGAGCGCAGGTGGTGAGTTCCTGGTTGGTCATCTGGAAGCAGCCGTCGCCGTCGATGGCCCAGACGGGAGCGTCCGGCCGGCCGACCTTGGCGCCCATCGCGGCCGGGACCGCGTAGCCCATCGTCCCGGCGCCGCCGCTGTTCAGCCAGGTGGCGGGCTGCTCGTACTGGATGAAGTGCGAGGCCCACATCTGGTGCTGGCCGACGCCCGCGGCGAAGATCGTCCCTTCGGGGGCGAGTTCACCGATGCGCTGGATGACCTGCTGCGGGGAGAGGCTGCCGTCCTCGGGCATGTCGTAGCCGAGGGGGTAGGTCTCGCGCCAGCGGTCGAGGTCCTTCCACCAGGCGCTGTAGTCGCCGGTGTTGCCCTCGCTGTGCTCGGCCTGGACCGCCTGGACCAGGTCGGCGATGACCTCGCGGGCGTCGCCCACGATCGGCACGTCGGCGAGGCGGTTCTTGCCGATCTCGGCCGGGTCGATGTCGGCGTGCACGACCTTGGCGTACGGGGCGAAGCTGTCCAGCTTGCCGGTGACGCGGTCGTCGAAGCGGGCGCCGAGGGCGACGATCAGGTCGGCCTTCTGCAGCGCGGTGACGGCGGTGACCGAACCGTGCATGCCGGGCATGCCCACGTGCAGCGGGTGTCTGTCGGGGAAGGAGCCCAGTGCCATGAGGGTGGTGGTGACCGGGGCTCCGGTGAGCTCGGCCAGGACCTTCAGCTCGGCCGTGGCACCGGCCTTCATCACGCCGCCGCCGACGTACAGCACCGGGCGCTTGGCCTGCGTGATGAGCCGGGCGGCCTCGCGGATCTGCTTGGCGTGCGGCTTGGTGACCGGGCGGTAGCCCGGGAGGTCCTGGGTGGGCGGCCAGCTGAAGGTGGTCTGCGCCTGGAGGGCGTCCTTGGCGATGTCGACGAGGACGGGGCCCGGACGGCCGCTGGAGGCGATGTGGAAGGCCTCGGCGATGGTGTGCGGGATGTCGTCGGCGTTGGTCACCAGGAAGTTGTGCTTGGTGATCGGCATGGTGATGCCGCAGATGTCGGCTTCCTGGAAGGCGTCCGTACCGATGAAGGCGGAGGCGACCTGGCCGGTGATCGCGACGATCGGCACGGAGTCCATGTGCGCGTCTGCGATCGGGGTCACCAGGTTGGTGGCACCGGGACCCGAAGTCGCCATGCAGACGCCGACCTTGCCGGTGGCCAGGGCGTAGCCGGAGGCCGCGTGGCCCGCGCCCTGCTCGTGCCGGACCAGGACGTGGCGCACCCGGGTGGAGTCCATCAGCGGGTCGTAGGCGGGGAGAATGCAGCCGCCGGGAAGGCCGAATACCGTGTCGGCGCCGACTTCTTCGAGAGAACGGATGAGGGACTGCGCGCCCGTGACGTGCTCAACGATGGCGGACGGCTGTCCGCCGGTAAGAGACCGCGACTGGGGGTGGTGGGCCCCGGTAATCGGTTCGGGCCTCGGGATCTGTTTGTTTCCGGGCATCATCCGTCAACGGCCTCAAGGAGAGCGTCGAGTTGGTGCAGTGCCTCGTCTGCACCGTGTGCCGCAGCCTCGTCGTCGGGGGCTCCGCACAGCTGGATGAACAGTGTGGTGAGGCGTTTCTGGGTTTCCTCGAGCGTAGCGTCCGAGTTTGTCGTCGCGGTCATCCTTGCGCCCATCTTGTCGTCGGTTCTTGGTTCACATCGCGTTCGCAGCACGCCATATGTTGACGAAACCCTCAGCACTGGCCTGTCCGAGGAAGGCTGCGTACTCGGTTGTAATGAGGGTCGGGTTCCATTTCTGCTTGTACGCCAGCTGGGACGAGGCCGGATACACGACCTGGTTCTCCCATAGGTACTGCATCAGCCACTTGAAGCCGAGGCTGTGCCCGGGGACCTCCCGCTTGTCGGTGAGACTGGTGAACGGAGTGAATCCGAAGTGCAGCCAGGGCACTTCCTCGGAGCAGAAAGTGTCGATGGCGGCCTTGTTGATGGCCTCCATGACACCGGCAGGGCTCTCCGGGAGGCGCCGGCTCAGGTCATGCATCCAACCCTCGTAGCTGCCGTAGACGGGCGAGTAGGAGACGTAACCGACCGCCTCGCCGTTGATATGGCCGATGAACAGACGCCGGTGCTTCTGCATCGCGCCACCGGTCTGCCCGACGAGGTACTCCAGCGGGCGGGCACTTTCCCCCTTGAGAGGCAGCCATTTCGTGTTGATGTTGTTGATGCCGTCCTGCCACTGCTCGTAGTCGGCCTCGACAATGGTCAGGCCGCTGCGTAGCGCGCGGGAGATCTTGTTGCGGAGCTGCATGTACCGAGAGCCGGCGACGGTGTGAGTCTTCAGATCGACTGCATAGGAAGCGCCGACCTGGTTAACGGTGAAACCCTCGCGCGCATAGATCTCGGCGTCGTGCTTCTGCAGCTGGATGATGGCCAGCTTACGGTGGTTGGCGCGAGCGTAATGGACGAAGGCCCGGGCCAGTTCGATATAGGAATCCTGG
Source organism: Streptomyces sp. NPDC026062 (assembly GCF_055568375.1). NCBI lineage: Bacteria > Bacillati > Actinomycetota > Actinomycetes > Kitasatosporales > Streptomycetaceae > Streptomyces > Streptomyces sp. NPDC026062. The sequence continues at coordinate 3,830 of NZ_JBVHOQ010000082.1, forward strand.
GGTGCAAACGGTCCGGCGAACTGGATCAGGTAGTTACCAGCCGGCCGGTAGACGATGACTCCCGGACGGCCCGGGAGCGCGAAGTACGAATTTCCCTCGTTGACCGCCAGGAATGAGCTAGGATTCTGCGCTGCGGTGAATTCCCGGATGGCCCCGAGTGCATATTCGACAGAGACTTTAATGCTTCCTTGTATCGCCTGATCACTCATATCGGACGGCTCCTCGCCTGTCGCTCGTCGGCCTCTCTGGTCCGCTTCGGAGTCGTTCTTACTTAGCGGGCCGCGGCACACCGGTGACATTGTGCTGCGCCTCAACGCTGCACGCAATAGCGGGTACCCGCCCAGCACCCCAGACGTCAGACGCATATCACCCATTTGTCAGGGAGGACCGTCTGAGATGCGACTTTACGTGTGTCAGATAAACGTCAGCTCCACATGAGAGACTGGCAATTGTGCCGTTAGCCACGATAGTTCTGTGGCCGCTCGAACACGGCCTTCATTCTCAGCTCCTGCACCCCCATACAGGAGCTGCATCCTGCCCCGACGGACGCTGGAGGTTTTTTCAGAATGCGTTCTCTCGATACTGCACGTCATGCGTGCGAGCGCTTTCACCCCGGGCTGATCAAGGCGCTGGAGGAGTTGCCGCTCCTGGAACGGGAGGCTGCAGACAGCCCTGTGCTCGATATCTTCCGCACGCATGGCGGTGCGGGGCTGCTCGTCCCGCCCGCGTACGGCGGCATCGGGGCCGACGCCCTGGAAGCAGTGCGCGTGACACGGGCGCTGGGGGCGTACTCCCCCTCGCTGGCGGCTGCGGCGACCATGCACAACTTCACCGCGGCGATGGTCTTCGCCCTCACGGACCGCGTCATCCCGCCCACCGAAGAGCAGAGGCAGATTCTTGCGCAGGTGGCTCCGGAGGGGATGCTGCTCGCCTCGGGGTGGGCCGAGGGACGGACCCAGCAGGACATCCTCAACCCGTCGGTGACCGCTACGCCGACCGAGGACGGTTTCATCCTTAACGGCTCCAAGAAGCCGTGCAGCCTGTCACGCTCGATGAGCATCCTGACCGCCAGCGTGATCCTGCCTAATGAGACCGGCCAGCCTTCACTCGCCGTCCCCCTGATCATGGCGGACTCGCCTGGCATCTCGGTGCACCCGTTCTGGGACAGTCCGGTCCTGGCCGGCTCTCAGAGCAACGAGGTGCGTCTGAAGGATGTGTACGTTCCTGACCGGCTGATCATCCGCGGTACCCCGGATGATCCTAGCCGCCTCGATGACCTGCAGACTGCCACGTTCGTCTGGTTCGAGCTCCTTATCACCTCCGCCTACGTGGGAGCAGCCAGCACGTTGACCGAGCTGGTGATGGAACGGGAGCGTGGTTCGGTGACCGACCGAGCCGCACTCGGTGTCCATCTGGAGTCCGCCGTGGGCCTGACCGAGGGGGTCGCCCGCGCCGTGCGGGATGGGCTTTTCGGTGAGGAAGCCGTGGCAGCTGCCCTGACCGCGCGGTTCGCGGTGCAGAAGGCACTGGCTGCGATCGCTGATCAGGCCATCGAGCTGCTCGGCGGGATCACGTTCATCAAGTCGCCCGAGGTCGCCTATTTGTCCTCCGCGTTGCATCCGCTGGCCTTCCACCCGCCGGGTCGCACGAGCTCCTCGTCCCACCTGGTCGAGTACTTCAACGGCGGCCCGCTGCAGATCTGACACAGTCGAGAGGTAGATCATCCATGGATCAGCTCAACTCCTTTGAATCTCCAACCACTACGCGCCTGCACCGTAGCGAGTACCTTGCAGGCCTGGCAGTGTCCTTGGCGCTGTTCATCATGCACGTCAGCGACGTACGCTGGATCCCCGCGATCCTGCTGTTCGTCTACATCGATCTGATCGGCTACATCCCTGGCGCGATCGCCTACCGGCGCAGTTTCGACCACCGCATCTCCAAGGCGTACTACGTCCTCTACAACACGATGCACAGCCTGATCACACAGGGCGCCGTGGTAGGACTGTGGATCTGGATCAGTGGTGCGGAGTGGGCCCTGCTGGCGATCCCGATCCATCTGTGCGCGGACCGCGGCGTGTTCGGGAACTTCCTCAAGCCATTCGTGTTGCCGTTTGAACCGGTGGTGAACGAGGACTTCGCTCGGCTCTCCCGGCATCTGTTCGGTAAATCTGTCGCGTCGTCGGCGTTGACCACTCCCTCCGTCGGGTCCCAGCGATGACTCCGTCGGCGACAGCCCCGCTCGCCGAGACAGCGGCAGCCCTTGGGGAACAGCGCCAGCGCACGCTGCGGGGGATTACCCGGCAACTGCCTACCGGCGTCTCGGTGGTAACTGTGCAGGACACCGATACGGCACACGGCGCGACGGTCAGCACCGTCTCCATGGTGTCGCAGCAGCCGCTGCGGGCCGGTGTCAGCCTGCGGCGCGGCTCGTATCTGACGCAGCTGGTCCGACGACGCGAAGTGTTCGCCGTCAACGTGCTGTCCTCACGGCAGGCCGCCGTGGCGGATTGGTTTGCCAACCCCGACCGGCCGCGCGGCCAGCGCCAGTTCGACTATGTCTCCTGGACAGAGCACCCGCAGTGCGGCATGCCGCTCCTGACGGACGCCCTAGCTTTCTTCACGTGCCGGCTGACGAGCCTGGTCCCACTGGGCTCCAGCGACGACCTGCTGGTCGCCGAGGTTATCGACGGCCGCGTGCGGACCGGCAGGCCCCTGGTCAACTTCGACGGCCGGCTGCACGACGTTGAGTTCCGCGATGTCCTGCGCGTCCGTCGAAACCAGATCAACGCGATCACCTCCCTTGAGTAGCCCCTGTCTGTACCTTCCGAAAGGTAGATCCATGACGCATTTCCTTCCGCCCGAGACCGACTGGAACCAGGCGCCGGGGCTGCTCGACGGCGCCATGAACCTGGACCTGTCGGCCCAGCAGTGCGACCTCGCGTACTGGTTCAGCAGCGTTGCCCAGGGCACCCTGCGCGATCGGGCCCGGACCGGGCACACGGAGGCCGAGGTCACACCGGAGCACATGCGCGTGGACGGGCCATTGCGCGACGCCCAGATTCTGGAGCTGGGCTGCCGGTCCGTTGCCGAGGAGCAGGGCACCAGGGTGCTGGCGTACTACGTGGCCAACGCCACCGGGATCCCGGAGATGGATTTTTTCGCCACCCAGCTCATGGATGAGGCCCGGCACTCGATGGTGTTCCGCAACCACCTCGTCGAGATGGGGATTCCCTCGGGCGACCTGCATTCCACGATCATCGCGCTGTCGGCGGACTACAAGCGGGACGTTCTCGATCCGATTCTGGACTTCGCGGTGCGCGCGGTCCGCGACGAGGGTGACTTCATCGGCGGTGTGGCCGTGTTCACCATCATCATCGAGGGTGTCCTGGCGCCGGCGGCAGAGCTCAGCGAACGTAAGTGGAGTCTGATCGACCCCGCGGCCAGCGCCATCGCGCGAGGCGCGGCTATCGACGAAATCCGGCACCTTACCGTCGGCAGTTCGATCGTACGTGAACACCTGCAGACCCAACCCCGATACCGGGCCCGGCTCATGGACATCATCACGCGGGGCCGCAAGTTGTGGGACGAGATCCCTGACGAGAAGTACATTCTCGAACGCGAGCATCTCTTCCAGGAAGGCATGCACCAGCACGCGGACGTCATCGGTGACTACGAGGTGTGGCCCGGGAAGCGGCTGCTGGAAACTACCCCCGAGGAGCGCTACAACACCGCGGAGCAGTGGACGGACACGATGGCCGCGGCGCGTCTGAAGTACATGGGCCTGGACGAGGCCGTGGAAATTCTTCGCCTGACGTGATCCCCGGCTGCGGCAGCCGCCGGGCCGGCTGCCGCAGCCTCTTCCTCTTCCTCTTCCTCTTGCAGGAGACTCCCAATGGCCAGCACATTCCGCGACGGGCAGCACGGCTCTTTCGTCCGCACGCTCACCACGCCCAAGATTGTGTTCATAGTCATCGCCGCGGCCGCTCCGCTGGCCGCGATGGTGTTCACCGTGCCACTGTCTTTCGCACTGGGCGCTGGGGCGGGCGTGCCTGCGATGTTCGTGTTCGCCGGGCTCACTCTCTTGTGTTTCACCTCCGGATATGCCGCAATCAGCCGGGAGATCAGCAGCAGTGGCGGGTTCTATAGCCAGATCGCCTATGGGCTTGGGCGCCGCCCCGCAGTGGGATCCGGGCTCATCGCCGTGATCTCTTACAACGCGGTCAGCGTCGGTGTCCTGGGTGCTTTCGCGTACTTCACGCAGTCGGTGGCCGCCAGCCACGGGTTGCGTCTGCACTGGGTAGTCTGGGCCGTGGTCGGCTTGCTGTTCGTGGGTGCGCTGGGCTATCGGGATGCCGAGTTGAGCGCACGTGTGCTGGCCGTGTGCATGGTGTGCGAGATAGGCCTTCTCCTGGCCCTGGATTTCTCGATTCTGACGCGGCACGGTATCTCGGCGCTTCCCTCGGCCTCTTTCTCCCCCGATTCCACCCTTGTGCCGGGTATCGGGGTGTCAGTCATGTTCGCGTTCGCCTCGTTTTTAGGCTTCGAATCTGCAGGCCTTTACGGTGAGGAGGCAAAGGATCCTGGACGTAGTGTGCCGCGCGCGACAGTCATCGCCGTGGTGGTGGTCGCCGGTTTCTACGCCTTCACCAGTTGGGTCACCGTTGGCGCGGTGGGACCGTCCCAGGTGAATAAGCAGGCTTCGAACCATCTGTCGGACCTCTATTTCGGGCTCAGTGATATCTATCTTGCCCCGGAGGTCACCACAGTCCTGCAACTACTGCTGTGCACCAGTCTCTTGGCCAGCTGGCTCGCTTTGCATAACGCGGCCAACAGGTACATGTACTCGCTGGGGGGCGACCGGGTCCTGCCGTCCTGGCTGCATCGTGTGCATCCGCGGCACGCCTCGGTGCATCGGGCAAGCATGGTACAGACGGCCGTCAGTTCCCTGGTCGTGGTGGTCTACGCCGTGGGCGGATTGGACCCCTACGTGAACATGTCTACGAGCATGATCGGCCTCGGCACCCTGGGAGTCATCGTGCTCCAGGCTCTCGCGTCGCTCGCTGTCCTTGGCTACTTTCGTCATCGGCCGCGACACCTGTGGAACACCACCCTCGCCCCAGCTTTGGGGGCCCTTGGACTGGTCGTGGCGACCGTGCTGGTGGTGCTGAACTTCGGGGTTCTGACCGGGACATCGAACCCCTTGGTGACCTCTCTGCCGTGGGTGCTGTTGGCGGCCGGGCTGCTCGGATTCGCTCGAGCCTGGCACATGCGTTCGGTCGCACCGGACCGCTATAGGCAGCTCGGTGCTGCATCGCTGTCTGCCGCTGGCGTACTAGAGACCGTGAAGCGCGGACCCGCTCGCCCCCCGGAAGAAGACGAGGACACCCCGGCCAGTGAGCGGAGGCACACCCCCTCCGCCTGAGAGCCATCGCTCAGGAACCCGCGCATCCGTGCTGTCTTGCTGTGAAAGGACATCCCATGTCAACTCCGTCCGCTTTCTCTGGGCCTGATCTTCCCTTCGGCCCCGAGGGCACCCCCTGGCAGAAGGCGTTCAGTACGCTGCGGGTGGTCGACGGTGTCCCCTCGGTCACCGCGCCGTCCGGCGACCCCTGCGAGCTCTATCTGGACATTGCCGAGGTTCCCTTCTCCAAGGTCCAGATTCCTCCTCACGGTTTGGATGAGCAGCAGTATGCCGAGGCTGAGAGCCTGTTTCGCCGTCATGTGGACGCGCAGACGGGCAACTTCGCTGGCTACCAGGTCACCAGCGACCTGGACTTCGAGCATCTGAGCCACTACCTGAACCGGCACCTCAACAACGTCGGTGACCCCTACGAATCCAGTTCCTACACACTGAACTCGAAGATCCTTGAACGGGCCGTCCTCGACTACTTCGCCTCTTTGTGGAACGCGAAGTGGCCTCACAACACGCACGACCCGGAGACGTATTGGGGTTACGTCCTGACCATGGGTTCAAGCGAGGGAAACCTGTATGGGCTGTGGAATGCCCGCGACTATCTGTCGGGCAAGCTGCTGCGACGCCAACAGCAGGATGCCAGCAGCGATGCAGCACCCCTCGTCGTGGCGCAGGCGCTGCGCCACGAGGGGCAGAGTCCGCACGCTTATGAGCCGGTGGCTTTCTTTTCCCAGGACACGCACTACTCGCTGACCAAGGCCGTGCGGGTCTTGGGCCTAGACACCTTCCACGGCATCGGCAGCACCCGCTACCCCGATGAGAATCCGCTCGGACCGGGCACCCCGTGGCCGGCCGAGGTGCCCTCCGCGGACGGGGCCGTCGACGTCGACAAGCTCGCCCTGCTGGTACGCTTCTTCGCCAGCAAGGGATACCCCATCCTGGTCAGCCTCAACTACGGGTCGACGTTCAAGGGCGCCTACGACGACGTGCCGACGATCGCTCGTGCTGTCCGAGAGATTTGCACAGAGTACGGGCTTGAGCGCCGACGAGTCTATCATAGTCGCGACAGGGACAGTGATTTCGATGAGCGTAGCGGGTTCTGGATCCACATCGACGGCGCGCTCGGGGCCGGCTACGCCCCCTACCTGCAGATGGCCCGAGACGCGGGCATGGTCGACGCGGCTCCGCCCGTCTTCGACTTCCGGCTCCCCGAGGTCCACTCACTGACCATGAGCGGTCACAAGTGGATGGGCACGCCATGGGCGTGCGGGGTCTACATGTCGCGGACCGGCTTGCAGATGACGCCTCCGAAGTCCGCGGAGTACATCGGGGCGGCAGACACCACCTTCGCGGGATCACGCAACGGCTTCTCGTCGCTGCTGATGTGGGATTACCTCAGTCGGCACTCCTACGACGACCTAGTACGCCAGGCCGCCAAGTGCGATCGGATCGCCGGATATGCGCACGACCGGCTGCTTGTGCTGCAAGACAGGCTCGGTCTGGATCTATGGGTGGCGCGCAGCCCACAGTCCCTCACGGTGCGCTTTCGCCAACCGTGCGCGGACATCGTCCGTAAGTACTCGCTGTCGTGCGAGACCGTATACGAGGGGGGCGAGAACCGCCCCTTTGTCCATCTGTATGCGATGCCTCATCTGACAGGGGAACTAGTCGACGAGTTGGTGCGTGACCTGCGTCAGCCGGGCGCCTTCCCGGACCTCGGTACGGTGCCGGACGGTTCATGGGACGGCATGATCGACGCCCTGGGCAACGCCCACTCCGCCGATGGTTATGTCGGCGTGCTGGCATCGTCAGGAGGCCCTCGCCTCCAGGACATGAGCGGGGATTGATCGCGGCCGCGGCCCCGGCAGGGACATCCTCATGGTCGTGTTGCCCGACACACCAGCCGACACCGCAGACCCTGACGACGTCACCAGCCCCGATGTCCTGCGAAATGGCGGAGGGCACAGCGGCGTAGTGACCTTTCTGCACAGGTGTCGGCGCCGCCACACGAAGGGGGATCCTTGATGAGGGGCACGACACATCCTCGTGGGTCCGTGATAAGGGAGCAGTCTGCCGTCGATGCAATCGACCGCAGAGATCATCGCACTGGTGGAGCAGCGCCGATCGCGTTGACGGGCGGTGGAACATACGGCGTGCCGAGCTTCGGCCCCAGATGGATCTGGCGCGTGAGCAGGCTGTCACTGGCATCCATCACGCGCATTTGGAGACGGCCGGGACCGTGTTGGCGATGGCGCTGCTCAAGGACTGCCGCTACTACACCTGACCCTGTGCCCGGTTTGTCTCCCCTGCCTTCAGAGAGAGGTTCGGTCATGTCCCCAAAAGCAGGTGTCGAACGGTACGGCGATGTGCTCTTTGCCGCCTCCCGAAGCCTGGAGGACGAGCGCTTGGAGGGGCTGGCCGCCGCGTTTGACCCGGCCAGTCGGCAGAATCTACTGTCGCTCGGGCTCAATGCACAGTGGACGTGCCTTGACGTCGGCGCAGGCACCGGCACGCTCAGCGGCTGGCTCGCATCTGTCACCGAATCGGCCTCCCAGGTCACAGCCGTTGACCGCGACACCCGGTTCCTCGACTTCCTGGCGGCTTCGGGCGTGAATGTCGTCGGGGCGGACATCACCAATCCGGACTTCCAGCCCGGCCGGTTCAACCTCGTGCACGCACGGTTCGTGCTTATGCACCTGCGGGAGCGCCACGACCTGCTGCCCAGGCTGGCCTCCTGGGTCAAACCGGGCGGGTTGCTCGTGGTATCCGACTCCCTCGCCGTCGGCGGCGAGACGTCACCGCACGGGCCGTACCGGCATACCATCACTGCTCTGTGGCGCATGCTCGCCGAGACAATCGGTACCGACCGGCACTACGCCGGGCAGTACCCGCAGGGCCTGACCGACCTCGGACTGCACCAGATCGGCATGCGCGCGCACCTGCCCGTGGTGGGTATCGACGCCGGGTTCACCCGCTTCCTCCACCTGACCCTGAACCAGTGCAAGGATAAACTCCTGGCCGCCGGACTGCCCGCCACCACCTACGAGGAGGCGGCCACCCATCTGGCACACCCGCTGAGCAGAGAACTGTTCTTCGCCATGCTCACCTGCTGGGGCCGCAAACCCGCCGCTCACTGAGCCTCTTTCATACTGAATAGATGCAGGTCAGCAAGGCGTGGACGGCCTGGACGATGGTGCCGATGCGGCAGGTGGGGCATCGGGCTCGCCGGAGGATCCGCCAGGACTTCAGCTGCGCGAAGGCCCCTCTCCTAGGAGTTGTCGTCAAAGTGTCACGCCCACATCAGCAGCGAGGCGAGGGTGACGGCTGCCTGGTAGGACTCGGCGGTCTTGTCGTAGCGGGT
>NZ_JBVHOQ010000083.1:0-12498 GCF_055568375.1 Streptomyces sp. NPDC026062
CCCTGTTCGCGGTCATCGAGGGCGAACACACCGGTTCCGTACAGGTACCCACCCCGTCACTCACCCCGCGTGGCTCCACCGCACAGGCCCCCGCCGGGAGTTGAGAGCGGCTACGGTCCCGCGGCGCGACGTCCACCCGCGCCCAAGGACCTGCGGGGCGACGTCCACCCGCGCCTACGGCCCGCGGCGTGACGTCCACCCGCGCCTACGGACCTGAGGACCTGCGGGGCGACGCCCACCCCCGCCATGGCCCGCGCGCAGCCGTTTGCTGTTTGCCGTTTGCCGTGAGACACGTGCAGTGCCTAAGGTTTCTGTCATGCGCCAGTAAGTCTGAAGTTCCCGTGCCCCGGCAGCCCGCCGGCCCCACGTGCCCGATGCGGCACGCTCCGGCCCCGGTCTGCTCCATTCGGCATGTCGTGACCAGCAGGTGCTCCCTGGGCCGTCCCCGGCGCAGGCCCTTCAGCCGACATCTGGCACTCCCGCGACCGTGTCGCGGGAGGCGTCCCGTGCTGCGCGCGGCATGCCGGTCTTCTCCGGCCTCACCAGAACCACGGAAGCGGACCCCATGTTCGAAGAGCTCTCAGCCATCAACGCCCGCCCCCGCGTCTACGCGGAGGTGACGACCACGGACCTGTGGACCGACCCGCATATTTCCCGGCAGATGCTCGCCGCCCACCTCGACCCGGACGTCGATCTGTCGTCCTACCGGGCGGAGTACCTGGAACAGGTCATGTCCTGGATCATCGACCGATTCGGCGTCGGCGCGGGCCTGCGCGTCGCCGACTTCGGCTGTGGCCCCGGCCTCTGCACCACGCGCCTCGCCCGTACCGGTGCGTCCGTCACCGGACTGGACCTGTCCTCGCGCTCGCTCGACCACGCCAGGTCGCTGGCACGTACCGAGGGCCTGTCCGTCCGCTATCTGCGCCAGGACTACCTCGCCTACGAGGACGACGCCCGGTACGACCTGATCATCCTGGTCATGCGTGACTACTGCGCGCTGCCGCCGAACGGCCGGCAGGCGCTCCTGCGCACGGTCCGTGCGCATCTCGACGCCGGCGGTTCCTTCGTCTTCGACGTCGACTCCGTGTCCGCGTTCGCCCACGTGCGGGAGCAGGCGGCCTACGGGCCGTCGCTCATGGACGGGTTCTGGTCCGACCGGCCCTATGCCGGTTTCCACCACACCTACCGGTACGAACGCGAGCAGGTGTCACTGGACAAGTACGAGATCTTCGAGGCCGGGAGGAAGCGGACCTTCTTCAACTGGGTGCGCTACTTCAGCCCGAAGGAGCTGACCGCCGAGCTGAAGGAGGCCGGTTTCACCGGCGTCGAGGTCCTCGGTGATCTGACCGGAACGCCCTACGACAGCGAGGCCCCGCGGTTCGCCGCCATCGCGACGACGGCGGGCAGCGCCCGCTGACCGCTGGTGGCGCGGGACAACGGACGTCCGAGGCCCGTGCGTTGGACGGTCACGGAAAGCTCACGTCCACGGTGACGCGGTAGACGGTTCCCTCCCCGGCCACCGTCACCGGCTCCCCGGCGGGCGCGTACACCGAACTGCCGGCGGGCAACGCGATCTCGCCCTCCCTGCCGGTCACGGAGACCGTGCCCGCCGTACAGAGGAGGATCTGCGGGGCGGGGGAGCCGAGTGCCACGGCTCCCCGCCGCGGACCGGGCCGGACGACGGACAGCCGGAAGTCGTCCACGGGGGTGGCGAACACTTCCTCGCCGCTGTCCATGGCCACCGGGCGCAGCACACGGACGGGAGCCGCCGAGAACGCGATCACGCGCAGCAGCTCCTCGGAGTCCACATGCTTCGAAGTCAGCCCGCAGCGCAGCACGTTGTCCGAAGCCGCCATGACCTCCACCCCCAGTCCCCGTATGTAGGCGTGCGGGATTCCGGCCCCGAGAAACAGCCCCTCACCGGGGGCGAGGCGGAACTGGTTGAGCATCAGCGCGGGCAGCAGCCCGGAGTCTCCGGGGTGGGCCCGCGCGAGGGAGTCGTAGCCGGCGAAAGCGGCTCGGTACGGGCCCGGGGCGCGCGCCTCACGTGCCACGGCACGCGTGACGTCGTCCAGGAGCGCGGGCCCCTCGGCCAGGAAGGCCGAGAAGACCTGCCGCAGTGCGGACTCCTCCGGCTCCGAACGCAGCGTCGCGCGGTACTGACGCAGGCCGTCGACGTTCAACGCGGTCAGGAGGCCGGCGCACTCCCGCGCGCCACGAAAGCCGCACAGGCCCTCGAACGGGCCGAGCGCGACGATCATTTCGGGCTTGTGGTTGCTGTCGGGATAGTTGCGGTGCGGGGCGTCGAGAGGAACGCCCCGCGCGTTCTCCCGCCGGTGGCCCGCGGCGGCCCCGGCCAGGTCCGGATGCACCTGGAGGGAGAGCGGCGCCTCGGCGGCCAGCAGCTTGAGCAGGAAGGGGAGGCGCGGACCGAAGCGCCGGAGAACCGGTTCACCCAGTTCGGCGGCGGGCCCTTCCTCGATGACCTGGTCGAGGGCCCGGGGCTCCCCTCGGCGCCTGACCAGGGAGGGGGCCGTCGGATGGGCCCCCATCCACAGCTCTGCCTGTGGAGTCCCGTCCGGTGCGACTCCGGCGAGCTCCGGGATGGCGGTGACGGAACCCCAGCTGTAGTGACGGACGGGATTGATCATGCGGTCCACGCGGTGGTCCCCTCCCGGGGGCCACCACCGGCGCCGCCCCTGCGGTCGTGGTGCGGCCCCCGGTGTTGCTGTGCGGGCTGCGGATTGCGGAATGCGGATACGAGGACGGGTCAGGGATGCCTTGCTGCCGTCGCAAGAGCGTCCAGCTGCGCGGAGGCGAAGGCGGCCGCGCCTATGAGGCCCGCGTCCAGGGCCAGGCGCGCCGGGACGACGGGCAGTCCGCGGGTGAAGTCGAGGACGGCGTACTCGGACAGGCGCCGTCGCAGAGGAGCGAACAGCGTGTCGCCGGCCTGCGCCACACCACCACCGATGACCACGATGTCGAGTTCGACGAGCGCCGCCGTCGCCGCGACGGCCGCTGCCAGCGCCTGGGCCGCACGCTCGTACGCCCCCAGCGCCTGCGGGTTGCCCGCCCGCGCCGCATCCGCGACCGCGGCCGCGGTCGGAGCCACTCCGGCCGGCGCGGACCACCCCGCCGCCTGCGCCTGTGCGGCTATCGCCGTACCGCTGGCAAAGCCCTCGACGCAGCCGGGAGCACCGCACGGGCACAGCGAACCGTCCAGATCGACCGTGATGTGCCCGATGTGGCCGGCGTTCCCCGTCCGGCCGGGGTGGAGCCGGCCGCCGAGGATCAGGCCGCCCCCCACTCCGGTGGACACCACCATGCACAACGCGTTCCCGAACCCCTGGGCCGCGCCCAGCCAGTGCTCCGCCGCAGCCATCGCCACGGCATCCCCGGTCAGTACCGGCCTCACTCCGACCGGCAGCCGCGGATGGGCTGCCACCTCGTCGACCAGCGGGAAGCGACGCCAGGCGGGGATGTTGACCGGACTGACCGTGCCTGCGGCGGTGTCGACCGGACCGGCGCTGGCGATGCCGAGGCAGGTCATCCCGTCCCACATCGGGTGGGCGGTCAGTTCGTCGATGACCGAGGTCACCGTCGCCATGAGCTCTTCGGCCGACTCCTGTGCCGGAGTCGGCCGCTGCGCGCGCGCCATCAGTGTGCCCGCGTCGTCCACGAGCGCTCCGGCGATCTTTGTGCCGCCGATGTCCAGTGCTCCGTACACCGTCACGTCACACACCTTTCGTGAGGGAGCGGTTCCGTCACTCCGGGGAACACTCTGACTGCTGCTGACAACGTTGTCTAGTTAACAGTTTAGTTAAGGTAAAGGTTTAGTAATGTCGGCGGGGTGTGTGTCGGGTGGGTGGGGTCGTGCTGGGTGGCTCGATGGGGTCAACTTCTCTCCTGTACCGGTTTATTGGGCAGGAATGTAGGGATGCGTCGTGTGACTGTCAATCAATCCCGCCGCCCCTGTTCCGCCTGGTGGATGACTGATTTTCGAGGTGCGGCAGGTCTGGTCAGGTGGTTTAGCGGTTTAGTTCTACAGGTGATTCTCTGGGTGGTGGGCGGATCGTGAACTCTCTATTGACAGGGACGTAACACCCGGTGCCTCATGGTGTGGCGACGACCCGTTCGAGCCACTTCCGGCCGAAGTCGCAGCCGGGCGACGTCAGTTGACCGGCGCTGCCCCCACCGTCACGACGCCCGCGAAGCCCGCCTTCGGCGACACTCCCGCCGATGTGCGTGCGGCGCTCACCCAGCGTGCCCGCATGGGCCGACGCGGTGCCGTTGGACATCGTTGTCATGGGAGGGGTGTCGCCTGTCCCGTGGCCTCGCCCTGCTCCGTACCGCCAGTCCACGCACCCGCATGCGTACCCGAGGAGAGAAATGCGAAAGCAGAGAAGCACCCTGATCACGACGGCGGGCATGGCGTTCGCCGCCGCCCTGGGCCTGCTGGGCTCGATCGCCGGCCCTTCCGTCGGTGAGGCCGAGGCCGCACCCGCCGGTATCCATGTGAGCAACGGACATGTGGTCGAGGCGAACGGCAACGGGTTCGTCATGCGCGGGATCAACCACGCCTACGCCTGGTACCCCGAGCAGACGACTGCCATCGCCGACATCGCGGCCAAGGGCGCCAACACCGTACGAGTCGTCCTGGGCAGCGGCGACCGGTGGACGAAGACAAGCGCTTCCCAGGTCACCGCCCTTGTCGGCCAGTGCAGGGCCAGCAAGGTCATCTGTGTGCTGGAGGTGCATGACACCACCGGCTACGGCGAGGACGGCGCCGCCACCACCCTCGACAAGGCCGCCGACTACTGGATCGGCGTGAGGAGCGCGCTGGAGGGACAGGAGGACTACGTCGTCGTCAACATCGGCAACGAGCCGTACGGCAACACCGACGCCGCGGCCTGGACCGGTGCCACCAAGAGCGCGATCGGCAAGCTCCGGAACGCCGGCATCGACCACGCGCTGATGGTGGACGCCCCGAACTGGGGCCAGGACTGGTCCGGGACGATGAGGGACAACGCGGCCTCGGTCTTCGCGTCCGACCCCGACCGGAACACCATCTTCTCGATCCACATGTACGGCGTCTACGACACCGCCGCCGAGGTGCAGGACTACCTGCACCACTTCACCGACAACAAACTGCCCATCGTGGTGGGGGAGTTCGGCGACCAGCACAGCGACGGCAACCCGGACGAGGACGCCATCATGGCGACCGCGCAGTCCCTGGGCGTGGGCTACATAGGCTGGTCCTGGAGCGGCAACGGCAGCGGTGTCGAGTACCTCGACATGGTCAACGGCTTCAACGCGAACTCCCTGACGACCTGGGGCAACCGCATCATCAACGGCGCCAACGGCATCGCCGCCACCTCCGAGACCGCCACCGTCTACGGCGACGGGGGCGAGCCGGGCGGCGGCGATCCGGGCAGCGGTACGGCGCCCAACGGGTATCCGTACTGCGTCAACGGCAGTTCGTCCGATCCGGACGGTGACGGGTGGGGCTGGGAGAACAGCAGCTCCTGTGTCGTCCCGGGCGGCGGCGCGGACGGCGGCGGTGACCCGGGGAGCGGTACGGCGCCCAACGGGTATCCGTACTGCGTCAACGGCAGTTCGTCCGATCCGGACGGTGACGGGTGGGGCTGGGAGAACAGCAGCTCGTGCGTCGTCCCGGGCAGCGGCGCGGACGGCTGAGTGCTGACTGCTGAGCTGACAGTGCGGGTGGGCGGCCCTGCTCCAAGCGGGCGCCCGCACACGCACCGGCGTGAGCCCTGCCGTCCGACTTGGACCGGCAGGGCTCATGTGCGTACAGAAGTCGGTTGTACTACGCCGCGCTACTCAGCCGACGCGAGCGCGACGAAGCCTGCCCAGGCCTCACGCGACACGTGGAGGATCTGCCCGGCCGTGACTTTCGAGTCACGGACATGCACGGTTCCCGCGCCTGCCGCCACCTCGACGCACTGGCCGCCTTCGCCACCGCTGTAGCTGCTCTTGAACCAGGCGAGGGGTTCCGTGTTGTTCATAGCTCTCCCAGCAACTTTTCGATGTACGCCAACGACTCTCGCGGGGTGAGAGCCTGTGACCGGATGATCCCATAGCGGGCCGCAGCAAGAATGGCTTGCTTGGGATCGGTTTCCAGCGCGCTGGCGCCTTGGGCCTCGGAGTAGACGAACCTCTTGCCGTCCTCGCGGGCGATGACGGTGAACGGTCCGTCCACACCCGAGTTGTCCTCGCAGTCGAGCGGCATGACCTGGAGCTCGACATTCCTCCGCTGGCCAATGAGAAGGAGTTGTTCGAGCTGACCCCGCAGCACATCCTGGCCACCGAACTTGCGCCTCAGCACCGACTCGCACATGACGAAACTCAGCAGCGGCTCGGGACGCCGATCAAAGATGTCCTGCCGAGCCAGACGGGCCGTCACCCGCTCTTCAATGATCTCCGCGCTGGTCAGTGGGCGCCGGTTGCTGAACAGGGCTCGCATGTACTCCTCGGTCTGGAGCAGGCCGTTGCAGACCAAGGTGTCGTAGGCCAAGAGTTCCATCGCACGCCTTTCCAACTGCGCCATCCCCTGGAAGAACACGGGATACTGCGCCCTCTCCAACTGGTCCTTCCACACACTCAGCAGACCGTCCGCGTTCAGCACCTCCTCCGCCCGGTCGATGGCCTTCGGGGGAGGAATCCTGCGTCCCTGCTCGAACGAGGCGATGGTCGACGCCGAGTACCCCAGCTCCTCCCGCTCCATCCTTGCCCGCAATCGCAGTGTCTTCAGGGTCTGCCCGAACGCGGCAACCACTCCCTGTCCGGTCTTGTCAGCCCCTTTGAGGTTCCCCCGTCACTCGGGAGGTGCTGATCAGCTGGTCAGCACCTCCCGAGTGACGGGGGAACCTCAGCACTGAAAGTGATCCAGAACCCGCGGCAGATCCGGGCGACGGTCCGTGCGGTGGACCCGTCGACCTTCGACTTCCCGATCGCGGCGCTCAGCGTCTCCAGGGTGAACCAGGACACTCGCAGGTCCTTCTCGATCGCGGCCTGGGCCAGGCCCTCGGTGAAGTGGCTCTTGCCCGTCCCTGACGGGCCGGCGATGACCAAATTCTCGGCGTGGCCGATCCACTCCAGGGTGGTCAGGGAGTTCTGGGTGGGTTCGGGGATGGTGGAGTCCTCGGCCCGCCAGGAGCCCAGAGTCTTGCCGGTGGGGAAGTTCGCCGAGTGGCGGCGAAGACGCCGGGTGGCCGCATCGCGGCCGGTGACCTCCTCCGCTATCAGCAGCCGCAGGACCTCGGCGGGGTCCCAGCGTTGGGCTCGGGCGGTGGCCAGGACGTCCGGGGCCGCTTTGCGCATGTAGGGCAGGCGCATGCGGCGCATGGGTTTGTCGAGTTCCTCGGGAATCGCGGGCGGGTTGGGAAAGCTCATGGAGATGCGGTTCTCTTGAGTGACTTGCGGTCAGAATGGTGTGGTGGGCGGCGTGTTGGCTCAGGAGCCCAGAGCCTGCCAGCCACTGGTTCCGTTCTGGACGGAGTGGGCCTCGTCCGCGCGGACGACCTCGCCGGCGGGCTTGCTGTCGGCGATGTGTCCCAGGATCGAGAGCAGGTCGTCGTCGGCGAAGCGCCCGGCCGTGGCCGCAAGCCCGAGGGCCTGGTCGACCCGGTCGTTGCCCAGGACCGTGGCCAGCTCGACCGCGCGGGCCATCTTCGCGCGGATACGGACCGCGCCGGAGGGTCCGGCCTCCTTGAGCCAGCGCCCGGCCCCGGGGCCGATGTCCACGAACGCGATCTCCGCCTCCGAGCGGGGCCGCAGCCTCGGCTGGTGGTCGCTGCGGCCGTCCGGGTGATCGGGGTAGTGCGCGTCGATGATCTGCGGAACACCCGGGGTGGAGAGCTGGTGGCGCCAAATCTCCGACAGGTCCCTGGAGTTGGTGCGGGCGGTGATGGACAGTTCCTCGCCGACCACCCGGCACCACACCCTCGCGCCGGTATAGCCCGGCGGGGTCGAGTAGCGCACCGAGTTGAAGCTGATGGTGCGGTCCGAGCCGACCAGCCTCTCCTCGCCCAGCGCGAGCGCGAGCGGCTCGATGGGCAGGACGTGCAGGGTGGTACGCTCCACGTCCAGACGGCTCGCGGGTATCTGCCCGGTCGCCCGGTGACGACGGGAGTTCACCGCATCGCACCAGGTCAGGCAAGCGTCCACGAGCTCTGCGAAGGAGTCGTAGGCGGGAAGAAGGTTCACACCTGTGGGCACCAGGTCGGCCTTCGCGATACGGACCGTGGCCTCCGCGCCGCCTTCGACTCGGGGTCGTAGAGCACGCAACTGACCACCTGGCAGCCGTAGTGCCGGCCAGCGGCGACCATCTGCGGATGACGTACCGGATCCCGGCGATGTGCTCGACGGTCACCGTCTTCGCGTTGTCGGTCAGTACATACGTCGGCACCCCGCCGATCCGCCTGAGCGTGGTGTCCAGGCAGGCCACCAACGTGCCCAACGTGCAGTCCCATACCGGGATCACGACACGGAACCGCGACCAGGACAGCCACGCGCAGAACAGCCACGTCCGCCGGCCACCGATCCGCGGACCCTCGCCCCAGTCGAACTGCAGCCACCGGCCCGGCTCGGGAATCCACGGCCGGTACGTTCGGCGCTTACCCGCCTTCCACGCGCTCTTCGCCGCGTTCACGGCCCGCCGCGTCGAGCGTTCGCTGCCTCGGTAGCCCATCTTCACGAGCTTCTCGTGGACCACATCGGCGCGGATCGCCGCCTTCGACTGCTCGACCCACTCCTCGACCTTCTCCAGGAACGCATCGATCATCTTCGGCCGCGGCTCTCGCTCATAGGGATTGCGCCCGCCGTTGCGGGCCTCGACATACCGCTTGACCGTCTTCGGGTCGTGCCCCGTCAAGGTCGCCGCCGACCAGACCGTCCCGGTCAGGTCGTACGCCTCAAGGATTTCCATAATCTCCGTGCCAGACTTCGTCACAGGACCTCCCCGGCCGTTACTGAGGTTGAACTCGGGATGTCGTGCTGCTGATCAGGCGGGTCGGATGGTCAGGCCGGTCTCGGTGAGGCAGCCGTCTATGAGGTGGCTGCGGTACTGGATGTGGCGCAGGCCGCGCCGGACGGTCTGGACGAGGTGTTCCGGGGTGCTGAAGGCCACGTTCGAGAGCCAGCCGCGTCGTAGGAGTGACCAGATTCCTTCGACGGGGTTGAGGTCGGGTGCGTAGGGCGGCAGGTAGTGGATGGTCGGCCAGTCGCGGGCTTCGGCGAACTCTCTCAGGTCGGCGGCTTTGTGGACGTTGAGGTTGTCCCAGATGAGGACGATGGGGCCGTCGAGCTGCTGGTGGGCGGCGATGAGCAGGTCCCGGTAGTCGCGCCAGGAGAATTTTTGCGCCCGTCACGGTTGCCGTCGTCCCGTCGCGGCCGGTAGATCAGCCTCGATCGGTGGCCGGGTTTGTAACAGGTCAGCGCGGCGATGAAGAGTCGGCGGCGGGAGCGGCCGCGGACCCGGACCACCGGGGTGCGGCCGCGTTGGGACCATGTCTTGGCGTGCGGCGGCGTCATGGAGGAGCCGGCTTCGTCCTCGAAGACCAGTCAGGCCCCACGGGCCGCCGCTAACCTTCCGCGCGGGGCCACACCTCCTTGACCCACCCCGCGACCGCATCATCGTCCCGCTCCATGGCACGACGGGCCGGGACCTGGCAGGACCAGCCGTTACGCACCAACAGCTTCTGCACACCCTGGATCGTGTACGTCAGATGGAAGCGCCGGCCGATCACCGTCTTGACCCGGGCCAGCGTCCAGCGCTGGTCCTCCCAGCCATGCGCGGCCGGCCTTCGGTGATACCGCAGCCACAGACCAGCCGTCACCCCCTACGACACCACGCGTTCAATCTCAGTAGCTGATGCGTGCAAACACCAGCAAACGGTCGGAGGGGTCTCCTCCAGTTAAGGAAGTGATCAGGAACACCACTGGTCAGACGGCCATCCCCCTGGAATTCCGGTGGCCATCAGCCTGGACTCGGCTGGCCGCACACCTGGACTTTGCCACGGCCGCCGTCAAGCACGAAGGAGAGGCGGTCCTCGTCCAGGGGGCCGAGTCGGGGAACCTCCTCAGGTGTGTTCACCGGCACTACACCAGGCACTCCGAGCGCTTCCGCCCACAAGCCGGTGGGGGCCCCGCTGATCAGAAGAACCGTGTCGCCGCGCCTCTGGAACTCCAATACTCGGCTACGGGCCCTCCAGAACTTCTCGCACACCGCCCCTTTGCCCGCGTTGTGATGACCGGCTATCGGGAGCCGCGGCACCGGCAGACTCTGGTGATGCACCGGCACGGTCGGATCGCAAGGCTCCGAGTGGACAACCAACAGGCGTCGGCTGCGCATTGCCTCGGTCCACGCGCGCACCAGCCGTTCAACGGTCGGTGCGAGCGCCTGCTCGGCCGCGATAGCCAGGCCGATCGTCTGCGCGTCGTCCGTCTGGTACGTGGTCGCACAAGCGATTCCCGCCGGGCTTCCGTCCAGCGGGGCGCCAAGTATGCCGAGGGGGCCGTCTTCTGCGCGGAAACGGGAATGCTCAAGGGCCGACGTCACCAGAGCGGCGGCGGGACAGACGACCGCGCCCCCTGGTCGGGTGGATGAACGTCGTGGCAACGTGGAATTGGGCCCGGGCCAGTGCGAGCACCACGACCCTCTCTGTTCTCAGCGTTCTGCTCAACGGATCAGTTCCTCTGAGTAGTTGTGTTCCTGGGCTCACGTCCAGTCGGACCGGCCAGTTGGGTAGCGTGGTCGAACAGCGAGGCTGCCCCGGCGTCCTCCCGGTACGGCCACAGCAGTCGGCGAAGACCTTGCAGCGCACGGTCCGCCCTCCGAGAGACCAACGCCGGGTAGGCGTCCAGGAAGGTGCTCCAGCTCTGGCAGGCGGCCTCGATCTGACCGTCCTCGATCTGGAGTTCGGCCAGTCGGGCCGCGGTGATCGCCTTGGAGCGTTGCTCGTGCACCGGGCGTAGGAACAACGATTCCTGAAGGCTGCTGATCGCGGCGGCGGGAGATCCGAGATGGTGGGCCACCGCAGCGCGCTGATGCGCCAGGGCGGCGCCGTGGTATCTCCCCACGGAGCCTGCCGAACCGTCGGCCATGACAAGCGCGCGTCCGGCGGCGTGCAAGTGCCGCAGCGCACTGCGGGAGTCTCCGGCAGCGGCCTCGGCGACCGCGTACTGTCCGAGCAGTCCGGCGCGGACGCTAGGGTCGATCCGGTGCAGGCCAACCTCGGTCGAAGCCTCCGCAGCCGACAGTGCGTACGGCACATGGCCCAGATACCGGGCCTGCACGCTGAGGGCCCGGAGCGCCAGCGCGCATCCTGTGTCGTCACCGATCCCACGGGCGATCGAATAGCTGACGAGATAGAATTTCTGCGCTGTCCTGTGCTGATCGTCGTCAAAGTTGATGAAGGCGTAGAGGTACGTCAACTTGGCGGCAACGGCCAGTATTCTGACCCGCGCAGCGGGAGAAACGTGGGCCTTGAGCAGGGGTGCCACGGTGAGCGACAAGTACCCTCCGAGTGCGTGCCGCACCCGGCCACCACCACTGGACTGGTCCAGCGCCGACAGCGCGGAAAGCAGCGCGTCCGCGTGATCGATATGCCTCCCAATATGCTTCGGCTGATGATTCCGGTCCATCCTGATCTGGAATCCGGGTATATGGCGTGGGTCTGCAGACAGGTCGAACCAGGTATGTGCCCGCAGGGACCCGATCCGTTGAAGAACGGCCTCTATGTCCAGCAGCTCTTCGATCGTGGTGCGCGCACGCTCCTGCGAGTCGTCCCCGGAGTATCGGGGAAGGCCGGTCGCGGCCATGCCCGCCTGCCCGAGTGAGACGACTCTTCCGAGGCGCGTGGACAGAACGGCACAGATCAAACGGGGAGCCGGGGTCCGGGGCATCGATCCCGCCAGCCACTGGGAAACGGAGCCGCGCTCGTAGTTGAGCGCGAGACCCGCACGCGCTCCGGCCTCGTTGACGGCCCGGGCGAACTGGCTGCCGGTCCAGGACGCCTCACGGATCAGAGCCCGAAGCCTCTGGTTAGCTACGCGGTTGAGCGGCAACGCGGTCACCTCCTCGCGGATGCTGTCCGCGACCGAGAGGGGCGATGCCACCTGGGCCCTCGGCTTCCCATGAGATTCCTCGACCGGTCGGTCGACGACCGCGCCGAGGAACCGTGGACAGGTAGCGGCCGAATCCTGACGGTAGGTCGGCCGCAGGTTCGACGACAGAGCTTCCTCGGACCATGCGTTCAGGATTCCCCCCGTAGCCGGTCACTCCACCCCCGAGTACGCGCAGCACTTTCATTTTGATCATTGCACCCCGATTCCCAACGCGCCATTGACCCATTAGCGGGCTGCTCCGGATCAAAATCAAGCGCTCTATTGATCAGAAACTCATTGGGTTCACTCGTCGAGGACGTATCGGACGTGCGGGGCTTTGAAGTAGCCGGTGACGATGTGGGGCTGGCGCTG
>NZ_JBVHOQ010000084.1:0-12143 GCF_055568375.1 Streptomyces sp. NPDC026062
GAACGGTGCCGCCGCAGCCGACGTGAACGCCGCCCGGGCGAGAAGCTCCCAGGGAAAAGCGGCCCACCCCGACACCACCGACCCAGGCCAGGGGCCACGAAGCTTAAGTTGATCTTGACGTGGCAGGCAGGGCTATCCCGAGACCGGCGAACTTCAGGCCGGGCGGCTTCGCGTGGCAAGTGCCTGATTCCGAAGTCCTCTTCACCCGATAGGAGTTGTGGCGGGCGCGCTTGACGACGCGTGGGTAGGAGCGGTGGCGACGTGCGGGGTTGCAGTTTCGGCGTGTGGCGAGCATGGCGAGAACATCAGTTTTTGCCGCTTCCCAGCGTTCAGGGGGGAAAGGCCGCCGTGCCGGTGGCGGTGCGGCGGACGATGTTCAGTGTTTTGAGGAAGCTGATCCGGTCCGGGTCGATGTCGGCGCCGGTCGCAGCCTGGCAGATCAGGTAGTTGATCGCGTAGTGGACCAGCAAGTAGGCCCAGATTTCCTGGTGGACCAGGTCCGGACTCTTGGACCGCAGGACCTTTCCCGGGCCGCTTAGGGCTGTCTTGAGCTGGCCGTTTGCGGCCTCCTCCTCCCATCTTTGGTGATAGGCGGAGGCTAGTGTCGGCGTACACGTGAACGTCCCCACCCGCGTACGGATGAAAAGGGTCAGTTGTTGATGCGTTGAGACCTGCTGCTCGGCACTCTGCTGCTTGGTCGGTGAGAGGCGACGGGAGGCGGTCGGCGGTGGTCCTGGATCCGCAACGTTGGTTGGAACTGCGGCGCTTTCGGAGTCTGTTGGAATCCGGGGCGATCAGCCTGTCGGAGGTGGCTCGGGAGACCGGGCTGGACCGGAAGACGGTCCGCAAGTATCTGTCGGCTCCGGGGCCGGCGACCCCGCCGCGCCGGTCGCCGAACGGGCGGTCGAAGGCGAGGGTGATCGACGAGTTCGCGCCGCTGGTCGACTCGATGCTGCGGGCCGAGATCCTGATAAAGGCCGCAGTGATCCACGAGCGACTGACCGCGCAGTACGGGTTCACCGGCAACTACCAGCTGACCAAGCTCTACGTCCAGGAAGCCCGGCCCCGGATCGCCGAGGAACTCGGCATCACACCGAAGGAGCTGGCGGGCATGCACCGCCGCTTCGAGGTCATCCCCGGCGCCCAGGCCCAGGTCGACTGGGGCGACGAGGGCAAGATCCTCGCCCACATGGGCATCCCGAAGGTCTACTCCTTCCACATGACGTTGTCGTACTCACGCGACCCGTTCTGCTGCTTCACCACCAGCCAGGACCTCCAGACGTTCTTCGACTGCCACCGCCGGGCCTTCGCCCACTTTGGCGGAGTGCCGATGACGATCGTCTACGACCGGACCAAGACCGTCGTCCGCCGCCATGTCGCCCCGGGCGAGGCGGTCCCGCTGCATCCGGAGGCGGTCGGCTTCGCCGGCCACTACGACTTCGACATCGACGTCCTGGCCGCCTACCGGCCCACCGGCAAGGGACACGTCGAGCGGCAAGTCCTCACCGTCCGCGACCACGTCCTGTCCGGCCGATCCTTCTCCTCCGTCGAGGAGCTGGACGCCGCCTTCATCACCTGGGTCCCGCAGCGACGGGCACAGGCCCACAGGACCCACCAGCAGATCATCGGAGAGCGGGCCGCCCGCGACCACGTGGCCCTCAAACCTCTGCCGCCGACCCCGTATCCGGTGGCCGAACGGCACCTGCGGCCGGTCGGCAAGGACTGCCTGGTCGCCTTCGGCGGCAACCTCTACTCGGTCCCGGCCCGCAGGGTCCGACCGCGTCAGCTGGTGGAGATCCGGGCCACAAAGTCGCAGATCATGCTGCACTCCACTGTCGCGGCCAGCAGCGGTGAGACGTTGCTGGCGACCCATCCGCGGGCGATCGGCCGCGGGGTCCGTGTCGTCGAAGAGGCCCACTGGGACGGCCTGCCCACCGGCAAGGGACGTCGCACCACAACCGGGGACGTCCTGCCCCGGCCCCGCCAAGAGCGTCTTCTGGGCGAGGAGGCCGGACCTCTGCAGGCCCTGCTGAACCGGGCTGCGGCCACCCGCGTCGAGGTTGGTCGCCGTCCGCTGTCGGTCTATGACGAGCTGACCGGCACTCGTCCCTTCACCACCCGTCCGAGCACGAGGGAAACGTCTTGAGCGAGCTGGTCTCCACCCGCATCCGCAACACGGCCGGCAAGCTCGGTCTGCCTCACCTGGTCGAAACGATCAACGAGTACACCCGTCGGGCCGACGAGGGGAAGATGGGCTATCTCGACTTCCTCGACCTGGTGCTGTCCGAGGAACTCGCCGTCCGCGACGACCGCCGCTTCCGCCAGGGCCTGCGGCTTTCCCGGCTGCCGCACCACAAGACGCTCGACGAGTACGACTTCTCTTTCCAGCCCGAGCTCGACCCGCGGAAGGTCAAGGACCTTGCCACCCTCTCGTTCGTCGAGGGCAAGGCGAACGCCGCCCTGCTGGGTCCGCCCGGGGTCGGCAAGACGCACATCGCCGTCGCCCTGGCGGTCGCGGCCTGCCGGGCCGGCTACTCGATCTACTTCACTTGCCTCGACGACATGGTCCGCAACCTCAAGGCCGCCGAGGCCGCGGGACGGCTGACGAACAAGCTCGGCACCTACCTGCGGCCGAGCGTTCTCGTGGTCGACGAGGTCGGCTACCAGCCCCTCGAACGCGCGGAGGCGAACCTGGTCTTCCAGGTCATCTCCAAGCGTTACGAGAAGGGCTCGATCATCCTGACCTCGAACAAGACCTTCAGCGAATGGGGCCAAGTGTTCGGCGACGAGGTCCTCGCCACCGCCATCCTCGACCGGCTCCTCCACCACTGCGAAGTAGTCTCCATCAACGGCCCCAGCTACCGGCTCAAAAACCGTCTCAAGGCCATCGAGCGAGAGAACGACGTGGCCTGACCAGCTGCGACGCCTCCGGCAGCCGAGCACTTGATCAGTCGTCGATCACCCGTTGAAAGATCTCGGAGAACTCGCTGTTCTCGATCAGGCCGGCGATCACGCCGGTCATGCTGTCGATGCCGGGATCTCTGACGATCAGGCCGTCCGAGACCCAGAAGTACCGGCCCCCGAGGGCCTCGTCGGTCCCTGTCCAGAGCTTCATCAGGCGCTCGACTTCCACGACGGTGAACACGGTCGCGGTCCAACAAGATCCGTCCTTCAGAGTCACGAAGACATCGACGTTGCAGACCTCGTCCAAGTCCTCGTCGTCGCTGGGCAGGAACGACGCCTGGAAGTTCTCCATGCTGACCCGATACCAGGGCTCGTCCCACCCTCGCTCGATCGGTGCAGACGATGTGCTGGGGCTCATCGCGTGAGTGTCCCTGCTTGGGTCATCGATCTCAACCGAGATCCTCTGTCCCGTTCCCGTTGCCGCTGCCTGCGGCCGGAGCTGGGGACGTTCGTCCGTACGCATCTGGGGAGAAAAGTCCGTACGCCGACAGCTAGTTCGGCGGCGGTCGCGGATTCCGGCTCGGTGACCGTGGTGATCAGGCAGACCAGTTCCCCGACGTCGCGGTCGGGGACGTCGTATTCGATGACCCGCACGACGTGGGCTGCGGCTGGGTCCGGCTTTGCGCCGTTCCTCGCTTCCTGCAGCAGTTCCTCCCGCTTGTGGCCACGCAGGCGGGGATCGACCAGGGCCGACAGGTACGTACCGTCGGACAGGCCCTTCAGGACCGGCAGGGACAGTTGCGTCGGTGCCCGCCAGCACAGCGCTGCCCCGGTCTGAGCGGCGGCGCTGAACGCGGCAAAGCTGTAGAAGCCGCGATCGGCCAGCAGCAGCCAGTCGTTTGAGGTTGAGGGCAGCAGCGTGGCCGCCATCGTCTTCTCGCTCCGGTTCCACGGCCCTACCTCGGCGTCGATGAAAGCGTGCGATCCGCACTCGACGACTGCCACCACCCGGGCCTTGGGGAAGGCAGAGCGGGACTGGTCGTTGCCGGCGTAGCCGAACCCGGCGGCATTCTCGGCCGAGTCGGGCAGGTCAAGATCGAACCCGTCGATGGCCGTCAGCCGCCATCCGCGCAGCCACGCGCCCCGGGTCTCGCTGGTCGCAACGGGTTCAGCCACCCGGTAGAACGTCTCCCGCAGCACGTCGCGGCCCAACCGCTTGCGGGCCTGGGTGATCCCCGACGAGGTCGGCGGCTCCCAGGCGGCGTCCCACACGCCGAACTGCGACAGCGACCCGGTGACCTTCTGCGCGACCTCCTCGGCCGCGTCGTTGGAGAAGAGGCAGAGCGCCATCGCCATATAGGCGGTCACGTGCGGAGGGAGCTTCCCGCCCCGGCGCTGCTCGACCACCCCGCAAACGGCCGCGGTCTCATCTACCTTGAACCGCGGCACCGCCGAGACCAAGACTCCCAGCGATACCTGGTCCGGCCGCGCGACGAACCCGCCCGAACCCACGGAGCCCTGAGCCATGCAGCAACCCTAGCCTCGTAGCTGACGCGACATCGAACACCGCACCAGGCCCTCCCCCAGCGAGGACCTTGATCAACTCAAGCTTCGCGGCATTGACCCAGGGCCCGGCGCCGGTATAGGCGCGGTCGGCCAGGATGGGGACACCCCGGCGTTCGCAGATCCGGATGATCCGGTGGGTGCGGGCCGCGGTCAGGTCGTGACACCGGCCGGGCAGAGCCGGTGAGATCCACAGGATTTGGCCGGCTGGGTCGGTCACGACCTGCACGTTCGCGCCGTGGCGGCGGTGTTTGTGCGAGTAGCCGGCTTGGCCGTCGCCCGCCCGGTCGCATTCGGCGAGCGTCCCGTCGAGCAGCACGTACTCCGGTTCGGTCTCACGCAGGGCCTTCAAAAGGCCCGGTGACCGGTCGGCCAGGAGGTCGATGACCGCGGTGGTGTAGGCATGGGCGGTGCCGACAGATATGCCGAAGCCGGCGGCGATCTGGGCCAGGGTGTCGTGCTTGCGCAGGTACACCAGAGCTACGAGCGCGCTTGTGCGGCGGAAGCTTGCAGCGGCGTTCACCCTCGCGGGTGACGATGAGCATCGTGACCCACTCGACCATCGCATGAGGCAAGTCGAGTGCGGCAGGACAGGGAACCAACGATGCACCTGCGCCAATGAGTTGAGACTTCGAACATCTCACTCAACGGCACGGGTGCCTCGTGCGTTGCGGCCTCACCGCCGTCACCCGACCGGTGGCCACTCCGAAAACGCTCAATGACAACAACAACCCGACTCCACAGAAAGCCGAGCCGCTACCACCCACCGCCCCCGGCCAGCCCCGGCCAGAACCACGCCGGCAGCCCCGGCCAGAAGCACCTCAGCAAACGCCAGAAGTACGCCGGCAGACGTCAGAAGTGCGTCGGCAGACGCGGGACATAAGGCGACTCGAGCGAGGCGATCTCCTCGTCCGTGAGCCTGATATCAAGCGCGGCAACGGCATCAACCAGGTGATCAGGCCTGGTAGCACCCACAAGAGGGGAACCCACGACCGGGTTCTTCAACACCCACGCCATAGCCACCTGCGCCATCGAAACACCACGCGCCCGGGCGATCTCCTCCACCGCCCCCACGATCGCCCGGTCGCTGTCGAGATACAACGGACGCCCATACGGATCAGTAGGCCGGTTCGTCCCCGCACGCACCGTCGACCCCTCACCCCACGGACGCGCCAGCAGCCCGGCAGCCAGCGGACTCCAGGGCAGGCTCCCTACCCCCTGATCGGCCAGCAGACCGAACATCTCCCGCTCCTCCTCACGCTGCAGCAGACTGTACTGATCCTGCATGGAAACAAACTTCGTCCACCCATTCACGTCGGCAGCATGCTGCAACTTCGCGAACTGCCACGCCCACATCGACGACGCACCGATATACCGCACCTTGCCCGCCCTGATCACGTCATGCAATGCCTCCATCGTCTCCTCCACCGGGGTCTCAGGATCGAAACGATGGATCTGATAGAGATCAACATAATCAGTACCAAGCCGCCCCAACGACGCATCCAACTGCTCGATAATCGCCTTGCGGGACAACCCCGGACGACTCGGCGTCTGCCGCATCGGGAAGAACAGCTTCGTCGCCAGAACAACATCCTCACGACGCGTGTACTTCCTCAACGCACGCCCCACAACCTCCTCCGATGCCCCCATCCCATAAATATTGGCCGTATCCCAGAAAGAAATACCAAGCTCCACCGCCTTCCGGAAAACAGACTCAGCACCCTCATCATCAAGCGCCCACGGCTGCATCACCGACGCCTCACCAAAACTCATGCAGCCCAGCACCAGCCGACTGACCTTCAACCCCGACGAACCCAAACGCGTGAACTCCATCAGCCCTACCTCTTTCTCGTTACAACTACCCAAGACCAACAACACTGCCGACCGAACGACGGCCGGAAACCGCCAACTGCTTCGGACCGTAGAAATCCGAGTCGTGGAAGACAGGCTCCCCGGTCACCTCCAGCCCGGCGAACTCGTCGAACAGAAGATTCAGCGCGATCTCGGTCTCCACCCTCGCCAGCGGGCCACCGAGACAGAAGTGGATACCGTGACCGAACCCGAGGTGCCTGTTGGGATAACGGTCGATGTCGAACCGCTCCGGACCGGGGAACTGCCGGTCATCATGGTTGCCCGACAACGTCGAAGCCATCACCACCGCCCCCGCCGGGATGACCCCACCGGCCACCTCCACATCCTGCGTAGAAACCCGAACCACCCTGTGAAAGGGCGGCCGAAGCCGAAGCACCTCATCAAACGCCGCAGGAATCAGCGACCTGTCCCCACGCAACCTCGACTCGACACGAGGATTCTCACGCAGACACAGCAACATGTTGCCGAGCAACAACGTGACCGTGATATGCCCGGCGGTCAGCAGCAACCCGGACAACGTCGCGACCTGCACATCCGTCAACCGCCGCCCGTCCAGCTCGGCAGCCGCGAGCGCCCCGATCAGGCCGCCCGAACCGTCCGCCCTGCACCGCCGCGCCTCGGCACACAAGTACTCCTGCAGCTCCCTGTTCGCCTCCGCGAGAGCCTTGCTCTGCTCGGCAGCCGATAGCCCGCCCGTCCGCCCGCCCAGCATGGCATCAGCACACGACCGGAAGAAATCCCGGTCACCGGGCGGAACACCGAGCAACTCGGCAATGACCGTCACCGGCAGGGGATACGCCACATGCTCGACGAAGTCGAACTCCCCACCGGGCACCGACTCCAACAACTCCCGGGTGATCTCAGCGATCCGCGGACGCAGACCCGCCACCGTCCGCGGCGTGAACGCCTGACTCACCAACTGCCGCAACTGCCGGTGCTCCGGCGGATCCTGCGAAGAGAGGTTCGCACTGACCTGCTCCGCATCGAAGCCCGGCATGAACCGGCCGAGGTTCGACGAGAAACGCGCCGGATCCGACATCACCGCCTGCACATCGTCGTACCGGAAGACATGATGCATGCCGCGCGCGTCCACCCAGAGCGGATGCTCATCGCGCATTCGTTCCAGCCATCCCAGCGCTTGTGCACCACCATCCGAGAGAAGCGGCATCTGAGCGGATACATCAACCATGGCATCTCCGAAAGTTGTCAGACAGCCCGAGAAGGGTCCCCATACGACCAGTTGGCGCCTCGTCCGTCCGCAGCCCCCGAAAGCAAGCCGTACAGCTCCCTGGGCCGGCCGACAGAACCGACACGACACCGCGACCGAAAGGGACCGCCCACGACGAGCCGGCGATCCTGTCGGCGCCCCGTCTCAACAGGCGCGGCAAAGGCCGCGAACACCTCCTGCGCGCCATCGCCCCGGCCTGCCGACGAGCCGCTGCCGTGCGGGCACTCCCGCGCGGCAACCCGCGCTTCATCCCCGAGCTGCCGCTTGCGTAAGCAGCCTGACTCCGGCATGGAGACCCCTCCGATCGAACCTGGACCGCCCAGCAAAACCCAACTGGCTAAAGACCACCTGAACCAGACCACGCCCGACAGCCACTCAGACGTGCAGTATCTGCACAGAATTGCGTGCCACGCAACCTTGTGGGACCGTAACGCCGTGATGAAGGGCCCTTGAACGGGTCCGCGCCCGCCGAGCGAAGGACAGCTGATGGCGCAGACAGAAGCCGGTGAATCCCCAACGGCAGGCAACGGACAACGACTTCCGCTGGAGTTACTCAAAGTCGCCGGGGTCGTCCTGCTCGGCATGCTGCTGATGCAGTTCGACGGCACCATGGTCAGCATCGCACTGGACAAACTGGTCAACGAGCTGTCCGTCTCGGTGTCCACGGTGCAGTGGGTGGTGACCGCCTACCTGCTCGCCCTGATGGTCGGCATGCCGATCGCCGGATGGGCCGCCGACCGCTACGGCACCCGGACGATGTGGAACTTCTCCCTCATCGGCTTCCTCGTCGGCTCGCTGCTCTGCGGCCTGTCGAACTCGGTGGAAATGCTTATTGCGGCACGGGTCGCGCAAGGACTCGCCGGCGGCATGATGGCCCCCATCGGCCAGGCCATGCTCATCAGGGTCGGCGGCGTCGAACGCCGCGCCCAACTCGTCTCGCTCATGGCCGTCCCCGCCGTCATCGGACCGACACTCGGCCCCGTCATCGGCGGAATCATCGTCGATCACCTCCACTGGCGGTGGATGTTCTTCGTCAACCTCCCGATCGGACTGATCGCGCTGCTGCTGGCAGGACGGGCCATGCCGGACATCAAGGCCCGCAGCGGCACCGGCCTGGACGTACTCGGCGTAGCACTCCTGGTCCCCGGGCTCGTGGCCATCGTCTACGGCCTGTCCCAGGCCACCAGGGTCGGCTTCGACGGAATCCAGGTCATCGTGGCGCTCACCGCCGGAACCATCATGGTCGCCGCGTTCGCACTGCACGCGGCACGGCCGAACATCGACGCCCTGGTGTCGATGCGCCTGTTCACGTATCGCGGCTTCGCGACATCCAGCATCCTGCTGCTCCTGCTCGGCCTCACCATGGGGGCCGGGTTCGTGGACCCCCTGTTCCTCCAGCAGGTCCACTCCGAGTCCGCGCTGGGCGCCGGACTCCTCCTGATGGCGGCCGGCGTCGGCTCCGCGCTCGCCTCCCTCTCGATGGGCAGGGTGTTCAACCGGATCGGCCCCATGCGCGTAGGATCGGCCGGCCTCGCCTGCGCCATCGCAGGACGCCTGATCTTCACCCAGTTCGACGCGAACACGAGCAACCTCGTCATCGTGGCCGCCATGTTCATCACCGGCGTCGGATTCGGAATGATGGTCCTGTCGATGACAACCGCGCTCTACATCGGCCTGCCGCCCGAACAGCTCACCAGGGCCACCAGCGGATCGCGGGTCTTCCAGCAGATCGGCCTCTCAGCAGGCACCGCGGTGATCGGCGTCGTCCTCCAGTTCGAGCTGACCAGACAACAGGACACCGCCCCCGGCACCATCCCCGGGCCCGACGCACTCGCCCACGCCTACAACAACACCTTCTGGTGGAGCGTGGCGTTCCTCGCACTCGCCATCATCCCCACGCTCCTCCTGCCCAAACGAATCATGGACGGACCCCCACCGCAGAAGGAAGCCAACAGCATCCCACGCCCCAAAGAAGCCTGACGCCCCAACCGAACCACCCACCAACACCGGCCGGCCCGCGCCCCCACCGGAAACCGCCTCACCCATACAAAGCACGGTCGGTACTTCCCTGGACGGATGCACGCTCACGATGCATGACGCGAGTGCAACTGGCGTACGCGGAATGGGAGTTCATCGGACCGTACCTGCCGTTCGGCGAGCACGACCCGTAACTCGTGTGCCTGCGGCAGCAGTTCGATGGCATGATCCGGCGGTTCAAGACCGGCGGGCAGCGGCGGGAGGCCAGCAGGGTTCGCCTCGCCGCCGACCGTAAGTGTCGCCCGTCGGCGCTCGTCCGACCGTCGGCCAGGCTGCCGACAGCGCGCAGTTCATCCCCGTGCCGAAGAAGATCCGGGATCGTTCCGCGGAAACCGACCTCACCTGCGCAGGCGCGGCATCAAGGCCGTCATCCCGGAGCAGGCCGACCACGCTGCCATCCGGAGGACAAAGGGCGAGCACCACCGTGTTCTGAGGCGGATCCGGCAGCAGCGTCGTGTCCCGGCACACCACGCGGCCGTCAGCAGTGGGGGACGGCGGTGGCTCTCCTCTCCAGCAGGGACTTCGCACCCCGGCACGGCACAACCGGCACAGAAAACCTGCCAAGACCGCACAAAACCCTGGGAATCCGGGAAGCGAAACGCCGCGGCGGCACCGGACCGTACGACAGAACAGGAACCACTACGGACGACGGGCCCCGAGAGGCCGAGCGGGAACAACACACCCCAGGGCCTCGCGCAGCACCTCGGCGAAAGACACCGCGCCAGCACTGGCAAGCCAGTGCTGGCCGGCCACACGTACAGCCCCGGCAACAGCAGCAGCCGTCACAGCCGACGACAGCTCCGTCCGCTCGACACCACCACGCTCCGCGATCGCGACAGCCAACGACTCCTCAGCCATCGCGAAGGCCTTCAGCGCCTCACCCCGCAATACCGGAGTAGACATGATCATCGCCAGCCCCGCCCGGTCGGGAGCAGGGTCGACGATCGCCTCACCCAGCGGCTCGCCCACGGGCCTGGACCGCAATACCCCGCCCAGACGGCACGCCCGATCGCTCTGAAAGAAGCAAATCGCTTCCTCCCGGCTGGAGAAGTAATTGTTGTATGTCCTCGGCGCGACCCCCGCAGCTTCGGCAATATCACGCACCCGCACCGGAGCCGGCCCCTCAGGCCCCTTCTCCAACGCCAGACGCAACGCCGCAGCACCGATCGCCTCACGCGTGACCCGCCTACTACGAGCCCGCAGATCACCAGACTCGGACTCAAACATCACCCGCTCCAAGACAACCAGCAGAACACTCCAGCCCCCCACCCCCGAAACCCGCACAATCGCCACACGCACCATATGCGCGACACGCAACCACCGCCAGAACACGATCCCGGCAGGGGCCGACGGAGACGCTGATGAGAGGTCCAGCCACCGTCCGGTCCGGCGCGCTGCCTGACAGTTCACGGGCGGCGGGTCCGCACGTGCCGCTTCCGGGTCTCTCGGCTTCCCGCGTCTGCACAGGCCTGGCCGGGAACACAGCTCCACCGTGATCGAGAACGCACATTCCGACGTGAGTCCGCCGTTTCTCCTTGTCCAAGCGGTCGTTGTGCCTCCCATATGTGCCTTTCCACGGGCACGGGGATCACTTCAGGAGGTACACATCGTGCTGAAGCACGTAGAACGCGAGGGCATTTCGCTTGCCCTGACCCGGCGTGCGGGTCTGGGCCGGCCGCTTCTGATCGTGCCCGGCGTCATGGCCGACGCCGCCTCGTGGCAGCCGGTCGTGGACGCGCTGGACGTGGCCGGACCGGTCTACGTGCTCAACCGGCGTGGGAGAAGGCCGAGCAGCGCGCTCGGTCCGGGCTACTCGCTCCGCACCGAGATCGACGACCTCAGCCAGGTGCTGGACGTGATCACTACCGAGGAGGACGCGCGGCAGGGGGTGGACCTGTTCGGCTGGAGCTTCGGCGGACTGGTAGCGCTGGAGACCGCCGCCCGGCACCCCCGGTACGTCCACTCTCTGACGCTCTACGAACCGGTGGTACGGCCCTTCGGCAACCAGGTGCTCGACGCGCTGCGGGAGGCCGACGCCGCCGGCGACCTGGACCGTGCCGTGGAGATCGTGAACCGGGACATGTCGGGGTTCTCCGCGCAGTACGTGGCGCGGCTGCGCGAAAGCGATACCTGGGAGGTCCTCAGGCCGCTGGCCGCCCCTCTCTTCCACGAGCTGACCGCGCTCAACGAACACCCCACCGATCTGGAGGCGCTCGGCGCCCTCGAACTGCCCGTCACCCTGCTGCTCGGAGCCGAGAACGAGGGCACCGCCCCCTATGGCGACGCCTTCGCGCGCATCGCGTCGGCCCTGCCGCGCGCCCACGTCACCGTCATGCCGGGGCAGGGGCATCTCGCCCACACGCAGAACCCGGTGGGGCTGGCCGGCCACATGGTGGAGGCACTCGCCCGGGCGGTCCACCACCGCGGCACGGAACCCTGTCCGGGCTAGGAGTTGTCGTCAAAGTGTCACGCCCACATCAGCAGCGAGGCGAGGGTGACGGCTGCCTGGTAGGACTCGGCGGTCTTGTCGTAGCGGGTC
>NZ_JBVHOQ010000085.1:0-10678 GCF_055568375.1 Streptomyces sp. NPDC026062
ACAGCGCCAGCCCCACATCGTCACCGGCTACTTCAAAGCCCCGCACGTCCGATACGTCCTCGACGAGTGAACCCAATGAGTTTCTGATCAATAGAACCATTCAGGATGAAAGAGGCTCACGGGGAAGGAACCACAGTTCGTTCTCGCCCCCGTCGCTGTAGTCGACGGTGATCTCGCATCCGGACTTGATGGGACGGACAGCAATGAACTCAACAACATCAGCGTCAAAGACTTTGCGGTACCGCGCGCTGGCCGAGGCGGAATGGTTGTAGAGGCTGCCGCAGCCGAGTGCGATCGCCGCCGCTTCGTCTGCCCAGTAGAAGTAGTAACTGAAGAGGTTTGTGCCGTCCAGCAAGTGGCGTTCTGTTGCCGGAACAACCAGTACGGGGCATCGTTCGACGGTCTCGCCGACCGCGAAGTCACGGGCCGCAAAGACTCCGCGGCCGTGAATACCGGAGGAGCGGACCTCCACTCCGTTCATCCAAGGACCTCCATGCGGGATTCAGTGGGGCGGTCCAGGCCGCGAAAGCGAGTGATGGGTCGTGCTCATATCCTGACGGCCCGATAGAAGCAGTCAGGTTTCCCCAGCATCCCCAGGTCGCCCCGGCGGCGGATCCGCTCCCGGTGGTAGGGCGAGAGGTCGGCCACGCGGCCAGCGTTGGTTAGCTCCAGCCCTGCTTCGGCAAACTGCTGGGTCAGAAGGGAGTCAGGCACGATCAGCTTGTCGTAGGCGTGCTCCTCCACGATGGGATTGCCAGTCTGCGCGTCGATGACCTCGGAGGTGAAGCGCAGAATCGACATCGCCGTACCCGGAACCGGACGAACCCGTCTTATTCTCCGGTCGACAACTGGAACGTCTCCATCATCACCGTGGTAGGTCTCTGGCCACTCGGTCACCGCATCCGCACCATCGGGGGGATACCGCTCGCCCACGTAGTCGAAGACCAGTACACCGCCGGGAGCGAGTGCCGCCGCCAACGACGTGATGAACGCAGCGTGCCCTTCAATATCGGTGATATCACCCAGGCTGTTCCCGCCCAGGAAGGCAAACCGCACACCGCCGCCCGGAAGGAATTCACTGACGGAGCGAACGTCTGCGTGGTGGACGGAGAGCTTGCTCCACAAAGCCTCGGGCACGTTCCGCGTCAATCCGACAGTCAGACTGGCGCGTGACAAGTCCACAGCGACCAGATGCTCAACGCCTCGCTTCAGTAAGGGCGGTGCGTGACGCAGCGTGCCGCCGCAGGGAAGGTAGGCAAGTCGCGGCATCGGCCGTCCGTAGACCCGCCCCGCCACCTCGATCTCAGCCTCGCTCAGCGCCGCATCGAAATGGATTTCTCCTCGCAGCCGCATCAGCGGCTCGTTGTCGTAGTGCCTCCTGACCATATCCAGTAGTGCTGGATCCGACCGACCGCCCGTGCTGATGACGTGCCCGTCCGATCGTGAAGAGTCCGCTAACACATTCCGTCCCTTCGACCTGTCGCCCGGCAACCTCGCGCGCATCGAGCGCCCCAGCAACTTTGGCCTCTGTCCCTCCCTACCCACTGGGCGAGCCCAGCGAACAGGCGCGATACCTCCAGTCCGGCTGGCCGTGACCTGGAAACGAACAGACGGGCCGGAACCCACGAACGCCGGCGGGCGGGACGGCGGGGAACACCGGGCGCCGCGGACCCGGGCCCGTTTACTTCGACTCCGGCAGCGGCGCAACCGTCGCCCGGAGCACCGACTGGTAAACGCCTATATAGCCGATTTCGCCGGTGAGCGCGACGGCAACGGACGCCGTCTGGTGGTGCGCAGCGGCTTCCACCAGCCGCGGCAGGTCCACCGCGGCCGGCGTGGTCGAGGTGAAGGCGCCACGGGTGAACGACAAGCGCGTCGATGAGGCCACGGGCGAGCGCAAGCGGTTCTCCTCCGCGATCCTGCCGCCGTGGTGCCGTAAGTCCCCGAAGATCAGCGAGGTGCTGCCGCTGCTCTACCTGCACGGCCTGTCCTCCGGCGACTTCGTGCCCGCCCTGGAGCAGTTTCTCGGCAGCTCGGCGGGTCTGTCACCGGCGACGGTTACCCGGCTGACCCAGCAGTGGCAGGCCGACCACCAAGCGTTCGGCGAGCGAGATCTGTCCGGCAACGACTATGTCTACGCATGGGCCGACGGCATCCACCTGCGCATACGCCTGCAGGAGGCGAAGTCGTGCGTGCTCGTGCTGATGGGTGTGCGCTCGGACGGCACCAAGGAGCTGATCGCCATGAGCGACGGCTATCGCGAATCAGCCGACTCCTGGGCCGACCTGCTGCGCGACTGCCAGCGGCGAGGAATGCGCGCTCCCGTCCTGGCGGTCGGCGACGGCGCGCTCGGTTTCTGGAAGGCTCTGGCCGAGGTATTCCCCGAGACCCGCCATCAGAGGTGCTGGGTTCACAAGGTCGCAAATGTGCTCGACAGTCTCCCGAAGTCCGCCCAGCCGGGAGCGAAGAAGGCGCTGCAGGAGATATAAAACGTCGAGGACCGCGACCATGGGCTCGTGGCGGTCGCGGCGTTTGAGAAGACCTACGGCGCGAAGTGGCCCAAGGCCGTCAAGAAGATCACCGATGACGTGGACGAACTGCTGGCGTACTACGACTTCCCCGCCGCTCACTGGATCCATCTGCGCACGACGAACCCCATCGAGTCCACGTTGGCCACCGTCCGGCTGCGCACGGAGGTCACCAAGGGCGCCGGCAGCGCGGCCGCCGCCCTGGCCATGGTGTTCAAGCTCGTCGAGTCCGCCCAGCAGTGTTGGCGGGCCGTGAACGCACCCCACCTCGTCGCCCTCGTCCGTGCCGGGGCCCGCTTCGAACGCGGCCAACTCGTCGCACGGCCGCAGACGACCGCAGCATGAATAGGGTGGCCGGCCCGCCTCGACGTTCGAGATCATCCGACCATGTCGAATAGCGCGCCAGGACAGGATCTTCCGGTCGGCTTCGGGTTCCAGCCGTATCGCGGCGACGAAGACCACGGCCCCATGGCCGCGGTGCGGCTGGGTTGTGCTGAACGGGACCAGGCCGACGCCCATTCGGTTGTGGAAGGGCTCCCGACAGCGACCGAGATCGCCGAAGCCTCTGCCAGGCTGGAGGAGCCGTCCAAGAACCAGATCCTGGTGGTGCATGACGGGAGCGTCGTCGGCTACTCGACGATCCGATGGTGGCAAGAGCGGGACGACACGTGGCTGTACCTGCACCGCGGCTACCTCTTGCCCGAGCATCGCCGCCAGGGCATCGGCTCAGCCATGCTGAGCTGGGCCGAAGAACGGATCCGCCGGCTCGTCAAAAAGCATGGAACGGCGCGGACGGCAGTGATCGGCGCGAACGCCATGGCCTCCGAGCAGGACGCCTCGGCGCTTCTGCTCGCAACAGGCTACCGACGTGTCTTCAGCCTGGTCGAGCTGGAGTTGGGCGATCTGCGGCAGTTGCCCGAGCGGGGCAGCGAACTGCCAGCCGGGATACGGACGGGCCCGATCGAGCCGAACCACTACCGCGCAGCCTGGAGGACGGTCGTCGATTCGTATGCGAACACCGGCTTCACGTAGAAATGGCCATTCCAGGACTTCGTCGACACCGCCGATCCGGCATGCTGGAGGGCTGCATGGAACGGGCAGGACATGGTCGGCGTCGCCCTCTGCAGCATCCGCCGTCACGACCACACCGTAGGCGAGGTCGAAGAGCTGAGAGTCCGGACGGACCAGCAACGCCTCGGAATCGGCCGGGCCCTGCTGCTGGACGGGCTGCGGAGCCTTCGCGGACAGGGTGCAACGACCGCTCGGCTGTTCACGGGCACGTGTCGGCGTACATGTGAACGTGCAGAGTCTCGTACGACTGAACGTACAGAGTTCTTGCTGTGCCGGGTGTCGGTGACCGGCACTCTGCTGCCTGTTGTGTTCAATGCGGCAGGGAGAGACGGCTGTGGTTCTGGACCCGCAACGGTAATTGGAGCTCCGGCGTTTTCGCGGTCTGGTGGAGTCCGGCGCGATGAGCGTGTCGGAAGTCGCCAGAGAGACCGGGCTGAACTGGCGGACTGTCAGCAAGTACCTGTCGGCCGAGGGGCCGACGAGGCCACCGCGCCGGTCGGCGGACGGCCGGTCACACAAGCGGGTGGTCGACGAGGTAGCGCCCCTGATCGATGCGATGCTGCGGGCCGAGGTCTTGATGAAGGCCGCGGTGATCCACGAGCGGCTGGCCAGGGAGTACGGGTTCACCGGCAACTACCAGCGGGTCAAGCTCTATGTTCAGGAAGCCCGCCCCCGGATCGCCGGGGAACTGGGTATCACGCCGCGGGAGCTGGCGGGGATGCACCGCCGGTTCGAGGTGATCCCAGGCTCCCAGGCTCAAGTGGACTGGGGTGACGGGGGAAAATCCTCGCTCACATGGGCATCGAGAAGGTCTACTCCTTCCACATGGTCCTGTCGTACTCCCGCGACCCGTTCTGCTGCTTCACCACCAGCCAGGACCTGCAGACCTTCTTCGACTGCCACCGGCGGGCGTTCACGCCCTTCGGCGGGGCACCGATGACGATCGTCTACGACCGGACCAAAACTGTCGTCCGCCGCCATGTCGCCCCAGGCGAGGCCGTTCCGCTGCATCCGGAGGCAGTCGGCTTCGCCGGCCACTACGACTTCGACATCGACGTCCTGGCCGCCTACCGGCCCACCGGAAAGGGTCGGGTCGAACGCCAGGTCCTCATCATCCGCGACCACGTCCTGTCCGGCCGGCCCTTCTCCTCCATCGAGGAGATGGACGCCGCGTTCACCGCCTGGGTGCCTCACCGGCGGGCCCAGATCCACAAGACACACCGGGACGTCATCGGCGAGCGAGCGGCCCGCGATCACGTGGCCCTGAGGCCGCTGCCGCCCACCCCGCATCTGGTGGCCGAACGGCACCTGCGGCCAGTCGGCAAGGACTGCCTGGTCGCCTTCGGCGGCAACCTCTACTCGGTGCCGGCTCGCAAGGTCCGCCCCCGGCAACTGGTGGAAATCCGGGCCACGAAGTCGCAGGTCACGCTGCACTCGACAACCCCCGACAACGACGGCGAGACGCTGCTGGCCATCCACCCGCGGGCAGTCGGCCGCGGAGTCCGCGTCGTCGACGAGACGCATTGGGGCGGCCTGCCCACCGGCAAGGGACGCCGGACCACCACCGGCGACGTTCCCACCAAGCCCCGCCGCGAACTTCCAGGCGGCGGGGAAGCCGGACCACTGCAGGCCCTGCTGAACCGGGCTGCGGCCACCCGCATCGAGGTCGGCCGCCGACCGCTGTCGGTCTATGACGAACTGACCGGCAATCGCATCCGCACCACGGCCGCCAAGCTCGGCCTGCCCCACCTGGCCGAAGCCGTCAACGAGTACTCCCGGCGGGCGGATGAGGCCAAGATGGGCTACCTCGACTTCCTCGACCTGGTCCTGTCCGAAGAACTCGCCGTCCGCGACGACCGCCGCTTCCGCCAAGGCCTGCGGCTCTCCCGACTCCCGCACCACAAGACGATCGATGAGTACGACTTCTCATTCCAGCCCGAACTCGACCCCCGCAAGATCAAGGACCTCGCGACGCTGTCGTTCGTGGAGGCCAAGGCGAACGCGGCTCTACTCGGGCCGCCGGGAGTCGGCAAGACACACATCGCCGTCGCCCTGGCGGTCGCGGCCTGCCGGGCCGGATACTCGATCTACTTCACCAGCCTCGACGACATGGTCCGCAACCTCAAGACCGCGGAAGCCGCTGGCCGGTTGACCAGCAAACTCGGCGCCTATCTGCGGCCGAGCGTCCTGGTGGTGGACGAGGTCGGCTATCAGCCTCTCGAACGCGCCGAGGCGAACCTGGTCTTCCAGATGATCTCCAAGCGCTACGAAAAGGGCTCGATCATCCTCACCTCGAACAAGACCTTCAGCGAGTGGGGACAAGTCTTCGGCGACGAAGTCCTCGCCACCGCGATCCTCGACCGCCTTTTGCACCACTGCGAAGTCGTCGCCATCAACGGCCCCAGCTACCGGCTGAAGAACCGCCTCAAGGCCATCGAGCGCGAGACGGAAGTCGCCTGACCCGGAGTCTCAGGCCTGCCCCAGCTCCTCGCCCGGCGTAATGAAAGCGTCGGCGCTGTCGGCATCGTCAACATGCCCGTGAGCATCCATCGTGATGGCTGTCGCCCGGCCCTGCGAGGTGATCAGCCACGCGAGCACCTGTTCCGTCAGCGCGGTATTTCCGGGGCCCTCGTCTTTCCAGTGCGCCCGCTACCCGCCTTCAGGCACTGCGGCTACGACCTGATCTGCCTTCTCCAGGTGAGAGAAGTCCTCGTAGTTCGTGACGGGGCGCATCGCGCCTCGCTTGGGGTCGACAACAAGGGCCGTTCCGGTCGCCGGGTCCCACGCCTCCACCCTCACCATGCGGCCGACCTCGGTCTCGGTGCCGTTGAAGATGGCGGTCCAGCCGATCTGATTGAAGTAGCGAAGATCCACCGCCCCATTATCCCGCAGGCCATGACCGCGAATCGATGGCTACTTGCTCTGCACGTTCACCCGTACCTACCCCTGCACAAAAGTGAGTACGCCGACAGCACGTCAAACCCGCACCGGTCCTACGACCTTTACGAGAGTGTGGGGTTCCGGCGGCAGAACGAGTACGTCCGTTACCGCAAGCCGCTCGCTTGCTCTTTGAGGCGCTCGTAGCCGTCGGAGAAGACGAGGGCGTCCAATTGGTCGTCACCGAGTACCAGACGGTAGCCGCGTAGGTGGGTGACCAGGCGTGAGCCGCTGGCATCGCTCTCCAGCTGTGCCAGCTTCCGCCTGAGACGGCTCACATGGGCATGCATAGCGTTCTCGACGCCGTCCGGAGGTTTACTTCCCCATATCTCGTCTATGAGGGTCTCGGCGGAAACCAGGCGGCCTTCGCTCGCCAGCAGGGTACCCAGCAGGGCGCGTTGCAAGGTGCTTTTAGGCCGGATTGTGCAGGAGGGTGACTGGATCTCGATCGCACCCAGAATCTGGAACTTTAGCATGGTTTATTTACTCCGATCGGGGAAGAGGCCGGGACCTACGCCGGGAGCCTTCGAGGGAGCGCCCCTCTCCACGCACTTGGCGAGTCTGCGGTGGCACATGAGGTCGCAGCGATGCCAGTAAGAGCGAGGAACCGTTCCGCCTTGCGTTCGTGCGGCGGTGCAGGCGTCGGCAGCCAGAAAGCCACGACACGGTCCGCTCTTCGACCAAGCGGTGCCGTCCCAGGCGTCGGGATCACTCGATGCCCTTGCGGGCGAGACGCTGCGGATACCGCGGGAAGCTAGCCATCGGCCCAGGTGGCGGTGGTCGTAGCCCTTATCGCCGTGCGGCTTGCCCGACCGTCGGCGTCGGGGACCTCGTCGGGAGCGAATGGCTAATGCATCGGACCACATGGCGGCAGGATCTTGGCCGCAGCTCAGCCTGGCGGCGACGGCGCCTATGGGGGGGGTGTGCAGCGTGTTATGACTACGGAAGGTCCCGAGGGTCGACGCAACGGTCACGCGTTCGGCGCATTCGTCGGACAACACCGCTACCCGCAGCCGTTCGGCTTCCGATAGGTCGTCCGCATCAGCCAGCGCGAGGGGCACCACGACTGTGGACAGTGCCAAGTGTCCCGCGTACGCGGTGTCGTTCATGTTGAGCCAGGCACCGCCATCTGCCAGAAGACGGGCTGAGTTCGCCGTGTCCACCTGCAGCGACGGGCCGAGTGGCCGTACCAGACGTCGGTCTGCCAGCCGCCGCAGGCTCAGCAGGATTGTTACATCGCGAAAGAGAATGCACCTCATGGCCAGTTGGACCGTGGCTGCCGAAACGTTCTCCAGGTTGACCTCACCAACCCATTGCCCGAGCTGATCGAAGGTTGTAGCGCCGGACCTGTCTCTGCCTCTATCCATGTCTCACCCACCAGACAGTTCCCTGGAGCAAATGAACGGGAGCGCCCGGGGCAGGACGTCGACCGTGAAGGACTGTCCGGGGTCTGGCACAACATCGCCGTCGTGTTCGAAAAACTGAGGCCGGCCGTCGGTCCGTTCCACCAGAACGCGGCGGCCCGTACCGTAGGCCACCCCGGGTCGGCCCAGGTGGTCGCCGGTACGGGCCAGATCGAGGGCGCGGGCAGGATCCGTGCTGCCGCCGAGTACGCAGACGTCCAGCAGTCCGTCGTCCCGTAGCGAGCGCGGCAGAATGTTGAATATTCCCGCGCGGTGCCGCCCACCGCCGACGTTGACCAACGCGGTAGGGCCCTCGTGCAGCACCGTTCCGTCGACGATGACACGTCCCGGGTAGGGCTTGAAAGTGTTCAACACGGCATTAATAGCTTGCTGGTAGCGGGCACGCCCGGCAACGGGCAGGGAGCGGGCAAGAGCGGTCGCTTCAGCGAAGACACCTGTGCTTGCTCCGAGCAGCACCAAGCGTTCGCCTATACGGGCGAGATCGAGCAGCCTGCGTTCGCAATCCGTCCCGGTGACCGTGGCCGCGGCCGCGTCCGTCCACGGCACGTCGCCCCACAGCGAACGGAAATTGGAGTTCCCAGTGCCTCCAGGCAGGACGAGGAGTGCGGGGGCCGCGCGTCCAGCCGTGAGGAGTCCTGCGGCTACGTCGCGTAGTGTGCCGTCCCCGCCGACACTGACGACCGCGTCGTAGGGGCCACCAGGCGCCCATCCTCCCGCGATCGCGACGGCGAGCTCGGTCGCGGTCCCGGCGGGTGCACCGGCCAAGGAGGCCGGGGAAACGGTCCAGAAAACACGGGATCGCACGCCATGCCGCTCGCACAGCGACGTGAGGGCGGCGACCATTTTGGGAGTCGTTGAGCCTGCCAGGCCGTTGGCGACCACTGCGACATTGCCGAACGGACCTGCTGGGCTTCTCCGTGGGGTCACGACAACTCCTCGGCTTGGCGTAGAGACCTCTCGGGCGATGAAAGTCATTCACTTCGGCGGAGAGGGCAGGATTCGAACCTGCGCGGGGGAAAGCCCTCCCCGACCGAAGCCAGGGACCCGATAGGCCACTACGGGTACCTCTCCGAGAACAAGTCACCAGGATATTCCGCTGCCCTGTTCCTGAATCCATTCTGCCCCAATCCCCTGACATAACTCTGACGCATTGATGACCGCTTCCGGGTCGGAGCGACGCCGCGGTATTCACCGTAGCCAAGCGCTCTCCGCTCTCTCCCCTGTAGGTGGCGTCAGTGCGCCGTAAGCCGTTCGTCAAGGTGTTGTGCGATGTTCGTGGTCGGACAGATGGCTTTGAGGAAGCGGACTGCGGGACGAACAGGAACTTCGAGCCCAGCTGTAGGTACCGCATTGCCGGTGTTCGTCTGCCCTGATGTGCGGTCTCCACGCGCGCCCAATTCGCTGCCCGTCTGCCTCACAGCGCGAAATCCCGTGGCATCCGGTCGGAACGGCACGCGTGGGGTCCGACGCCTCCGGAGCCTACGCCACCGAGAGCAGCCCTATGGAAGGAAGCCTGATCATATGGAGCACGAGATCGAAGGTTCGCGGTTCGGTGTTCTTCTCCCCACAAGAGAACAGGGAATTACCGGGACCTATGACGCCGCGGCACTGCTCGACCACGCATGTCGGGCTGAGGCGCTCGGCTTCGACTCGATCTGGGCCGGCGACTCTCTGACTGCGCGACCCCGGCTCGACCCGCTGGTCGTCCTGGCCGCGGCAGGTGCGGTCACTCACCGGGTCACCCTCGGGACCGCGGCCCTGACAGCGGCGCTCCGTCCCACGCTCGGCGGGGCCAACGCACTCGCGGCGCTGGACCACGTCTGCGGTGGCAGACTGACTCTCGGCCTCGGATCGGGCTTTCCCATCCCGGAGACGGTCGCGGAGTTCGACGCCGCGGGGGTCGACTTCGGCAATCGCAGTCGCTTGCTCCACGAGACGGCCGCCATGTGGAAGCACGCCTGGCGGAAGCCCGACGTTGCGAAGGAAGCTGCGGGCTCCTCCAAGCATGCCGAGGCGTCGAGCCGATTGCCCCGGCCCTGGCGCCCGGGCGGCCCTCCGCTCTGGCTCGCCGGCGGTGATACGCCGGGAGTGCTGCGCCGCGTGGCGACGACCTACGACGGCTGGCTGCCGTTCCTTCCGTCGGCCGATGCCTACGGCCTGGCCTGGCAACGCATACAGGACCATCTGGAGCAGCTGGGCCGATCTACCGTCGATGTGGTCCCGGCGCTTTACGCGACGGTGGCCGTCGGCTCCGACCACACACGGGCTGCACGGGACCTCGAAGACTACGTCGCTCGCTACTACGACCGCTCGCTGGCAGAAATGTCCGCGATTCAGCTATACATCGCTGGCGGCGTTGAGGAGTGCGCCGAGACCTTGGCGGCGTACGTGCGTGCCGGTGTGCGCCATGTAGTGATCCGCCTTGGCTCCATGGACTTCGCGCCGGCCCTAGAGACGGTGGCCGCAACGTTGCTGCCCGCCGTGCGCGATCTCGTGAGTTCCCCCGCCGGCGCGCGCAACCGATAGTCGTCGGGACCGGCGGGGGCCTGGCACAACGAGGCCAAAGCACAGCGGCATGTGCTGCGGTGCCCCGGCCTCTCCTGGCCGTTGGCCGACGCGGTTTCCCCTAGGAGTTGTCGTCAAAGTGTCACGCCCACATCAGCAGCGAGGCGAGGGTGACGGCTGCCTGGTAGGACTCGGCGGTCTTGTCGTAGCGGG
>NZ_JBVHOQ010000086.1:0-10495 GCF_055568375.1 Streptomyces sp. NPDC026062
ACCGAAGGACATCGAGCTCGCCGCATAACCCCAACACCCCGAACCACACCAAACCCGACAGGGATACCTTGACGAAGGACATAGAGGCACCCCCCGCGTCCGCCCGGCGGCGGTGGATTCGCCTCAGGTCCGGCTCCCGCAGCCGGTCAATTGCCGCCCCCGGTCGCGAGCCTGCGGGTCCTGATGATGGTCGTCGGAGGCATCCAGGCCGTCGCAGGCCTCGCCGCGGTGACCAACAGCGTGTCCATCGCCACCGCCATCT
Organism: Streptomyces sp. NPDC026062; assembly: GCF_055568375.1. NCBI lineage: Bacteria > Bacillati > Actinomycetota > Actinomycetes > Kitasatosporales > Streptomycetaceae > Streptomyces > Streptomyces sp. NPDC026062. Next base: position 263 of record NZ_JBVHOQ010000086.1, read on the forward strand.
GGGGCGAGGACAACCCGTCGCCCACGTACTACGAGACGGCCGGCGAGGCACACTCGGGCACGGTCGTCTTCGTCGGCATCCTCATCATGGCGGTCGCCGCCTGGGGCATCACCACCGCCCTCAAATTCCCGACCCGCCACCCCAACGTACGCAATTCGGCCATGGCCTACGCCTGGGTGGCGCTGGCCTTCACGGTCATGGTGTGGCTCTTCGTCCCGGTCCTGATCCTGCTTCTGGTCTGGCTCGTCCTGGCCATCCTGCTCATCGTCCGGCCGAACCAGCCGGAGGTCCGGGAGTGGTTCGGGGGGTAGGGGCTCCCAACTTCCCGTGCCCTCATACATTCATCCCTGCCGCCAGTACCTCGGGTGAGTCGGTACCCTACGTTCGCTTCCGGACGGTCGACTCGTCCCGCCTCGGTGAAGCAGCCACTATTGAAGTGCCATGACGACGATTCTGGAGTGACTTCGGTGCCTGAGCCCACAGACTGGACCCCGCCAGACGGTTCGTGGTCCTCTTCTGCGGCGCGCAGGAGAAACATGCAGGCAATCCGCAGCCGTGACACGCAGCCGGAGCGGCTCATCCGGCGGCTCGTGCATGCGAACGGACTGCGGTACCGGGTCGCCGCCAGACCGTTGCCAGACCTTCGCCGGACAGCTGACCTGGTCTTCCGCCCGGCGAAGGTGGCCGTATTCATCGACGGCTGCTATTGGCACGGCTGCCCCGAGCACTACGTCGCTCCCAAGACCAATCCGGGCTACTGGTCAGACAAGGTGTCCAGGAACATGGCCAGGGACCGCGATACCGACCAGCGCCTCACCGAGGCGGGCTGGCTGGTCCTGCGCTTCTGGGAGCACCAGGACTCAGACGCGTGCGCCCTGAGGATCGTCAGCACGGTCCGAGAGCGCCGACGCCGCTTGTCCGGGTAGTCCGGCAAGGGATTCCGCCGCGAGCCGGTCACGTTCGTGGGCAGCGCGCAGCACGTCCGCGATGGCCTGGCCCACCGCGGCCGCGACTGGCGGCGGAAACGCATTGCCGACCTGCCGGTAGCGTGCGGTCTTCCCGCCGTGGAATTCCCAGTTCTCCGGAAATCCCTGGATGATCGCGGCCTGTTCAACGGTCAGCATCGGCCCTTCATTCCTGAAGAGATCTCGCTCATGACTGTCCTTTTGGACGCTTTCCTCGTACGCGTTGGCGACACCAACGCCAGAGACTCCCATGACGTTCCACGCGGCCTTCGCGCGGCTCGGGCCAAGATCTGCGCCACCGTGTTTCTTCGATCCACCAACCAGAGTGGGGGCCACGCCGGAATCTTTCCGGCTCTCCGCGCTCCGCGCCTTTTCTCTCCACTGGTCGAGGCATTTCTTCGCGAGGCGTGCGACTTCTCCTCCCTGCTTCAAGTACGGCGCATACCTGAGTCCCATGGACTTCTCCAGTGCCTGGAAGACACTCCTGGGAGCCCCTGTGGCCGTCGGCCACACGAATTTGAGGTCCCCCAGCACATCCTTGCGAATGGCCACCAACACGGCCCTGGGGCGCAACTGCGGAACACCGAAGTCACTGGCCTCCAGCACTTCCCATTCGCAGACTCGGTAGCCCAGACCGGAGAAGTTCTCGGAGACCCCGGTAACGGGGTGCCTAGCCGGTCCGCCCTCAAGGCGCGCCTCGATGTAGGTGCGGTACTCGTCGAACTTCGCGTCCTTGATACCGCGCACGTTCTCGATCATCACCGCTTCAGGGCGAAGCTCGTCGGTGAGGTCAAGGATGCGCGGGAAAAGGTCACGCTCATCATCCTTGCCGAGCTGCTTTCCCGCATGCGAGAAGGGCGGGCATGGAACTCCACCGGCCAGAAGATGAAGATCACCCTTGGCTAGCGGCTTTCCCAGGTACCCCTGCGCCTTCTTCACATCTGATTCTTTTTCTTCGGAAGACAGAGGGGCGAAATCGTTGACGTCACCAGAGATGACGTCGCAGTACTCCTTCTCCCACCGCCACTCCGCCAGCCTGCCGATGTTGAGCCGGAGCGTTTCCGAAGCGTGGGGGTCAATCTCCACGAGCGCCAGGTGCTTGAAACCCGCCTTGTGGAGGCCGATGGCCTGCCCGCCCGCCCCCGCGCAGATCTCAATCGAGGTCAGCACATCTTCGCTGGGCCCCATCGGGCCCCCCTGGTGCGGCTGGAGGGCCATCGGCTCCGGTCTCCTCTTTGTACGTACGAATGACCATCGAAGAACCCCGCGTCGCGACAGGTCCTCGCGGGCCACACGGCCAAGTGTGTCGGCCAGCCACTTTGGGCCAAGTTGAAATGCGATACGGACAGAGCCTACCGGGGCCCGAGGCTTCGAGGTCCCTGGGCGGCACGATGCCCTCTTGGACGGCACGGCGGAACCCCGGCTGACGCTTCGGAGCTCACGGCAGACACCGAAAGAATCATAATCGAACGTACATGCTAATCCAGGCTGGATTGCAGTTCCTGCCGCGTCGGCCGGCCGCCACGCTCAGCGCCGCTCGCCGCCGGCGGACAGTTCCAGACAGAGCACACCGGCAGCACACCGTCCGGCAGCGGCTGCCATGCCCGTGCTGTCAGCCCCGGTGCGAGCGCATGGGCCGGAACATCGAGACGCACCGACTCCCAGCGTCCGCGCGTCGTCTGGTCAGCGGGGACAGCCGAGTGGATCCAGTGCCTGCCGACCGTAGCCACGTTCACCGCGCTCCCGTCACTGGCGACGAGAACAGCGGCAAGGCACCAGTCCTCGTCTCGCGACATCACCTCGTACTCGTGCCTCGACAGGTGAATTGCCAGACGAGTCGGGTCAGTGGTCGACTTCACCTCAATGTGCGCCCGCTCCAGTACGGACCTCGCGGCCTGTATGTCGTATCCGTAGGCGTCAGACTCTGCGGCCACATGTCTGACATGCGAGATCCCGTTGTCGCGCAACAGCCGGAGCAGCGCTTGTTCACCCGCAGCCCCGACAGCTCGCCTTGCCGCCTCGGCCTCCTGGTTCCACAGAACACGGGGAACCGGCGCCCGTTCCCCGCCGCCCGTCACCACGCAGTCCCCTACGTCCACGACAGGCCGGCCTGCGGCAGTCACCATGCCAGCCCGCCTGAGCCAGGCAAGGCCTTCGGCGTACTGAGCCGGCGTGAGATCCGCGTACCACGGGTGATGCGTGAAGAGCGCCCGCACCCGTGGAACCCCTGCCACTCGCAGTTCAGCCAGCCAGCGAAGCGCCGCCTGGCGCGTCGCCTCAGTGGGCAGCGACGGCATCGACATGTTCCAGCAGGGCACGGACGTCAGCCATGTCCATGCCGGCGGCGCCGGAAGGCTCATCCACCAGGTCGGCGAGCTGCTGCACCGCGGGGTCGTCGAGGATCCGGCCCATGAACTCAAGCTTCTCCTCAAGCCTCATGGCCACCACCTCATCAATCGTGCCCTCGACCGCCAGGACGGTGACACGCGTCTGGGTGCCGGGGGCCAGCCCGAGCCGGTGAATCCGGTCCAGGCTCTGCAGGAATCGCCCTGCCATGAAATCGCGGTCGACGTAGACAGCGTCATGGCAGACGTGGTGCAGGCTGATTCCCTCGCCAAGAGTGGCGGGGTTGGACAGGAGGACATGACAGTCGGGATCCTCACGGAACCGCCTGATCTGTTCCTCCCGGTCGAGCGTTCCGCCGTGGACAACCGCCGGCTGGTACGCCGCGAACAGGCTCTCCATCGTGGTGATGCTGCGCACGAAAGTCGCCCATACAAGGGTCTTCCGCCCCATCGCGGCGTTTGCAGCGACGATGCTGAGTGCTTCCTTGTACTTCGGGGACAGCTCATGCGCGGGCAGGTTCTTCATGAGCGCGTACAGAGATTCGCCTTCCGGCACCTCAAGAGGCGGCACATGGAAGGTCAGCGGCTCGTGGCCCCTCTCGCCTTCGATAAGCAGCGCAGGGCTCGTAGCCGCCATCAACAGGCGCAGCATGGACTTACCCAGGGTGTCGAAGTCATCCCGCGACGCCTCGGCCCGTGCGGTGAAACGTCCTACGAGCGCGTCATACACCTCACGGTGCAGTTCCGGCATCCTCAGGCGTCGGATCCGCGTCTCGAAAGGCGGAAGGCCCAGTTCCTTCTTCGTCGTACGCGTAAACAGGGGCCTCAGCACCGAGCTCGCGTACGCGAGGTCACCGCCGGCCACAGCCTGGGTCACCACTCTGCGCCCATGCCCGGGCCACACGAACGACAGAAGATTCTCAAGGTCCCGGGACCCGTTCGGGGCGGGCGTCCCGGTGAGGATGAGGCGTCGGCGGGTAAGGGGGCCAAGCGCCATGCAGGCGCTTCCATACGTTCCCCTGGCCCCAAGTTTCATCCGGTGCGCCTCATCCAAAATGATCATGGATGGCGCCCCTCTCAGCCAGTCCGCGAGCGCCGCCAGCGACCGGTCCAGACGTTCGTAGTTGACGATCATGATCTCTGCTCTGAGATCAGGTGTCTTATCCATCACAACCGTGTGCGGCGGCTGCCTGAAGCAGAACTCACCCTCTGAAAGCCATGACTCATACGCCGATTTGGGGCTGACCACCAGAAGCCGGCGCACCTCGCCGCGTTCACGCATGGCGGCGTACACCGCCAAACCCACACGGGTCTTTCCGGCACCGGGAACACTGAAGTTGGCACCGTGCCGCAGCGACAGCAAACGCGCGAGATCCCGTCGCTGGAACTCCGTGAGACCAGCGCACCAACCGGGGCCAAGTGCCGCTTCCACGGCACTGTCATCCCAGTACTCAGCCGGGGTAGGCGAGTTGAGCTGTTCCTCGGCCCGGTCGGCGTCGTCAAGGACTTCCCCGACCAGGGCGCTGAGTTCGTCGGACCACACCACGGAGTCGGGGTGCGGCCAGTCCGCTAGCGCGTCGATGCCTACGAGGAGGTCATCGAGGTCCATCTCCAGTGCGAGACGGCCGCGCGGACTGCCGCCAGGGAACCGGGCCGCGAGCCGCGTCAGATCAGGGCGGTAGGGCTCGCCCACCCGCAGGACGGCCTTGGTCCTCGTTACGTCCAGGCTGATGTGCAGGGACGATTCATCAGATGTCTTGATCACGACGGGTCCTGCTGCACCGCGTCACGAAGCCACTCGACTCCGTCGCCAGGCACCTGGATGGTCCGGGCAGTGGCCTGGGCCAGCTTCGTCAAAGTCGCCTTCAGCTTAAGAACAGCCTCGTCCAGGGCTTCCTCATCGAGGTTGTTCGCCGCGCTGGCCAGAACCATGTCAGTGATGCACTGCTCGATGTCCTCGCAGGCGTCGTTGAGGCGGTCGGGGGCAGCCTGCTTCCGCTTGCGGACACGGGCGTCCTTGCCAGCCGGCTCAAGCGCTCGCTCGACCGCGCCGTGCGCGGCCTCGAAGAGGGCTGCCGCCTCTTCCTGCTGGGGCGCAGGAACCTTGCCAGCCTTCGCCTTGACCACGGCCTTCGCCCGGAGAACTGAGTCAGTGAACGCCCTGGCCGCCGCCACCCGGGGCACCTCAGCCCTCACCGCGCGGTTGAGTCCGGGAATCACCCGCCCCGGAGCCGCTGCCGGTGCTGGCTTCAGCTTCTCGGGCAGACGGGCCTCCAGGTAGCGGTCGCGGAAGTCCGGCTCGATGAGGCGGAGGTCGGTCTTGGAAAAGTTCATCACGATGGCGGCAAGACGGTTCTCCTTAAGGAGCTCAGCCCTCTCCGCGTTGGCCTTGGATTCCTTGGCATAGGCGCGATGCACCTCGCGCAGCCTCTCCTGGGCATCCTCGAAGTCAAGCAGGCGGAGCTGCACGTCGTTTGCGGACGACCTCTCCGTCAGGTCCCGGAGGCAGTTGAGTACCCACAAGTCCTGCTCGGCCGTCGATTCCCTGATGCGGAAGTCCCGAGCGACCTCCTTCAACGGGCGGCCAGCCTCCACCTGCTCGTCGATGGTGAGCAGCCGGTTAATGTACGAGTAGGGGCGGCGGGTGTCGTGGCGCAGCTGCAAGGACAGCTCAACGCGGTTGATGTCCGCCCACGTGCAGGATTCCGGCAGGACGGCCACCCTGATCTCGGCCACCCCGAGTTCCTTCAGGGCCGCGGCCCTGGTGTTGCCGTTGACGAGAACGCCCTCGCGGGTAATCAGCCCCGGTTCGTTCTGCCGGAAGTCCTTGAGGCTCTGCTGAAGCGCGTCGAAATCCTTGTCCCGCTTAGAAGGATCGGAAGGTTCGGCCTTCAGGAGGCTGTCCAGGTAGTCCTGGCTCTCGTCGCTCCACGGGTCTTCGTCGAGCCGTCGGTCCAGCCGGGGGTCGAAACTCCGCTGCGCCTGGATCCTGTGCGTTCCAGGGTTGTAGTAGAGCGAGTCCACCGGCATATCGATGACCTGCACCACCTGCGGCTTCGTACGCCACTCGATCGTCAGGGTTTCCTGGAGGCCGCTGCCTGCGGCCGCGTCCTGAAGGCGCCCCTCGACGGTCACCTTGTTCTTGGCGGCGTGCGGCGGCAGGCCGAAGTCCCTGGCGTTCTCAGTCACGGTCCGTTCTCTCCTCATACTCAAAGGGTCCATCTCAGCTCATGGCGGGGCCGCCGCCCACAGCAGCCCCGCCATGAGCCGAATGTCGGGCATCAGGCAGGCGGAAGCCCAAGGGCCTTGCGGACTTCGTCACGCGACTCCGCCGGCAGCGTGCGGATATCGGACCAGAGGCGCTCCACCACGCTGAACTCGCGTTCATCAGCGGCAACCCAGCCCGCGATAGTCTTCCGGTTCAGGCCGCTGAGCTTGGAGACGCCGTCCAGCACAGCTTCCAGGTCGGCTTCCAGGAAGCGCCCGCCCACGCGGCAGCGGTTGCACTCGGCGATGTGCTGCACTCCAGTGGATCCGTCAGGCAGCTTGACGCGCCGCCGGGCGATGTCGATCTGGGCCGTCTCGAAAGTGCCGGCATACGTCTGGCCGGGCGTAATCCCGCACGACCGGCAGCGGTGACCGTCACGGGCAAGAACCTTACGGCGCTGGGTTTCCGTCAGCGACGAGCTGGCCCTGGTCCCCTTGCCACGGATCCAGACAGGCTCCCCCTGTGCGACGAACCGCTGCTCGTGCTGCCCCAGACGGGCGTCCTCGCGGTGGGTATCGATCTTCCAGCCGTGGTCCCGGAGCTCACGGACCCGGCGGTCCACCTGGCTGACGCCAGGGAGAGCGTCCTTGAGCTCCTCCTTGGTGAAGATGCTGCCCTCCCCCACAACAGTCACCAGCCAGAGCGCTGCGCGCTTCATCGTTCCGAGGTTTTCGTCCTGCCAGGACGGCAGAGTCATCCAGAGGCCCTTTCGCTTCAGGTACATGGCAATACGCGAGCGCCAGGCGGCTGGCCCTCTCACGGACATCTCCACTCTGACCCCCTGACGTCCCATCACGCCAGGCCCCGCAAGGTTTCGAGGCAGTACGGAAAACATCCACGCTCTCCCAAAGAACCGCTATTTTCGACAGAATTAGCGTCTGCCCCTCACCGCAAAGTGAACGGAAGGTCTGCCTGCGTGACTGTGAACCGCAGAAACTGGAAAGAACTGCCGTCTCAAATCAGCGCCGCCCACCGCGCCCTGACGGAGGCGCTACGTGAGATCCGGGAATGCAGCCCGCGCACCCAGGCGCAGATCGCGAAGGACGCCTGCCAGGAGCCAACGACCCTCTCAAACCATCTCAATGCCGGGCGAATCCCAGACGAATCGCTTCTGCGGGACTTCTACGCGACGGTGGAGAAGGACGCCGCCACGTCCGGGAACGGGCCCCTGCCTCACACCCTGGACGAGCTTCTGGCCCTCCGCCTCGCTGCCAAGACGAAGCACTGCGCGTGCTGCACCGTCGGCTATCGGGCGGCTGCCGAGCAGCCCGGAAGGTCTGAGATGCCCGCCCAGCAGCCGGCCTCCCCCAGCGTCTCGAATCCCGGGCTGGCGCGAGCGCGACGATTGCGCCGCCGTTCGCGGCGACGCGTAATTTCAGTGCCACAGGGACACATTGGGGCGCCGGTCCCCCTTCGCGAGGGGGACCGGCGCGCCACAGAATCAGCAGAGCTTACTTGGCCGGAAACGAAACTGGTGGCCCGATACCTCGCCGCTGGCCAGAATCACGAGGCCGGCTTCCTGCTCTGGCAGGCAGGCGCTTCCTACCCTGCCCCCGGCATCGTCGAGGCCGTGACCTCGTGTCGCGCGGCAGGACTTGACGACGCAGCCGAAGCGATACTGATCAGCGTCACCGAACGAGCTGACAGGCAGGCCGTCCTAGGCGTTGTGGCGGCACTGGACGACGCCGGCCGGCATAGCGACGTCACGTTCATGCTTGCTGCGGCCACGCAGTCCGCGAGGTGACCGCGTCAATCACGCTACGGAGTCCGGTCTGTGGACTGCGGCGCACCAGCCAAGGTCACGCCGACACCGGCACCCCCCGGCTCCACAGCTCCTCGGCGTGTTCAGCGAACCGGTCAAACATGCCGCCGTCGCCCTGCCGTCGAAGATGGAGCAACGGCGAATCGTGTCCGACAAGCCGTGCGAGGTGCGGAGTAACCAGCGCGTCCTGGTCAAATCGGAACACGGAGAGAGACACGTGGTTGACAGCGTCCTCATGGTTGCTGAAACGAGCCTCCACACGGTTGGCTACGCCAAGGCGCCCCAAGTGCTCAAGAGTGATCCGGACACGCGTGGAAACGCTCAGTGCGACATCCTCAACGGTCTCCCGCTGACGGGTGACCTCGCCGTCTGGATCCCCCAGCAGGAACCGGACTCGGCAACCAGAATCGATCTTCCTTCGAAGGGTCTCAACGAAGGCCGGCTGCTCAAGCCAGAGGAAGTAGTTCGTGTATCCGGCCAGGTAGATCTCTTCCACAGCCCCCTCGATCAGCCCACCCCAAACGGTCGACGGGCATGCAGACCGGTAGGGGTATGCCTGAACAAGTTCCCGGTCATGGCCCGACTTCACCCGGGCCTGCACAGCCTTCGGCCAGATCATCTGTTCATCCACCTTCAGTGCCTGACAGGCGTCACTACGGTTTCTTGCGTGGGGTACCAGTTCGGGGTCGGCCAGCCATCGCTCTACAGTCTTCGGCGCGACCCCGATGCGAGCCGCGAGCCTGCGGGGTGACAACTGAGCATCCGACATAGCCGATCGTAGAGCGACGTTCAAGACTTCCCCCTGCGACGTTTGGGCCTTCTTGGAACCTAGCGGCAGAGCATCCAGCTGTCCTTGGTGTTAGCGAGATACGTCCCAAAGGGGCGGTCATCCTCACCGCTATGACGAACCCGAAGCCCGTACCCGACGGACCTGTCGAGCTCCCGATCCCGCCCGATCCACCCGCGCCGGCGGACGACTGCTGTGTCTGCTCCGACCTGGCTAAGCAGCGGCAGACCGCCAGAGACGCGGGAGACTACTCGCGCGCCACCGACGCCTCAGTAAAGATCCGCAGGCACCCTCACGTAACCGAGGGGATCCAGTGACCGGCCTCGGCCTCCCGCAGTGGCGGGAGAGCCGTGCGGCCGCCCTGGCGGCAAGCGAAGGATTGAGGGCGGCCCTCGCCAGTTTGGGACTTCCGGAGCGCAGTTACCGCCACATCCGCCCGGCGATGACATCCACCGGGAAGGCGTACGTCTACCTCGGAATCTTGAACGCCGAGGCCGTCGAAGCAGTCAGTGCGGTGCTGTTGCGTGAGCTCGCTGCCCCGGACCGCCCTGCGGAACAGGGCCCCGTTGCCCCTCTCCGGCCGCCTTTGCGATCACATTCTGAGCCCAACACCACCGTGCAGCAACCCACTTCGGATCACGGTTACGCGCAAGAGGATGCCCACACGGGACCGGTCGAATCGTAGTCAATGCAAATCGAGGAAGAACGCCAAGGGGCCGACGGCCGACAGAACCATCAGGCTGGCGCCTCCCTCGGCTGCCAGGCCATTCGGCAGAGCGGCTAACCTGCTCGGCCCGCAGCGGCAGGCCAAGGCCCGCCGGTTCAAGGCCATGGCCCGGGTCCCGGCCCCTCACCGGCCACGACGAGCCGATGGCCGACCGGGCCGCGGAACGGGTGGTGGCGCGGGCCGTACGCCGCGAGCGGGCTGCGGCGACGGCAGAGCTGCCCGCTCGGCTCCGGGACGTGCTGCTGGCCGCCTGGGGTGATCTCAGCTACGAGGAGGCGGCCCAGGCCCTAGGAGTTGTCGTCAAAGTGTCACGCCCACATCAGCAGCGAGGCGAGGGTGACGGCTGCCTGGTAGGACTCGGCGGTCTTGTCGTAGCGGG
>NZ_JBVHOQ010000087.1:0-10239 GCF_055568375.1 Streptomyces sp. NPDC026062
ATCTGTATCCGGCCGCCGTCGGCGGTGATGAGGGTGGAGAGGATCTTCACGGCGGTGGTCTTGCCGGCGCCGTTCGGGCCGAGCAGCGCGAAGACGGTGCCTGCGGGGATGGAGAGGTCGATCCCGTCCAGGACGGCCTTGTCGCCGTACGACTTGCGCAGACCGACGGCGGAGACGGCGACCGGAGACAGGCGACCGTCCGGCTTTGTGGATGTGGACATGACAGGTGAAGGCATGGGGCCCTCCCGTTCGAAGGCTGGAAGCTGGTGGGGTGCCGCGCTGTTGAACTGGGCTGCTGGGTACGACTGTTGGGGAGGTGCTGAGAGCCGGGCGGACCGCGAGCGGCTGCTCGGGGGTCAGGCCTTGGCGCGGCGGATGTCGATGTTGCCGAACCGGGTGCGGGCGTGGATCTTGACGGTCTCCTCGGCCTTCGCCGGGGCATCGGAGGCCGTGAGGGTGTTGCGTACCTGACCGGTGCCGGAGCTGACGTCGAGCCAGGCGGCCGTGCCCTCGCGGACACCGACCTCGATGGCTCCGTAGCTCGTCTCCAGCTGAACGGTGCCGCGGGCGACCTCGGCCACGCGCAGGGTGCCGGAAGCGGTGGTGGCGGTGACCGACTCCTCGGCGCGGACGATGTCGATGTCGCCGTTGGAGCCGCTCACCCGGAGTTCGCCGGTCGCGGCACCGACGGTCGTGGTGCCGTGCGAGTTCTTCAGGACGGCGGGACCGTCGAGGACGCCGGCGCGCAGGCTGCCCGAACTGGTGGTGATCTCGGCCTTGCCCTCGACGTGGTCCACGGTGATCGATCCGTGCGACGCGGTCAGGCGCAGCGGACCGGTCGCGTCGAGGCGGACGTCGCCGGCCGAGGTCTTCACGCGTACCTCGCCCAGCCGTCCCTCGCCGAGTACCTGGGCCCAGGCGCCGGTCACGTCGATGTGCGAGCCCGTCGGCAGCTCGACCGTCACGTCGACGGTGCCCGTGCGCCCGATCAGGTAACGCTGCTTGGGCGTCCGGATGGTCAGTACGCCACCCGAGAAGGTGACCTCGGTCTGTGCGGCCGCCCGTGAGTCCTGGTCCTTCCCGGCGTCGCGGGGCCGCACCTCCACGATGGTGTCCGGGCGGTCGCCGGCGGTGAACTGGATGGAGCCGGCCTCCACGTGTGCGGTGACCGAGATCGCTTCGGGGGTGTCGAAATCAGGCATGGCTGTCCCGTCCTCTTGAGTCCTGTGGGCGTCCCCGCTGGTGGGACGTGGTGTGGGTGAAGCGGTGCGGGCGGTGGGTGCCGCTACGGGAGGGCCTCAGCGCACCCAGCCCGTGTAGCCCTGCCCGAGTACCTGGCTCTTGCCCGTCGCGCGTGGCCCGGCGCCGCCGTCGACCGCGGCCGACACGGCCTGTACCAGCCAGGCGTTGACCGACAGGCCTTCGCGGGACGCGGCCTCCTCGGCGCGCGCCTTGAGGTGGGCCGGAAGGCGAAGGTTCACGCGTGCGGTGCCGCCCTCCTCGCCGTCCACCGGGGCCTGGGGCCTGGGCGGTTCGGCGGGGGCGGCCGGCTCCATGGGGGTGCTGTCGGTGGGCGGCAGCGTCACGACGAAGTCGGGGTCGAGCCCGCGCAGCCGCACGTCGACCGAGCCCGGAGCGATGTCACGGGTGATCTCGTCCATCGCGGCGGAGAGCACGTGGAGCATGGTCAGCCGGGCCGCCGACTCCAGGGGAGCGGTGAGCCTCTCTGCCAGCGCGCGGGCTTCGTCGCCACCGGCCTCGGCAGCCACCGCAAGTTCACGGCGGATGTTGTCGACATACGGGGTGAGGTCCATGGCCCCATATTGGCACCACGGTGGCGCCATAGGCAAGCCGTATGGCGCCATTCTCGGGGCCGTCTCTGTCGGTGCGGCTCTGAACTGCGTAAACGGCATGAATTCCGTCTGGATGGCAGGAGCTCGGAAAGGGCTCATGCGCTCGGTGTGGCGCCATGCGGTGCCATGCGGTGCCATCTGGTGCCACGCGGCACCATGTGGCGTCATGCGGTGCCACACGCTGTCAGCCGTACCGGGCGCGCAGGAGGCAGCCCCGTGCGCCAAGGGCCATGGTGGGCGGAGCCGATGGAGCACTCGCGGGGCGGCCGCCGTCAATCGCGCGTCAAGGGCCGGGCCTTCGGGATCAAGGGGCCGCCAACGGGCACGTCCGGTCCCGGGGAGCGGGCATAGCGTCGATGACATGCCCCGGCCCGCTACGGGACCGGGGCGAGCCACCCGTCTCCATGAGGCATGAGGAGTGTCATGAACGACAGTCAGTGCGCGGAGGACCCCGACCCCCTTGACGCGCACCGGGCCGGAGCGTTGTTCGTTCCGGCCCGGCCGGGACCGGCGGGCTACTGCGCACGCCTCTTCCGTACGCCTCTCGGCGGCCGTACCGCGGTCGCCTTCACCGACGAGCGCCGGCTGACCCGCACCCTCGGGCCGCAGCAGGCCTGGATCCGGCTCTCCGCGCCTGCGGTACGCGCGCTCGTCGCGCCCCTGGGAGTCGTCCGCCTCACGGTCGACCCCCTGCTCGTCGCCCCCGGACCCGGCACCGCATCCGTCGCCCGGCCGGGCGCCCGTACAGCGGGCGAGCCACAGCGCCGCCGTCCGGCACGAGGTCCGCGACCGGCCGGGGCGCCGCGTGCGAGCAGCGCGCCCTCGCTGTCCCCGTCCGCCTCCTGACCGGCTGGGAGAACGCCATGAACCCCACACTGCCTGCCCCGCCGGCTCCGACGTCGGTGCCCACCATGCCGCACGCGGTGCCCGGCCCGCCGCCCGACACCGCTGGTCTCTCCGTCTGGCCGGCCTCCGCCCGGCTCACCTCCCGAGGCGATGTCGCGGTGGGAGGCGTCTCCCTCGTCGAGGCCGCCGAGCGGTTCGGGACCCCCGTCTACCTCCTCGACGAGGGCGAGGTGCGGGAACGGTGCCGCACCTATCTGCGGGCGTTCCCGGACACCGACGTCGTCTACGCGGCGAAGGCGTTCCTCTGCCGCGCCGTCCTGCGCTGGGTGGAGGAGGAGGGCCTCGGCCTGGACGTCTGCTCGGCCGGTGAGCTGGAGTTCGCCGTGACCAACGGCTTTCCGCCCGGCCGCGTCGTGCTGCACGGCAACGCCAAGAGCCCGGACGACCTGAGCACCGCACTGCGGCTCGGTGCCGGAAGGATCGTCATCGACAGCGCGTGGGAGATCGCCCGGCTCTCCGCGCTCGTCCCGGACGGCGCCCGGCAGAAGGTGCTGGTACGCGTGATCCCCGGCATCAGCGCGGGCGGCCACGCGGCGATCCGCACCGGCACGGACGACCAGAAGTTCGGGCTCTCCCTCAACGACGGCAGCGCCCAGCACGCCATCACCAGGATCCTCGGCCAGCCCCGCCTGGAACTGGTCGGACTGCACTGCCACATCGGCTCCCAGATCACCGCGGCCAAGCCCTATCTGACCGCCCTGCGACGCATGGTCGGGCTGCTGGCCCAGGTCCACCGGCAGCACGGAGTCGTGCTGCCGGAGCTGGACATGGGCGGCGGGCACGCCGTCGCCTACCGGCCGGGCGAGGAGCCGCTGGACATCCCGTCCCTCGGCGACCGCATCCGCCGCGAACTGGCCACGAGCTGCGCCGCCGCCGGTATCCCCGCACCCCGCCTCGCGGTCGAGCCCGGCCGCGCCCTGGTGGGACCCGCGGGTGTGGCGCTCTACCGGGTACTTGCCGTCAAACGCACCGGCGGCCGTGTCTTCGTTGCCGTGGACGGCGGGATGAGCGACAACCCCCGGCCCGCGCTGTACGGCGCCCGCTACGCGCCCCGGCTCATCGGGCGCCGCTCGACGGCCGAACCCTGCGAGGCGACTGTCGTGGGCAGGCACTGCGAGGCGGGCGACGTACTGGCCGCCGACGCGGCACTGCCCGGCGATGTCCACCCGGGAGACCTGGTGGCCATCCCGGTCGCGGGCGCCTACCACCTCTCCATGGCGTCCAGTTACAACGCGGTCGGCCGCCCGCCCGTGGCCGCCGTCCACGACGGCCGGGCCCGCCTGTTGATACGCCGCGAATCCCTCGCCGACATCAACGGCCGTGACGTCGGACTCTGAGCGAGTGACCGTGTGAGGTGCCGGGCGCCGGGGCCGGGAACTCCGTTGCGGGATCGCCGGAACGGCCGTCACGGGTCACCGGAACGGCCATGGGGGGCGGCGTCCGGCACGCGCCCGCTACTTCGTCGCGCCCTGGGCGAAGCCGTTGTAGATGTAGCGCTGGAGGAACAGGAAGATGACCAGGGTGGGGACGATCACGAGAACCGCCCCGGCCGAGATGTTCTCCCAGTGCGCTCCGAACGGTCCCTTGAACCGGAACAGCGCCGTGGAGACCGTCCCGAGTTCCTGGGAGGGCATGTAGAGGAAGGGGATGTAGAAGTCGTTGTAGACGGTGATCCCCTTGATGATCACCACGGTCGCGATCGCCGGCTTGAGCAGCGGGAAGATGATCTTCCGGTAGATCGTGAACGAGTTCGCGCCGTCCAGCCGTGCGGCTTCGTCCAGAGAGACGGGGATGCCGCGGATGAACTGGAGGAAGATGTAGATCGACACGATGTCCGTGCCCATGTAGAGCAGGATCGGGGCCCACCGGGTGTCGAACAGTCCGAAGCTGTTGACGACCTGGAAGGTGGCGACCTGCGTGGTGACGCCGGGCACGAGGGTGGCGATCAGAAAGAGGCCCATGACGAGCTTCTTGGCCCGGAAGCGGAAGCGGTCGATGGCGTACGCCGTCATCGAACCGATGACCACGGTGCCGGTGATGGAGAACAGCAGGATGAACGCGGTGTTGCCGAAGGCCGTCAGCATGTGGCCGTCGGAGAACGCGGTCGCGTAGTTGCTGAAGTTCAGCCAGTTGCCCGGCAGCGACAGCGCGCCGCCGTCCGTGGCTTCCTCGGACGTCTTCAGGGACGTGAGGAAGACGACGCTGAGGGGGAGAAGTACCACCAGCGAGGCGGTGACGAGCGACAGATAGACGAGCGCGCGACCGATACGGCCGCGGAGACGGACATGTCCCGGTCCGGCCGCGGAGCGGGCGGGGGCGGCGGTCTGCGAGGCCGTGGTCATACGAGGTCCACCTTTTCGTCGGGCACGAGACGGCGCTGGATCCAGGTGATCAGCAGGATGATCAGCAACAGCACCACCGCGGCGGCCGAGGCCAGCCCGGTCTTGTTGAACTGGAAGGCGAGCTTCACCGTCTGGATGACGAACGTCGAGGTGCCGGTGGCGCCGCCGGTCATGATCCACGGGATCTCGAAGACAGCGAGGGACCCGGAGATCGCCAGGATGACGCTCAGGCTCAGTACGGGCCGGATGCTCGGGGCGATGATGTGCCGGAACTGCTGCCACCGGGTCGCGCCGTCCAGCTGGGCGGCCTCGTAGAGTTCGCCGGGGATCGACTGTATGGCGCCGAGGAACAGGACGAAGTTCAGGCCGGTGAAGCGCCAGACCGAGACGCCGGCGAGCGAGGTGTTCGCCGATGCGGGATCTCCGAGCCAGGCGTGGTCGGTGTCCGATCCGAACCACGACAGCACCGAGTCCAGGGTGCCGCCGTCCTGGAAGAAGTACAGGAAGACGAATCCGATGGCCACGCCGTTGATGAGGTAGGGGAAGAAGAGCAGGCCCTTGAACAGGTTGCGGAACCGCAGATCGAAACTGAGCACCGTGGCGAAGTACAGCGCGATGGCGATCTGGGCCGCGGACGCCGCCAGGTAGTAGAAGCTCACGAAGAACACCCGGAAGAGCTCGGGCCGGGTGAAGATCTGGACGTAGTTGTCCGCTCCGGTGAAGTCCCGGTCGGGGCTGACCCCGTCCCAGTCCGTGAAGCTGTAATAGATCATGTTGCCCACGGGTACGTAGGTGAACGTGATCAGCAGCACCAGCGGCGCTGCCAGGAACAGCCAGGGGGTCGCGCGGCGGAGCAGCCGTCCCCACGTCCCGCGTTCATGGGAGCGGCCGTTGCCGCTGGTTGTGGTCCTGCGACGTGAGGGCGCCGCACGGTGCGTCTTCACGCTCGCGACCTCGGTCGTCTCGGTCATGTCGGGCCTTTCGTCGTCCGCTTCGTCATCCCGTGTGCGCGGGAGGGCCGGGCCCCGGCCGGTGTGGTGCGGCCGGGCCCCTCACCGGGTCAGGAACCGGCGGTCCTCGCCGCCTCGTCCCACTTCTTGTTGAGCTCGGAGAAGTAGCCTTCGAGGCTGCCCTTCTGCGCTCCGCGGGCGATGTCGATCAGCTTCTGGCGGTAGTCGGGCTTGTTGAGCCCGATCTCGGCGGCGTTGTCGATGTCGTTCACCGTGCCCGTCTTCTCCTCCGAGCGCTCGACGAAGGTGACATCGTTGTCAACGAATTCCTTCAGGGTGGCGGGCATGGGCGCCGACTTCAGGGTGGGGACGGCTCCCTCCTTGGCGGAGTAGCCGGACTTCTCGGTGAACCAGTCGATCCAGGCCCGTGCTGCGTCCTTGTGCGCGGAGTGGGCGTTGACGGCCTGCTGGTAGTCCGACACCAGGGTGGCGCACTGTCCGTTCTCCCGCTGGAGGGGGACGGGCATGAAGCTGATGTCGTCGGGGTTCTTCCCCGCCTTCTCCGCGGCGTCCTTCATCTGCGTGATCGACCACGAGCCGACCATCATGGAGCCGATCTCGCCCTTGGCGAGCATGCTCTTGGAGGCTTCCCAGTTGGTGGTGCTGGGGTCCTTCTCGGAGAGGCCGTCCTTGACGATGTCGTACAACAGGGTGTCGATCGCCCCGAGTTCGGTGGAAGCCTTCCATGGGGAGACCGGGCCGGCGAGCTTGTTGTTGGCGTCCTCGCCGCAGGTGACCGAGCCGATGTTGCTGCTCCACTGGACCAGCGGCCAGCCGTCCTTGAAGTTGGTGTAGTAGGGCGTCGCGCCGGTCTTCGACCTGATCGCCTTCAGCCCCGCGAGGAACTCCTCCGGCGAGTCCGGCCAGGTGGTGATGCCGGCCTTCTTCCACAGGGCCTTGTTGTAGACGAAGCCGTTGGCGGTGCCGAACTGGGCGATGCCGTAGACCTTGCCTTCCACCGAAGTCTTGTCGCTGAAGCGGTACTTGTCCGCCATCTCGATCGACGGACCCAGCGGGGCGAAGAACTTGGGGTAGTCGTTCTTGGAGACCGCGGCGGGGATCATGAGGACGTCGCCGTAGTCCTTCGTGTTCATCCGGATCTTGACTTCGCCCTCGTAGTCGGTCAGGCCTTCGAACTTCACCTTGACCTTGGGGTAGATCTTGTTGAACTCGGCGGCGTAGCCGTCCATGGCCCCGCTCTGGACCAGGTCCGTCCGCTGGGTCAGGACCGTGATCGTGCCCGTCGCGCTGCCCGGGTCGGCGGGGGCTTCGGCGGTCTCGGCCGACGGGGCCCCTCCGCCGCTGCAGCCCGTCACGGTCAGCGTCGCGATGGCCAGAAACGCACCTGCGAACTTCTTGGTCTTCCCCATGTTGCCCAACTCCTTCGGATGGCGGCTCAGGTCTGCCGTGGGATGTTGGCACTATGGCAGCCAGGGTGTGAACCGGTAAAGCTCTGATTTCCATGACGATGCGTAATCGTTACCGGGCGGTGCGTAGGAGCAGGTCAGCAGCGTGCGAGATGTTCGACGTGTTGCGACAGCGTAACTAGACCGGTTTATGGACAGTGATCGATTGGCGGGCTAAGTTGTGCGACGTCATGCATCTGCCAGCGTGCGTACCGGGCGATTGGAGCCGCACATGAAGGACGTCACCCCGCTCACCGAGGGCTGGACTCTGCGCCACGGACAGGACCGGCTCCCGGCTCGGGTCCCCGGCTGCGTCCACACCGACCTGCTCGCCGCCGGCGTCATTCCGGACCCCTTCATCGGACTCAACGAGACCGAGGTCGCCTGGGTCGGCCGGCGCTCGTGGACCTACGCCACCGACGTCTCCCACGACAGCCGGCACGAGCGCACCGACCTCGTCTTCGAAGGGCTGGACACCGCTGCCCGGATCACTTTCGGCGACCGGGAGATCGGCACGACCCGGAACATGCACCGCACCTACCGGTTCGACGTCACGGGCCTGACCGGCCGGCTGGAGGTGAACTTCGCCTCCGCCCACGCGGAGGCCGAGGCGGTACGTGCCCTCACGGGAGACAGGCCCAATGTGTATCCCGAGCCGTTCCAGTACATCCGCAAGATGGCCAGCAGCTTCGGCTGGGACTGGGGGCCGACGCTCGTCACCGCCGGCATCTGGCGGCCGGTGCGGCTGGAGCACTGGTCGACGGCGCGCCTCGCGTCCGTCCGTCCGCTCGTCACCGTCGACGAAGCCACCGGCGTCGTCGAGGTCGTGCTGCGGGTGGAGCGCACAGCCGAAGGGGCGGGCGCGAGCCTGCTGGCGCGGGCCACGGTCGCCGGCCGGCGGGCGGAAGCCCGCGTCGAGGGCGAGGAGGCGGTGCTCCGCCTGACGGTCGACCGACCCCGGCTCTGGTGGCCGCGCGGCTACGGTGAACAGCCCCTCTACGACCTCGACGTCACCCTTCTCGACGAGGACGGCGAGCTGGACACCTGGCACCGGCGCATCGGATTCCGCACCGTCGAACTGGACCGCACCGCCGACGCGCGCGGCTCGGGTTTCACCCTTGTCGTCAACGGCGAGCGGATGTTCGCCCGAGGCGTCAACTGGATCCCCGACGACGTGTTCCCCTCACGCGTCACACCCGAGCGCTACCGCACCCGGCTCGGACAGGCCGCGGACGCCAACGTCGACCTGGTGCGCGTCTGGGGCGGTGGCATCTACGAGGACGAGGCGTTCTACGACGCCTGCGACGAACTCGGGCTGATGGTCTGGCAGGACTTCCTGTTCGCCTGCGCGGCCTACCCGGAGGAGCAGCCTCTGCGGGGAGAAGTGGAGGCCGAAGCACGCGACAACGTTGTCCGGCTCATGCCCCACGCCAGCCTGGTCCTCTGGAACGGCAACAACGAGAACCTCTGGGGATTCCGCGACTGGGACTGGGAGCCCGGACTCGCCGGGGACTCGTGGGGCGAGGGCTACTACCTCGGCCTGCTGCCCCGCCTGGTCGCCGAACTCGACCCCACACGTCACTACGCAGCGGGAAGCCCGTGGTCCGGATCCTGGGACCACCACCCCAACGACCCCGACCACGGCACCTACCACTCCTGGGAGGTGTGGAACCGCCAGGACTACGCCGAGTACCGGGCGAACGTCCCCCGGTTCGTCGCCGAGTTCGGCTGGCAGGCCCCTCCGGCCATGGCCACACTCCGGCGTGCGCTTCCCGATGAGACGCTGGCCCCCGACTCCCCGGGCATGCTGCACCACCAGAAGGCGGATGACGGCAACGGCAAGCTCGACCGAGGAGTCTCCCGCCACTTCGCGCTGCCCGAAGGCGACTTCGACCGGTGGCACTATCTGACCCAGGTCGTCCAGGCCCGCGCCGTCGCCGCGGGCATCGAGCACTGGCGCTCGCACTGGCCGGCCTGCGCGGGCACCGTTGTCTGGCAGCTCAACGACTGCTGGCCGGTCAGCTCCTGGGCCGCCGTCGACGGTGACGGCCGCCCCAAGCCGCTCCACCACGAACTGCGCCGTGTCTACGCGGACCGGCTGCTGACCCTTCAGCCCGGTGAGGGGACGGGCCTCGTCCTCGCCGTCGTCAACCAGGCCGCCACACCATGGCGGACCGCCGTGACCCTGCGCCGGCTTGAGGCCGACGGCAGGACGGTCGGCCACAGCACACACGAGGTGACCGCGGCCGCGCGTTCTGTCGTACGGCTCCCGGTGCCTCCCGGGCTGGTGCCTGACGAACTCACCGCCAAGGAGTTCCTCGTCGCCGACGCGGATGGTCTGCGGGCCACGTACTTCCCGGTGCCCGACAAGGAGTTCGCCTACGAGCAGCCGGCCTTCGGCATCGAGGTGGAACCCGTCCCGGGCGGCGGCGGTAAGGTCGATGTCGTGGTCAACGCGCACACCCTCGTCAGGGATCTTCTGCTCCAGGCCGACCGGCTGAGCCCCGACGCCGTCGCCGACCGAGGTCTCACCACATTGCTGCCCGGCGAGCAGGTCCGGATCCGGGTCGAGGGCTGTGGCGGTGCGACCGAGGACGACGTGGCGGCGGCCTTGTTCTGCGCGGATACGAGGTGAGCGGTCCGGCGCGGGTCACGATCAAGGACGTCGCGGCTCGGGCCGGTGTGTCCAAGGGCGCGGTCTCGTTGGCGTTCAACAACAAGC
>NZ_JBVHOQ010000088.1:0-10198 GCF_055568375.1 Streptomyces sp. NPDC026062
GGTGCCGACCATGAGGGCGGTCGGGGTGGCGAGGCCGAGGGCGCAGGGGCAGGCGATGATCAGTACGGCGACGGCTGCCGTGAACGCGGCCGTCAGCCCCTCGCCGCTGCCCAGCCAGAAGCCGAGCGTGCCGAGCGCGAGCACGATCACGACGGGGACGAACACCGCGGAGATCCGGTCGGCCAGCCGCTGGGCAGCCGCCTTGCCGTTCTGCGCGTCCTCGACCAGCTTGGCCATCCGGGCCAGCTGGGTGTCGGCGCCGATCCGGGTGGCCTCGACGACGAGCCGGCCGCCCGCGTTCAGCGTCGCGCCGGTCACCGCGTCACCGACCGTGACCTCGACGGGCACGGACTCACCGGTGAGCATCGACGCGTCCACCGCCGAACTGCCCTCCACCACCATGCCGTCCGTGGCGATCTTCTCGCCCGGACGGACCAGGAACCGGTCCCCGACCCGGAGATCGTCCGTGCTCACGGTGGTCTCACGGCCACCGCGCAGAACGGTGACCTCCTTCGCGCCGAGCTCCAGCAGCGCCTTCAGCGCGGCGCCCGCCTTCCGCTTGGAGCGGGCCTCGAAGTAGCGCCCGGCCAGGATGAACGCGGTGACGCCGGCAGCGGCCTCCAGGTAGATGTTCCCGGAGCCGTCGCTGCGGCCGATGGTCAGCTCGAAGGGGTGCGTCATGCCGGTCATCCCGGCGGTGCCGAAGAACAGTGCCCACAGCGACCACAGGAACGCGGCCGAAGTGCCGACCGAGATCAGCGTGTCCATGGTGGCCGCGCCGTGCCGGGCGTTGGTCCACGCGGCGCGGTGGAAGGGCCAGGCGGCATACGTGACGACGGGGGCGGTGAGCGTGAGGGAGAGCCACTGCCAGTTGTCGAACTGGAGGGCCGGGATCATCGACATCGCGATGACCGGCACCGCGAGCAGGACCGCCGTGACCAGCCGTTGCCGCAACGGGCGGAGTTCGTCCGCCTCCGCCGTCCCGGTGGGGGAGTCGCCGTCGTGCCGTACCGGCGGGGCGGGCTCCTGCGCGGTGTAACCGGTCTTCTCGACCGTGGCGATCAGGTCCTGTACGGAGACGTCCTCGCCCCGGTAGCTGACCCTGGCCTTCTCGGTGGCGTAGTTGACGGTGGCCTCGACCCCGTCCATCCGGTTGAGCTTCTTCTCGATCCGGGCCGCGCACGAGGCACAGGTCATGCCGCCGATCGCGAGCTCGACCTCTGAGGCGACGCCGGTACCGGCGGGTCCGCCGGTGGCAACGGTGCCGGCGGGTCCGCCGGTGGCAACGGTGCCGGTGGTGGCTGCGGTCTGCGCGGACACGGGCCCTCCTTCGATCGGATTCATACCCCTGGGGGGTATGCGGTTGTGATTCAGGTATACCCCCTACCCCTATAGGAACGCAAGGGTGATCCACGACGGAGCCGAGGGTCGCGCGCCTCCGGTCGGCCGTCGCGCCCCCGGCCTCGCGTATCTTCACGTGCGCGGTGAGGCTGCATCCCCGGCCTACCGCCCCGTAGGCTGGCATTGGACTAGACCTATAGATGCTTTCTGGAGGATTGGGTTCCCATGAGCAACCGTGCAGTCCTGGAGGTGATCGCTCTCGACGCGGGGGACGCGGTCGCTGCCCAGGCGGGTGGTGCGGACCGGCTTGAGCTGGTCACCGACATGGCGGCGGACGGCCTCACCCCGTCCTGCGCGACGTTCGCGGAGATCCGCGCGGCGGTCGACATTCCGCTGCGGGTGATGCTCAGGGTGGCGGACGGCTTCGCGGCCGGCGACGTCGGCGTGCTCGTGCGCAAGGCGCGTGAACTGCGGGCGGAGGGCGCGGACGAGTTCGTGCTCGGTTTCCTGGACGAGGAGGGCCACCCCGACCTCGTCGCGGTCGAGCGGATCGTCGCCGAACTGGACGGCTGTGCGTGGACGTTCCACCGTGCGATCGACCGCGCCACCGACCGGGACGCGCTGCGCAAGGCCCTCGCCGATCTGCCGGGCCTGGACACCTACCTCACCGCGGGTTCGCCCGCCGGGGTGGACGAGGGCATCCCCACCCTGCTCGTCGAGGCGGCGCGCAAGGGTGAGCCGGGGTACGAGCCGCAGATCCTCGTCGGCGGCGGCCTGCGTCTGGACCACCTGCCGGAGCTGCTGGACGCGGGTATCGACGCGGTCCACATCGGCGGCGCCGCCCGCCCGGGCGGCTGGGCGGGTCCGGTGGACGCGGCGGCGGTACGGGAGTGGCGGACGATTCTCGACGCGTAGTGCGTAGTGCGTAGTGCGTAGTGCGTAGTGCGTAGTGCGGTAGTGCGTGGGCGCAACGCGTAGCGCACAGGCGTACGCCGTCGGGCGAGAACATGACGGGCGGGGCGGGAAGCCGGACACGGCTCCCGCCCCGCCCGTTGTGCGACGGCTCCGTCCCACCCGTTGTGTGGGACGGAGCCCCGCCCACCCGTTGTGTGGGAGAGCCCCGCCCGCCCGTCGCCGCGACGGCGCCCCGCTCCGCCGGGTGTGCGAGCGGCGTCCCGGTGAGTGCGAGCGGCATCCCGGTCACCTGGGTGCGCGAGTGGCATTCCGCCGGGCCGTCCGCAGGCTTGTGCTGTCACGACTCTGGCGTAACAAACACCACCGGCTTCACAATGGCGACACGGCGGTGTGGGAACGCTCCCATGGTGCCTCCCCTGCTGTTTCCGTCATGTATGGGAGCGTTCCCACCGCTCATTCGCCTTCCGTCGGACCTTCCCCCACCCCCTACCGAAAGGCCCCCGGTGAACGCCTCTCCGCCCCCGTCCCCCACCGGTCGCACCCGCGCCCGGCGCGGGCGCCGTGTGTTCGGGACATTAGCCCTCACCGCACTGTTCGGCGGTGTCCTCACCGCACCGGGCGCCGCCGCCGAGGACCCGGGCCCGGCCCCGGAGCAGATCACCAACGGCGACTTCGCCGACGGCACCGCGCCCTGGTGGTGGACCGCCAACACCGCCGCCGCCGTCACCGACGGCCGGCTCTGCACCGACGTGCCGGCCGGAACCGCCAACCCGTGGGACGTGATCGTCGGCCAGAACGACATCCCGCTCGTCGCGGGGGAGACGTACAGCCTCACCTACACGGCCACCTCCACCACCCCGCTGTCCATCCACACCAATGTGCAGCTGGCCGTCGACCCATGGACCACGGACCTCTCCTCGACCGACCCGATCGGCACCGAAGCGGTCCCCGTCACCCACGTCTTCACCGCCACCGCCGACCGCGACGCCGCCCAGCTCGCCTTCCAGATCGGCGGCAGCGACGAGGCGGCCACCTTCTGTCTCGACGACGTGTCCCTGCGCGGCGGAGCCGAGCCGCCCGTGTACGAGCCCGACACCGGCTCGCGCGTCCGTGTCAACCAGGTCGGCTACCTCCCCCGGGGCCCCAAGAACGGCACCCTGGTGACCGACGCGGCCGACCCGCTGCCCTGGACCCTCCGGGCCCCCGACGGATCGGCGGCCGCCACCGGCACCACCACCCCGGGCGGCATCGACCCCACCTCGCGCCAGAACGTCCACACCTTCGACTTCGGTGACGTCCCGACGGCCGGCGACGGCTACACCGTCGAGGCGGACGGGCAGGTCAGCGAGCCCTTCTCGATCGGGGCCGAACTGTACGACAGCCTGCGCGGCGACTCGCTCGCGTACTTCTACCAGAACCGCAGCGGCATCGAGATCGACGCGGACCTCGTCGGCGAGCAGTACGCGCGCCCGGCCGGTCACCTGGGCGTCGCCCCCAACAAGGGTGACACGGATGTCCCTTGCAAGCCGGGCGTCTGCGACTACAGCCTCGATGTGCGCGGCGGCTGGTACGACGCCGGGGACCACGGCAAGTACGTCGTCAACGGCGGCATCGCGGTCGCCGAGCTGATGGACACCTACGAGCGGACCCTGACGGCCGACGGAGCGGAGTCCGCCGAACTCGGCGACGGCGCGCTGGCCGTGCCCGAGCACGGCAACGACGTGCCCGACATCCTCGACGAGGCGCGCTGGGAACTCGACTTCATGATGCGCATGCAGGTCCCCGCCGGGCAGCCGCTCGCCGGAATGGTCCACCACAAGGTGCACGACGCCCAGTGGACCGGTCTGCCGCAGCTGCCCCACCTCGACCCCCAGCAGCGCGAGTTGCACGCGCCGTCCACCGCCGCGACCCTCAACCTGGCCGCTTCGGCCGCCCAGTGCGCCCGGCTCTTCGCCCCGTACGACGCGGAGTTCGCCGACCGGTGCCGTACGGCCGCCGAGACGGCGTGGACCGCGGCGAAGGCCCATCCGGACGTGCTCGCCGACCCCGACGACGGCACCGGCGGCGGGACGTACAGCGACGACGACGTCTCCGACGAGTTCTACTGGGCCGCCGCCGAACTCTTCACCACCACCGGCGACGACACCTACCGCCGGGCGCTCCTCGACTCGCCCCTGCACGGCGACACCGACGCGGCCTTCCCCGCCGACGGCGGCATGTGGTGGGGCGGCACCGCGGGACTCGGCGTCCTCACCCTGGCCACCGTGCCCAACGACCTCACCGCCGGCCAGCTCGCGCAGGTCCGCTCCGTGCTGACCACGGCCGCCGACCGCTACGCCGCCCAGACCCGGGACCAGCTCTACGGTGTCCCCTACGCCCCGGCCGGCCAGAACTACGTCTGGGGCTCCAACAGCCAGGTGCTCAACAACATGATCGTGCTCGCCACCGCGGCCGACCTCACCGGAAAGGGCGAGTACCGCGACGCCGTACTGCGCGGCGCCGACTACCTCTTCGGACGCAACCCGCTCAACCAGTCGTACGTCACCGGGTACGGCGAGCGCAGCTCCGAGAACCAGCACCACCGGGTCTGGGCGCACCAGAGCGACCCGTCCCTGCCCCACCCGCCCGCCGGCTCCCTCGCGGGCGGACCCAACCTCACCGCCCCCACGTCCGGGGACCCGGAGGCGGCGGCCAAGCTCAAGGGCTGCGCCGCCGCGATGTGCTACCTCGACGACAACGGCTCGTACGCCACCAACGAGGTCGCCATCAACTGGAACGCGCCGCTGGCCTACATCGCCTCGTACCTGGACGACGCCGGTGACGGGGCGGGACCGGCCCGCGCCTGCACCGTCACCTACTCCTCGCACCCCTGGAGCACCGGCTCGACCACCACGGTCACGGTGAAGAACACCGGAACCGAGGCGCTCACCCCCTGGTCGCTGACCTGGCTGCTCCCGGGCGACCAGCGGCTCAGCCACACCTGGAGCGCCGAACTCGCCCAGTACGGGCGGACGGTGACCGCCTCACCGCTGTCCTGGAACCGCACGCTCGCACCCGGCGCGGCGGTCGACTTCGGGTTCAACAGCAGCGTCTCCGGCGCGGCGGCCGACCCGGGCACGGTCAAGCTGAACGGGAGGGCCTGCACGACGGGCTGACCCGCCCCGGGGGCGGGGCGGCATCACACCGCCCCGCCCCCGGTTTCCCGCGCTCGTCCCGGCCGGCCCGGTCACGGGCCCGACCCGCCAGGAGCCACGGATCCGCGGGCCAACCCTCAGCCCAACTCCTCCGGCAGGGCAGCGGCGTGAAGGACAATCAGCCCCGACACCGCACGGGTCAGGGCGACATACAGCCGCCGCAGCCCGGTCCGCTCGTCGGGCTCGCCGTCGACCACGGCCGCCGGTTCGTCCAGTACCACGTAGTCGTACTCCAGACCCTTGGCCAGCGACGCCGGGACCAGGGTGAGCCGGGACTCGGCAGTCGTCTCCTCACCGGGGGAGAGATACGTGTGCCCCGCGGCCGTCAGCGCTTCCGCCAGTGCGGGGATACGCGCGTCGGCGGCGATCAGACCGGTCGAACCCTCCTGGGTCAGCGACTCCACGCACGCCGCGACCACCGCCGCGTCCAGCGCGTCCGCGCCCGTCACCTCCCGGACCGACAGCGAACCGGGGGACTCACGCACCGACTCCACCGCCGCGAGTCCCGGCGAGATCACCGGCAGCAGCCGCGACGCGTACGCGATCACCTCGCGCGGCACACGGAAGCCCGCCGTCAGCTCCTCCACCACCGCGTCCGTCTTCCCCAGATGACGCAGCGCCTCGTCCCAGCTCTCCGTCGACCACGGGGTGGTGCCCTGCGCCAGGTCACCGAGGACGGTCGCCGAACCGGTCGAGCAGCGCCGGCCCACCGCCCGGTACTGCATGGGGGACAGATCCTGCGCCTCGTCGATCACCACATGACCGAGCGAGTGCGTACGCGCCACCAGGTCGGCCGCCTCGTCGATCAGCACCGCGTCCGCCGCCGACCACTTCGCGGACTTCACACTGCGGGCCGGCTTCGTCCACAGGACCGTCTTCTGCTCGTCCTCACTGAGCAGCCCCTCCGCGTGCGCGGCCAGGAACTCCGGGTCCGACAGCAGCCGCAGCACCAGCTTCGACGGCTCGACGGCAGGCCAGATCGCCTTCACGGCCGCCTTCACCGCAGGGTTGCGCGCCACCGCGTTCTGCACCCGGTCGTCGGGCGCCTCGCCCGCCTCCTCCATCCGCACCAGCACGGCGTGCGCGATGCGCTGCGGAAGAGCCTCGTGCGCGGCCCCGTACCGCATGTCGCGGGCCAGCAGCTCGGTGACCATCTCCTCGATCTCGTACGCCGGTACCCGCCAGCGCCGCGAACCCCGCACCACCATCACCGACTCCGTCGGCATCGTCACATGCGAACGGATCGCCCTCCGCAGCACCTCCGCCATCCGGGCGTCGCCCTTCACCACGGCGGCCCGCGCCTCGTCCGTGGCCCGGACCTCGACCTGCGCCGTCACCAGGTCGTCGACCGTCGCCTGCTTCACCTCCAGCTCACCGAGGGCCGGCAGCACCTGCTCGATGTAGTGCAGGAACGACTTGTTCGGCCCGATGACGAGCGTGCCGGTGCGGGCGAGCCGTTCACGGTGCGCGTACAGCAGATACGCGACCCGGTGGAGGCCCACGGCCGTCTTCCCGGTGCCGGGCCCGCCCTGCACACACACGGTGCCGCCGAGCTCGCTGCGGACGATCTCGTCCTGCTCGGGCTGGATCGTCGCGACGATGTCCCGCATCGGACCGACGCGGGGCCGCTCGATCTCCGCCTGGAGGAGCTTGCTCGTTCGCGCCGTCTCGGACGGGTCGGTGAGGTGCTCGTCCTCGTACGCGGTCAGCTCACCGCCGGTGTAACCGAAGCGGCGCCGCCGGCCGACGTCGAGCGGGTCGTTGCGGGACGCCCGGTAGAACGGCTGGGAGACCGGCGCGCGCCAGTCGATGACCATCGGATCGCCGTCGGCGTCGTGGACGTGGCGGCGCCCGATGTAGAACTGCTCGCCCTCCGCGCCCTCGGCCTGCGCCGCACCGACCACATGGAGGTAGTCCAGCCGCCCGAAGAAGAGCGGAGTGTGGGCGAGATCGGCGAGCGACTTGATGCGGTCGGCGATCTGCGCCTGCAGTACTGCGGCGTTGACCCAGTTCGCCGTGACATCGCGGATGTTCAGCGCCTGGGCGTCCTCGCGCATGGCGCGCAGCGCGGCACGCGAGGCCGCGAGATGGGCGCGCTCGTGGGCGAGGGGGTCGGTGGTGGTGTCGCTTTCGTGTTCGTGCGCGGGCACGGTGTTGCCTCCGGCATTCAACGCAGGACGGCGGACCGCACCCCGTCCCGGTCACTGCTCGGGGACGATGCGGTCCGCTCGGGGATCGATCACTGGTGCGCACATGGATGTGCGTACGGCTGTCGGCCGGTTTCCGTCCGGTCGGCGGCGCTCCCCCGGCTGCCGGTGTGCGTCCTGGGACGGCCGGTACCACGGTGCGGGAGGCGGGCAGACCGGCGATTGTATCGACCGCTCCCGCCCGGCGCGAACGAATATCGCGCGGGTACGTCCCGTAGGGGACGGCGTCCGACCACAGGGGTAGGCGCACGCCCCCGCGCTTCAGCCTGCGGACCGACGCCGCGGCCCACCCGTCCGGAGCACCATGGAAGACATGAGCACCGTCACCCTGAACCCGCGAAGGACCGGCCCCGCGCACGGCGCGACCGCGGCCACCGGCCACCGGCACCACCACCGCACCGGAGAAGCGCTGCGCGCCGTGAAGGTCTTCGTACGGGCGGCGTTCGGCGTCGTCGTCCTCGGGGAGTACGCGGAGGAGGCGGGAGTCCGCC
The DNA here is from genome assembly GCF_055568375.1 of Streptomyces sp. NPDC026062. Taxonomy (NCBI): domain Bacteria; kingdom Bacillati; phylum Actinomycetota; class Actinomycetes; order Kitasatosporales; family Streptomycetaceae; genus Streptomyces; species Streptomyces sp. NPDC026062. The sequence goes on from NZ_JBVHOQ010000088.1 coordinate 8,149, forward strand.
GCGCACACTGAGCCCGACGCCCCGCCCCTTGCCGGCGGCCCGGCGGCCGGGCCCTGCGCCCCGGCCTCGGCCGCCTCCGCTCCCCGTCCCTGTGCTGCCTGTCCCGTCAGCTGTCCGTCCCTGTGCTGCCCGTCCCGTCAGCTGTCCGACAGCAGCTCGTCCGCGTCCACGATCCGGTACGCGTAGCCCTGCTCGGCCAGGAAGCGCTGGCGGTGCGCCGCGAAGTCCTGATCGATCGTGTCGCGGGCGACCACCGAGTAGAACCGCGCCTCGTGCCCGTCCGCCTTCGGCCGCAGCACCCGGCCGAGCCGCTGGGCCTCCTCCTGGCGGGACCCGAAGGTGCCCGACACCTGGATGGCGACGGTGGCCTCCGGCAGGTCGATCGAGAAGTTCGCCACCTTCGACACGACCAGCACGCTGATCTCGCCCTCCCGGAAGGCGTCGAACAGCTTCTCGCGCTGGGCGTTGCTGGTCTCGCCCTTGATCACCGGGGCATCCAGATGCTCACCCAGCTCGTCGAGCTGGTCGATGTACTGCCCGATGACCAGCGTCTGCTCGCCCTGATGCTTGCGCACCAGCGCCTCGGTGACCTTCCGCTTCGTCGCGGTCGTCGCGCAGAACCGGTACTTCTCCTCGGCCTCGGCGGTCGCGTACGCGAGCCGCTCCGAGTCCGTCAGATTGACCCGCACCTCGACGCAGTCGGCGGGCGCGATGTAGCCCTGCGCCTCGATCTCCTTCCACGGGGCGTCGAACCGCTTCGGCCCGATCAGCGAGAAGACGTCCGACTCGCGCCCGTCCTCCCGCACCAGCGTCGCCGTCAGACCGAGCCGGCGGCGGGCCTGGAGGTCGGCGGTGAACTTGAACACGGGCGCGGGCAGCAGATGCACCTCGTCGTAGATCACCAGCCCCCAGTCGCGGGAGTCGAACAGCTCCAGGTGCGCGTAGACGCCCTTGCGGCGCGTCGTCAGCACCTGGTACGTGGCGATCGTGACCGGCCGGATCTCCTTGCGCGTACCGCTGTACTCGCCGATCTCGTCCTCGGTCAGCGAGGTCCGCTTCACCAGCTCGTGCTTCCACTGCCGGGCCGAGACCGTGTTCGTGACCAGGATCAGCGTGGTCGCCTTGGCCTGCGCCATCGCACCCGCCCCGACCAGCGTCTTGCCCGCGCCGCAGGGCAGCACGACGACCCCGGACCCGCCGTGCCAGAACCCCTCGACGGCCTGCTGCTGATAGGGCCGCAGCGCCCAGCCGTTCTCGTCCAGCTCGATCGGGTGCGCCTCGCCGTCCACGTACCCGGCAAGGTCCTCGGCGGGCCAGCCCAGCTTCAGCAGCGTCTGCTTGACCTGTCCGCGCTCGGACGGGTGCACGGCCACGGTGTCCGGATCGATCCGGGCCCCGACCAGCGGCTGGACCTTCTTCGACCGCAGGATCTCCTCCAGGACCGGCCGGTCCGTGGAAGTGAGCACCAGCCCGTGGACCGGGTGCTTGGAAAGCGTGAGGCGGCCGTACCGGTCCATCGTCTCGGCGATGTCGACGAGCAGTGCGTGCGGTACGGGGTAGCGCGAGTACTTCACGAGTGCGTCGACGACCTGCTCGGCGTCGTGCCCCGCGGCGCGGGCGTTCCACAGCCCGAGCGGGGTCAGCCGGTAGGTGTGGATGTGCTCGGGCGCACGCTCCAGCTCCGCGAAGGGTGCGATCGCACGGCGGCAGGCGTCGGCCTGTTCGTGGTCGACCTCCAGGAGCAGTGTCTTGTCGCTCTGGACGATGAGGGGTCCGGTCACGCGCTTCGGCCCTTTCTGCGGGGCCGCCACGGGGGGTGGCGGGTACTGGCCAAACCTCCAGTGTGCCGTATGTGGGGGCGGGGTGGGGGGCCTGCTTGTCGCCCCGGTCCGGGGCGGGGGGTTCCGTCCTCAATCGCCGGACGGGCTTGGTGTGCGGGTCGCCCCGGTGGGGGCGCGGGTCCCCCACCGGGGTTCGCCCTGTCCCGGTGGGTGGGGGTCCGGTGCCCCTCCGGGGCGTCTCCTCGAACGACGAACGTTCCGCCGGTACG
>NZ_JBVHOQ010000089.1:0-9440 GCF_055568375.1 Streptomyces sp. NPDC026062
GACAGCGCCAGCCCCACATCGTCACCGGCTACTTCAAAGCCCCGCACGTCCGATACGTCCTCGACGAGTGAACCCAATGAGTTTCTGATCAATATGTCCTCATCGATGGCGGGCACGCTCATCACCCATTACCCGATGCCTGTGTGGTACTTGTGCACGTCGTCGCCCCGGTGGCGACTCAACTCGGCATGGGTGAGCAAAAATCGCGTACTGACGAGGGAAAGGTCGTGAATGCCGAAACCGGAGGGATAGTTACTGGGCACGGTTACCTCCAGGGCGGAACTGGATAGGTCAGAGAGGAGCGCCTGCGTAGCGCCCGGTGCCGACTCGTTGTCTGTGCGGGCCCATGACGCAGTCGTGCGACCGGTACTCAACTCGTCTGTCTGGGAGACGCGTCGGCTGAAAGCCGTTCGAGTACCCGAGGGTCAGTCAGAATGACATCCTGCCGCAGCACGGCAATCTCCAGATACTGCATGGCAGGTGACGGGCTCACCCCGAGGTCGTGCAGCAGCAACCGACGGTGCGTTCGGCAGGCTGCCAGGGCATCCGCCTGTCGACCAGCCCGGTACAGGGCCACCACCAACTGAATGGCAAACCCTTCGCGGTACGGATGCTCCTTCACGTAGCCACCCAGTTCTGCGGTGAGCCCGAGGTGGCCGCCCTCTTGCAGCTTGCACGCGTAGAGCAGTTCCACGGCCGAGAGCCGCGACTCCTCATAGCGGATCGCTGCGGCCTCGCAGACGCTACCGCCGCGGATCCCGCCAAACGCCGGCCCACGCCACATCGCGATGAGGTCCGCTACCTTGGCTGAGCGCACACTTCCCTCCGCGGCTATTCGCCGGACCTGCTCGAAGCCGGACATGAAGATGGCCGCGTCGACCTCGCCACTGGCGAGGTCGAGCTGGTAGCCCACCGAAACGGACGCGATGCGAACGTCGCGCGTCGCCTGAGTCCGTGCAAGGCTGCGCCGTAGGCGGCTCACCTGAGCCTGTAAGGCGTTGAGAGGGCCGTCCGGCAGCTCATCCCCCCAGAGTTCGCGGATGAGAACCTCACTGGCCCGGTAATGGCTGTCATTGGACAGTAAGGCCGCGAGAAGGATGCTCTGAAGACGTCCGCCCGGGCGCCAGGCAGATTGGACGGGCCCGGCTTCGATCGGTCCCAGGATTCTGAAGTTCGGCATCGAGACTCCCACTGAAGGACGGAGCGGCCCAGAGCCGTGGCAGATCAATGGCAACTTGAGTAGGCGGAGCGGGTGTGCCGAAAGGACGGTATCCGACCTGCTCTGACTGCCCTATTTATGGATGCTCGCATTTGGCGACGGGAATACCTCGCACCCGCCCCATGCTTGTTGAATGTTCGAGCGGGTTGAACACCTAACGAGCTCGTAACAAGATCTTTTTGAAACGGCCTGGTAGGCCGTGACCGGTGTGATGATTCGGCCGTTCGTGAGGTGTGGGTACTCGACCGTGGATCTTGGACGATGGGTTGTGGGCTCTGATCGAACCGTTGCTGCCGCCGTGGCCAGAGCGGTCGCCCGGGCCGCGGCCGGTGTCGGACCGGCTCTGCCTGCAGGGCATTCTGTTCGTCCTCTACAACGACATGGCCTGGCAACTCCTGCCGATGGAGCTGGGGTTCGGCTCGGGACAGACGTGCTGGCGGCGTCTGGACCGGTGGCAGAGAGCAGGGGTCTTCGACCGGCTGCACCGAGTCCTGCTCGCGGAGCTGAAGGCGGCCGGCGAACTCGACTGGTCACGGGCGTGCGTGGACGGCTCCCACATCCGCGCGAAAAGGGGGGGCCCGACACCGGTCCGTCGCCGGTCGACCGGCGGAAAACGGGCAGCAAACACCACCTGATCTGCGACGGACGCGGCACCCCGCTCAAAGTCATCACGAGCGCGGCCAACGTCAACGACGTCACCCAGACCCTCGCCCTGGTCGACGGGATCCCTCCCGTCGCGGGCCGTCCAGGCCGGCCCCGCACACGGCCCGAAGCCCTGCTCGGCGATAAGGGCTACGACTCCAACGCACACCGCGACGAGCTCCGTCACCGGCGGATCCTGCCCGTCATCTCCCGCTAGGGATCACCGAACATCAAGGGCATCGGCAAGCTCCGCTACGTCGTGGAGCAGACCTTCGCCCTGCTCCACCACTTCAAACGCCTCGCAGTCCGCTGGGAACGCCGAACTGAGCTCCACGACGCCTTCGTCTCGTTGGGCTGCAGCCTCATCTGCTGGAGGCGCCTCAAGAAGACCGCGTCAAGATCACGTTAGGAGCTCGCTTGGTGGGGCAGGTCAAGCTGGCACACGGTCGTGCTGCAGATCCAGACCACGTGTGGTGGGCCGCTGTTGGGGCGTCTACTGCATCAGCTCGGTGTGGGGATGCTCGGGTGAGGCTGGGCAGATGTTGAGCTGTTGCTTGTAGCCGCGGGCGATCTGGATGGCGGCGCTCTGATTGGGTCGAGGGGCACCGCCCCTGGTGGGAATCTCTGGCTCTTGCAGTTCGTACGGGATCCAGGTGCGGTCGCTGCTGCCCCATTCGTGCGAGGGGATGGTCAGCAGGGGGGTCATCGTGGTGTCCCATGTGAGGCAGGACTGGGGGATCGGGTCGGTCAGGCCCCAGGAGGGCAAGGCGCCAACTTTCCAGCCCGGCGCCACGGAGAGGTTGATCCCGTAGAACTCCGCCGGGTACGAGGCATAGCGGCTGTCCACCGTGTTTCCGGCGTTCTCCCATCTGCCCCAGTCGTTGAGCGTGCTCAAGATGTCCGGGCTCAGCTCCGAGGGGTGGGGGTACTCGGTGATCTGCTCCGGGAGGAGCAGGCACGGCTCGGGCAGGTAGACGTCGAACTGCACCGTGGGCGGCTCCAGGGGCGCGGTGAGGAAGCTGGTGACCTCGGCTGCGGACCGCCAGAACAGCACGGTCCTGGGCATGTAGCTTTTCGGAGGATGGTCGAAAGGACACCACAGCACTTGGAGTAGATCCGTGCTGGCGGGCGTGCGCAGGTCCGGGATGTCCCGCGTGTAGAACTGGGCCAGCGGCAACAGGGCTATCGCCCCGTCGTAGGGCTGACGGCCCGGTTTCGGTCTCGGATAGGTCCTCGGGGGCTCGATGCGGGCGAGGGCCTCCCGTTCCTGCGGGGTGAAGTCGCGACCCCGCGCGGCGGCGCGGATCCGGCGCAGCAGTCTCAAGTCCGAAAGCGGTCTGAGCGGTTTCTTTGCGTCCCACTCGTGCGGACCGTCGCAGTGCGGCCAGGGCTCATCGGCGGGCCACACTAGCGGACCGCCGACCGAGCTGTGACGCGGGGACGGGCATGCAGGAACCGGGTGCAACCGGGTTGCCGTACGGGCCAGCGGGGCCAGCTGGGGAAAGAGCGCGGTCACGTCGAGCGGCCGCGGCGGCGTAGTACGCGTGATCTTCATAGCGGGTGATAGTGCCAGCAGCCACTGACACTAGTGCAGATCAAAACCACCCATCAGGTCGATCGCTCAGGCGGCACCGAGTAATCACACGACGCCACCGGCCGGATCATTACATCGGTCACGCCCGACCAGGGCCAATCGACAAGATCTTGTTACGAGTTCAACGGGACACCACACGAAGGTCGCGGTATCCCAGTCGATGACGAGACAGGTAACTGGCCGTCGGCAGGGCACGCGCTCTTGGACCGCAGCCTTCGCGGCTTTGCGGTCGGCCATACTCTGCCCGGGATCTGGTCCGGCTCGCGAAGCTGCGGTGGCGCATCGAACACGAGTACCGCGAGCTGAAGACGACGCGCGGCCTCGACCACTTCGAGAGCCGCTCGTTCACCAACTGGCATCGGCACGTCACCCCCGCAATCGCCGCCCACCTCTTCCTTACCGAGCAGCGGTCCTGCCCAAAAGTCGCGGCCAACCAGGGGACTGTAGAGAGATCGGATCTGCGCCGTAGTCGGTCGTGACGTTCGGTGACGGCCGTCGTTAACGTTGTATGCGAGCTATCAACTCCCTTGTATAAGGGCGTTTTCAGGGCTCTCTGCTCTGGTCATCGAGGATATGGCGGATGGTGGCTAGGTGATCCGGGTCGTCGCCCGAACCCGGGATGCTCCGATGCCCTGCCCGGTATGCGGGGTGCCGACGGAGAAGGTGCACGGGTATCACGTTCGGACGTTGGCAGATGTGCCGGTCGATGGCCGCCGGGTCGTAGTACGCGTCCGGGTGCGGCGCCTGGTCTGCCCGGTCCTGGGCTGCCGGCGAAGCAGACCTTCCGTGAGCAGGTTCCTGGGCTGATCGAGCTTCTTCAGCGCCGTACCACGCGTCTGACCAGGCAGGTCTCCGAGGTGGTCAAGAAGTTACGCGGCCGGGCAGCCGCCCGCTTTACTCGGTTCCTGGCCACGCCCCTGTCCTACGCCACCGCCCTGCGCCTGCTGCGGCGCATCCCCCGGCCGGCGGTGCGCCTCCCACGGGTGATCGGGGTCGACGACTTCGCCCTGCGCCGCCACCGCTACGCCACGATCGCAAGAAGATCGCGGGCCGCAAACGTCACATCGGCGTCGACACACTCGGCCTCCTCCTGGCCGTGCTGGTCACCGCCGCCAGCGTCTCAGATAACGCCGGTGGCATTCATCTGTTCTCGGACATTGCGGCAGGCCACCCGCGCGTCACGAAGGCATGGGCCGACAGCGGTTATCGAACCAAGGCCATCGACCACGGTGCCCGCTTGGGCATCGATGTCGAAGTCACGCGTCGCGACCCCGCCCAGAAGGGCTTCAAGGTGATTCCGCGGCGCTGGGTCGTCGAGCGGACCTTCGGCTGGCTCATGCATCACCGTCGCCTCGCCCGTGACTACGAAACCCACCCCCACCGCTCTGAACCCATGATCAAGGTGGCCATGATCGACCTCATGAGCCGACGACTCACCCACGAATCCACCTCGAACTGGCGCGACTCCTGAGTCAGGAGGAAGCGCCCTGAGCAGGGCAGTGCCAGTCGGCCGAGTCGATCGCGTCCTCCTCCGTGTCACTGAGGTGGAAGCAGTTTCCGTCGACCCACACCGTGACCGATTCGGGCCGATGGTCGACCTGGAATGGTTCGTCCCCCCGCAGAGTTCCGGACCATGAGCCATCCGCTGCAGGCGAGTGGGTGACAACGACCCACGTCTGCTCCGGGGGCATCTGGTACGTGTCCGCCCAGGGCTCCACGGTCAACTCCAGCACGGACTCACCTCCATTGCTAATCAGCAGCCGCGCTGTTCCGACACTGTCCATTCCCCGCACCCCTCCTTGTCTCTACGGGCGATCCCGCACGCAGCTACAGAGTGCGGGCCCACACGACCCGATCGTCACGCACGCACGACTGTCTGAAGTCGCCCTGCCACCCGAGATATCAAACAGCCCTGCCGGGACAAAACGCTCTTTAATAACTTGCCCGGCGCATGCGATCTGACGCACCGCAGTGCCGCCCCTGCCCCGGGCCGGGACGGCGCGGGGGCACGTCAGCCCACCGTCACCACCTTGAGGCGCCCATGCCCCATCCTGTTGCATACGCCCCCACCCGCTTCATGACGCTCCTCGGGGAAATCGCCGCACGCGAGTGGACCCCGACCGATGTCCCGAACTAGCCGGTCAACTTCACGCGCACCGCCGCCGACTTCGCCCTCTCAGTCTTCTACCCGCAGCCAGGTACAGCCGGAACGTCTTTACCACAGCTTCGTTGATCGCCCCCGACGGGCGGTGCCACGCGAAGTGCACCCCCGATCTGGCGGGCGACGACAGCATCTACGCCTGGCTCGCCGATGGCGACCTGGATGCCGTCACCGAGGCGCTCACCGTCATCGTCCGGCGGCTAGTCGACTAGGACTTGTCCGGCCGATCATGTGACTACTCCCTGACCAGGTCGTTGACGTGGTCATGGGGCGGGGCGATCTGAGTGATGCTGAGTGGGAACGGCTGCGGCCGTTCCTGCCGGTCAGCAACAGGCGTTGTGGCAGGTGGAGGGATCATCGGCAGGTGATCGACGGGATTCTGCACCGGGTTCGGACCGGTGTTCACTGGCGTGACCTGCCCGAACGGTTCGGGCCGTGGAAGACCGTCTACGAACGCCACCGTCTGTGGTCGGCCGACGGAACCTGGGAGCACCTTCTCCAGCAGGTCCAGGTAGCGGCCGACGCCGCGGGTGAGATCGACTGGGACATCTCAGTCGACTCCACCATCGTGCGGGCGCATCAGCACCCGGCGGGCGCCCGCACCGGCCCACCGCCGGTCCCCGCCTCAAAGGGGGACACGTCAGAAGAACACCAGCACGAGAGACCGTGGCAGAGCCTCGTCGCCCGGCTGGTGGAGGTGGTGCTGGAGGCGAGGGCTTGGGGCGCTCGCGCGGTGGGTTCACTACCAAGCTCCACCTGAGCGCGGACGGACGCTGCCGCCCACTGTTTTTGATCGTCACACCAGGTCAGCGGGCGGACTGCACGCAGTTCGAACCGGTCCTGGAGAAGATCCGCGTCCCGAGACCCGGGCCGGGCAGGCCACACAAGAAGCCCGACAGCGTCGCTGCGGACAAGGCTTACAGCAATGGTCCGTGCCGCGACTACCTGCGGCGCCGCGGCATCCGGCACACGATCCCGGAGAAGACCGACAGCCAGGCCGCCCGCCTGCGCAAGGGATCACGCGGCGGGCGGCCACCCGAATTCGACGAAGACCGCTGCAAGAAGCGCAACACCGTCGAACGGACGATCAACCGACTGAAACAGCACCGGGCGGTGGCCACACGCTACGACAAGCGCCGCTACGTCTACCTCGGCACCGCAACCGTGGCAGCCATCGCCGTCTGGCTCCGAACCTGACGGCAAAACACACCTCAGTGGTCGCCCTCCGCCGGCCGCTGATGCCCACACGGGACCAGGTCGCCGTTCTTGTCGAAGACTTCGGCGTCGCTGCCCGAATTCACCCACACCGTGATGCCCTGATCATGCACAACCACGTTGAACGGCGAGTGCTCCGGGTCCGTCTCGGTCACGACGGTGAACTCTTCGCCCGGCCCCATCCAGTGATCAGTTCCCCACGGCTCAACCCACAGGCAGACCACGCTGCTGGTCTCGTTGCTCACGCTCGTCCTGGCCACGCTCGCACCCTAACCAGCAACATGATCGCCCGGACAAGTCCTAGTCGCTCCCTGACACTGTTGCCCGCACCCCGACCCCAGCGGCCGCGAGATGCAATGCCTTGCCGAGCGCGCCCAAGGGCGGGCCCGGCTCAACAACCTGTTCGCCGCCAGCCTCATCCGCAGCGAGGCCCTCACGGACAAGGCCCACCGGATCGCCGCTCTCGCCCACCGTACCGAACAGAGCGCCATCGCGCGGACGAGCTCTACGGCCCCAGCCCTGCCACCCGCACCTGGTTCGGCCGGCCCGCCTGGCACTCTCCTGAAACCACCTGGAGAAAGCCATGGCGCACAACACCTGGCGTACCCGGCCTGTGGTCCACCACATCGCCCCGCCCCGAGGGCACGGTCCTGCCCACCGGCAAATACTCCGCCCGGTACGCCCGAGCGAACGGCCAGCCGGTGGCGACCGCCAGCTTCGCCGACCACTCCGCCCCAGCCGGAGCTGGTACACCCAGAGGTCGCTCGACTACTTCCACATCTACACGCGGTGCGGCGAGATTCTGGAACGTATTGAGGACGGCCGGCCGATTCGGCTTTGGATCGTTCAGCCACTCAGTGAGACCGGGCACTGGAGCGGCGAAAACCACCCGTACTGGCTGATGTCCCACCAGATCCGCGTCGTGGAGAAACTCAAGGCAGGGCGTGCGTTCGGGCACCGTGGCGCTCAGATACTGGCGACCCTCGCCCAACTGCCCGACCTCGCCCAACGGTGGATCACAGAGTGGGCCGCCGACCCCGAGGTCATGCGCAGTATGTACACGACGTGGGAGAAAAGGGTGGACCACATCCGGGCGCTGACCGGCTGGGCGGTTTGCCGAGCGCAGTACTCCCGCCACGAGGCCGCCCTCGGGGCGGCCAACCAGCTCGCCGCCGACGCCGCCGGGCAGGTCGCGACCGCCGTCGGCGCCTACCCGCGTGCCGTCGTCCTGATCCAGCTGCGGGTCGGCTGCCTGGTCGCCGGTCAACTCTTGTTTGACCGGATCCGCGACCGCGAGTACGCGCAGTCGATCTGCTTCCTGTTGCTCGGCGCCGGACTCGACACCCCCGCCCCCACCGTCGTCCCGGCCTGACCACCCGCCCTCCGGGCCGCCCCAGGCGGGGCGACCTGCTCCGCCCTCTCGACACTAGGAGAAATCTCTTGAGCGCCGACACCACCGACGAGACGAACCGCTACACCGCCGATGTCGTTCCGCTCGCCGCTGGCCACATCCTGCTGATCGGGCGGGACTGGGACCCGTTCAGGGACCGGTGGGCTTTGCCCGGCGGTCATGTGGACGTGGGGGAGACCGCCCTGGAGGTCGCCGCGCGCGAGCTGGCGGAAGAAAATGGCATCGCCGTCCCGGCCGCTGACACCAGCACGTGGGCGCCTTCGACGCCGTCGGCCGTGACTCGCGCGGCCGGTACGTCACCGCCGCGTACAACGCCACCGTGCCCATGTTGGTTCAGCGGACTGCCGGGGCGACGCCAACGCCGCCCGCTGGTGGCCCCTGGACGCGCTCCCCGACCTCGCGTTCGGCTACGTCGAGATCATCGCGGTCTCCCTCGGCCGCTGACCCCATCCCGTGCGAGCGCGACGTTCCTCCATGCCACCCCGGCCCAACCTGCCGGGGCATTCGCGGTGTTCCGCCACGGCCAGCGACAGAAAGGAGAGGGCGTCATGCCGATTCGGTACTTCGAGGTTGACGTCCCAATACACCACACCACCAACCGCCAGCTGCACGGCGTGCACGTTTTCACTGGCGAGGCGTCGTCCGCGAGCGAGGCCCTGCGCATCGCGCGCCAGGTGTACGACGCGGCGCTCGCTGCTCAGCAGGCCGGACTTACGGTTCCCGGCAAGCAAGCCGGGGGCTGGGGAGCCCGGGGACTTCGGCCCGACTGGGTGCTTGACTGGCAGGCCGCGACGGTCGGTATCTGGAATAACCCATACAGCTGGCTCAACACCGAGCCCCTCGAGCTGTAGGTCCGCCCCAGGACGGCTGCCAAAGGTCGGGAAATGAGTCGGCTCCCTCGGGCCATCGGGCCCGTACAAAACGAGAGACACCTCCGGATCTGAACAGTTCAAGCAGGCGTTGCCCTGGTGGGGCGTGCCCAGTAAACGGCTGATCCTTTTCGTGCGGGTTCAGTTGGTGGCCGGGGTGAGCCGTCCTTCGAAGGCGATCTGGAAGGCCCCGCTGAACGCCTTCCAGATCGTCTTCGAAGGACGGGCCTTGACCCAAGGCCGGGTAGTTAACGTTTTCGCAGTTCATGCAAGGGGTGTTGGGGTCCACGTTGTGGCGGCGTAGAGGCCGGGGCCGAGTTTGTGGATGA
>NZ_JBVHOQ010000090.1:0-8780 GCF_055568375.1 Streptomyces sp. NPDC026062
ATCTCCAGGCTCGAAAGAGGACTCAGCAGAGACGACGACCTCGCCCTTGCCTACCGCGACTGGCTCCAGACCGCTTGACAGCAATAGGAGCTTCAGCCGGTCGGCTTGCGCCAGGGGCCGAGGTCGGAGGCCGCACCGGTGGGCGGGTGCGGGTCCCTGAACGGCACCGTGGAGCCCCGTCGGCGGCGGTTGACGGCGTGGAATGCCCCTTCTGTGTGCGTAGCGCGCGTTAATGCGCCATGAATGCGCATACCTACAATGGGCGCCGAGGGAAGGCAGGTTCAGGTGAAGCAGGAGAAAGGTCCACCCGGCGGTACCGGCCTGCCGGCCAGTATCGAGGCCGCCTGGGGACTGCGGGCGCGCCCGGTCAAGGGGCCCCGTCCCGGCCTGAGCCTTGAGCGCATCGTGGACGCCGCGGTGGCGGTGGCGGCGTACGAAGGGCTCGGCGCGGTGTCGATGGGCCGGGTCGCCAAGGACCTCGGCGCCTCGACGATGTCCCTCTACCGGTACGTCGCCGCCAAGGACGAGCTGTACGTGCTCATGCAGGAGGCGGCCATGGGCCCGCCGCCCCCGCTGCCCGTCCGGGAGGAGAGGGCCGGCTGGCGGGAGGCGCTGTCGTGCTGGGCCTGGGCGCAGCGCCGGGTCTTCCACGCCAACCTGTGGATGCTCCGCGTCCCCATCGTGGGACCGCCCGCCAGCCCGAACTCGGTCGCCTGGTGGGAACAGGGCCTCCAGGCGCTCGAAGGTGCCGGTCTGGCGGCGGACGAGGAGGTGCGCGTCCTTCGTCTGGTCGCCGGTTTCGTGCGGAACGAGGCGCTGCTGAGGAGTGATCTCGGCGCCGCCGTCGAGTCCCGCGGCGTCCCGGTGGAGGAGGTCGTGGAGGGCCACGCCCGCACGCTGAACCGGCTGGTGGACCCCGTGCGTCATCCCGCGCTCTCCCGGTTGATGGCGGCCGGAGGGATACGGACGCCGGAGGAGCCCGACCATGAATTCCGGTTCGGTCTGGAACGGGTGCTGGACGGGGTCGACGTGCTGATCCGCACCCGCGCGCAGGAGGGCGGAGCGGAGCCTTCCGGTTCGGGTCGGGCGGCATCCGACGTCAAGTCCGCTTGAGGTCCGGGGCGTACGCTTCATGGTCATGAGCGGAGAGAACCCCGGCCCCCGTAAGGCAGCCGACGCGACGCATGCGGCGCACACCACGGATGCGGCGGACGGGGCGGACGCGGGTCCGGGCGGCGGCGCGGCCTCGCAGGCTTCCCCCCGTACGCCGACCCGTACGCCGATGAGTCTGCGGGAGCGCAAGAAGCGGCTGACGTTCGAGGCGGTCTCCGACGCCGCGATCACCTTGTTCCTGGAGCGGGGCTTCGACAAGGTCTCGGTGGCGGAGATCGCGGCTGCCGCGGACATCTCCAAGCCGACGCTGTTCCGCTACTTCCCCACCAAGGAGGACTTGGCTCTCCACCGTTTCGCGGACCACGAGGACGAGTCCGCGCGGGTGGTCGCCGGCCGGGCGGACGACGCGTCCCCGCTGGACGCGCTGCGGCGCCACTACCTGGACGGTCTGGAGCGCCGCGACCCGGTCACGGGCCTCTGCGACGTGCCGCAGGTGCTGGAGTTCCACCGGATGCTGTACGGGACACCGTCCCTGGTGGCCCGGCTCCACGCCTACCAGGGCCGCTCGGAGGCGGCTCTCGCCCGCGCCCTGGGCGACGGGGTGAAGGAACGGCTGGCCGCGGGCCAGATCATCGCGGTTCTGCGCATCCTGTCCCTGGAGAACTGGCGGCGGATCAGCGAGGGCCGGAGCGCGGACCAGGTGTACGGGGACGCGGTCGAGGCCGCCGAGCAGGGATTCGTCCAACTGCGGTCCGGGCTGGAGGACGGGAGCGCGGCTCTCTGACGAGCCGGACCCGCGGGGCCGTGAGGGTGTGAGGGGCGGGGCGGCGTGGGCGGCGTGGGCGGCTCACGCCTCGTCGGGAAGCCGGGAGAGGTCTCCCCGCGTGGCGCCCTGCTCCCGGAGACAGGCGGGTACGGAACCGTGGTGACTGCGGATCCACAGGAGCGCGCGGCGGATGTGGGCGGCCGTGACCGGCAGGGTGTTGTGTCCCCGCGGGGCCGGTGACGGCGCGACGGACAGGCCCAGCTCGGCGTTGGAACGTACGAAGTCCGCCACCACCTCCGTCTCGGACGCCCCGAACAGCGTCTGCACGAGGGCGACCACGACACCGGTCCGGTCCTTTCCGGACGCGCAGTGGACCAGTACGGCACCTTCGTGCTCGGCGGGCAGCCGCCGTAGCACCGCCAGCACGGCGCGGCCGGCGTGCTCGGCCATCGACGGGTAGAGCTCCATCTGCTCCTGCGGCCACCGCTGTTCCCTGAACACCGGAACGTGCAGGTGCCCGATCCCCGTGCTGTGCAGAGCATCCGGCCGGTCGGTGACCTCCGGCCGGCTGCGCAGGTCGACGACCGTACGCACCCCCAGCTCCGCCAGCCCGTGCGCGCCCTCCGCCGACATGGTGTGCAGCGAGCCGGACCGGTAGAGGACCCCGGGCGGCAGGTGTCCGACTCCTCCGGCGTCCCGGAAGTTCCGCACCCCGTCGATACCGGCGGGCGTGGCCGTTCCTGCCTCGTTGATCGTCATCGGCCCACTGTAGTTTCTGCGGTTCTCTCGGCCGTCGGCGTGCGGTCCTGCCGGCCCCTGCCGGGGTCCTGCCGGCCTCCTCGGGGCGCTACCGGCCCTCGTCCGCGTGCTGTACCGCCTCGGCGATCTCCCGGACCCGGTCGAGCGTGATGCCGTTGCGCTGCTCCACGGCCAGCGGGTGGTCGGTGGGCTCCAGTTCGATGAGCGGGCGTCGGCCGATCGGGCGGGTGTGGGCGTTGGTCTTGAGGTTGGTCGTACGGGGGGAGTACAGCCCCAACTCGGTGGTGAGCCAGCCGAAGTACGGCTTCTCGGACTCCCGGCCCGGGGTCTCCCACACGTCGAGGGCGCGGCCGAAGTTCTCCCGGCTCAAGGACACCCAGACACCCCAGGAGAACGGCTCCCGGCTGCCGGTCACGGGTATCTCGATCAGACCCTTGATGAAGTAGTGCTCGTGTCTGACGATGCACTGGTCCGTCGAGAGCATGCTGTCGGGGTCGTTCTCCAGGCTCGCGTCCCAGACGTCGGGCGCCATGGTCGAGTACCCCATCGGGAGTTCCGTGTGGTGTTCGCCGCAGCGGGAGCAGGTGTAGCCGGGGTCGGTAGCCATGGGCCGGATCCTAGAGCCTTCGCCCGGCACGTACGCGGCCCCCATGGGCCCTGCCGCGTGCGCGCGCCCCGCGGCGGGGATGTCCGGAGCCGTTCCGTACGGCCGTCGGACCCGGGACGAGGACGGCGGTGACGAGCTCATCCATGCGTCCGAGCGTACGGTCGCCGAGGCTGTCCGCGGGGAAATCCAGTGGCGGGTGCTTCAGCCGCCCGCCTAGCCTCGACGCCCGTGACCCATGATCCGAGAGTGCGCGGCCATGCCCGCCGGGGTGTCTCCGGTGTCGCTCAAGCCCCATGTGCACGCTGCGGCAACGGAGATGACGGATCGGCTCCGGGGGGCCGGCGGTGACCGGCCTGGCGTCGGCGGCGCGGTCGGCGGACGTCGGGGAGCGGCTGTTCTCGCGCACGTACGCCGCCGCGACGATCTGCTTCGCCGCGGTGATGTTCCTGACCGGGTTCGCCGCACTCGCCGTCGTACCCATGCTGCCCGTGGCCGCCCGCGATCTGGACGGAGTGCCGCTCTACCCGCTGGTCGCCGGGTGCTTCGTGGCCGCGAGCCTGTTCGGCGGAGTGCTGGGCGGCGACTGGGCGGACCGTGCCGGGGCGGGACGCCCGCTGGCGGCGGGCATGGTGCTCGCCGTGGTCACCCTGGTCGTGTCGGCCACCAGCACCTCCATCTGGCAACTGGCGGTCGGCCGTTTCCTGGACGGGGTGGCGGCCGGGATGATCGCGGTGGCCATCAACACGGCCATCGCGCACGCCTATCCGGACCGACTGCGGCCGAAGGCCCTGGCGTTGATGAGCACCTGCTGGATCATCCCGTCACTGACCGGCCCGCCGCTGGCGGGCCTCGTGGCCGCCTGGTGGTCGTGGCGCGTCGTGTTCCTCGGCCTGGCCGCCCTGACCGTGATCCCGTCGCTGGTCGTGGTCGTCATGCTGCGCAGCCCTTCCTGGCAGGCATCCCCGAATCCGCCGGAACCCGGTCCGGACGGTCCGGACGGTCCGGACGGTCCGGACGGTCCGGACGGGCAGCCGGGTACGTCCGGGCAGGCGGGGCAGTCCGGTCCGTCAGGTACGTCCGGGCAGGCGGGTCCCTCCGGGCAGTCGGGTCCGTCGGCGGCGAAGGCGCCCCGGCCCGCGCCGGCGGTCGCGGCGGCGGTGAGCGTGGGCGCGGCGCTGGGGCAGTACGCCGTCTCGGGCTGGGACCTGCGCCATCTGCTGTGCGGGGTGGCGGGGCTCGCCCTGCTGGTGGTGTTCGTGCCGAGGCTGCTGCCGCCGGGCACCTGGCGTGCCGCGCGCGGACTGCCCGCCGCCGTGCTGCTGCGCGGTCTGACGTCGGGGACGTACTTCACGCTGGAGGCCTTCGTTCCCCTGTTGCTGACCACCGCCCGGCGGGTGCCGCCCGTTCAGACCGGACTGGCGTTCACGGGGGCCGCCATTGCCTGGGCGGGCTCCTCCTGGCTGCAGGGCCGACTCCAGGGGCGGGTCTCCCGCCACGGGCTGGTCACGGCGGGCGCCCTGGTGATGGGGGCGGCGGTGGCGGTCGCCGCGGTGGGGACGCTGCCCGCGCTGCCCGCCCTGACCGCCGCCGGGGCGATGGTCCTCGCGGCCGTGGGCATGGGCACGGTCGCCCCTTCGCTCACCCTGCTCTCGCTCACGCACAGCCCGTCGGGCCGGCAGGGGTACGCCAGCAGCGCCATGCAGACCAGTCAGAACCTGGGCCAGGTGGCGGTGATGGGGGTGGCCTCCGCCGTGTTCAACCTCTTCCTGGGCTTCGGCTCCGCCGACCTGCCGGGGTACGCCGCCGCCTTCGGCCTGCTGCTCGTGCCCAGCGTCCTGGTGGCGGGCCTCGCCGTCCGCGCCCGCAGCGCCTGAGACGGGCGGGGGGCGGCCCCGGGCCCGGCGGAGGTGATCCGGGCCGGGCAGGGGATCCGGGCAGGGGGTCCGGGCCGGGGTGCGCGCGACGGGGATCAGGCGCCGTCCCGCAGCCGGTCCCGCTGGATCCGGTGGGCCAGGGTACGGCGCACGGAGGCCGAGCCGGCCGGGACGGCGGCTGTCGCGGACCGTACGTCGAGACCTCGGCTGATCTCGTCGTACGCCCTCCGGTGGCCCTCGGGCAGTTCCGGGGCATGCAGCCGAAGGTCCTCCTCGACGAGCCGGCGCAGTTCATCGACGTTCTCGGGAGTGAAGCGCTCCTTCCCCCGGGCCAGAGCGCCGACGTGGCGGGCACAGCGCGCCGTGTCGCCGTACGTCTCCGACAGGTCCTCGGCCAGACCCCACAGGCGCCCTTCGAGCCATGGCACGTCGTGCTGGCCGAGGGAGAGGTCCATCGGGGGCGCGGGATCGGTTTCCCGGTACTTGGCGACCTGCTTGGACACGGCCGGCTGGCTCATCTCGGTGAGCCGGGCGATGCGGTCCTGGGTCCAGCCGAAGCCGATGAACACCTTGATCATCTCGGCGCGGAGTCTCCGCATCTCCTCGCCGGCCCGGATGACGTCGTTCATCCCGGCGAGCATCCGTTCGGCCTGTTCCTCGGTGAGCGCGGCGAGGGGCGGTGCCTCCGTGTCCCTCCGTGCGTCTTCTGCGTTCTCGACGGACTCGACGGACTCGACGGACTCGACGGACTCGACGGACACGGACTGGCCGGCCCTCGCCCCGTTCTTCTACGGCCCGGTGGGACAGGGCGGCACGCGATCATCACGTGGTGAGCCGGCCGGAGAACCCGGAGGCCGTCGCCCTCTTCGGAGCCGAGGGTGCCTTCGATCCGGCGGGCACCCGTGCGGCGTTGGCCGTATGCGGGGCGCCCGTCCTGCTGCTGGCAGGGGAGTTCGACCTGAACAGTCCGCCCCGCTCGGTAGCCGCCTTCGCCGCGCTGTTCCCGGACGCGGCGCTCGTCGTGCAGGAGAGGGCGGGCCACTATCCGTGGGTCGATGACGCCGGCCGGTTCGCGGGGGCCGTGGCGGCGTTTCTGGCGTGAACCGGTCCGGGCGGGGGCTTTCGCGCGGCGCCGCCTCAGGCCAGTAGCCGGGACAGCCGGACGGCCTGCCGGTCGGCCGTCCCCGGCGGGTTGCGCGGGTGGCGGGGGTCGTCGAAGGAGAGCAGGAACAGCCACACGAGGGCCAGCAGCCGACGGGTTCCGAGCAGAAGGGACCGCTCGGCGGCGTCCAGGTCGAACCGGCCGAGGAACGCCTCGGCGTCCAGAGGCTCATCGACCCAGGCGGCCACGTGCTCGGTGATCTCCGCCAGTTCGAGCGGGCGGTCGCTGCGGCCGGACTCCTCGAAGTCGACGATCCGCACCCGGGAACCGTCCCAGAGGTAGTTGGCGAGATTGCCGTCACCGGGGCCGAACACCGGACGGACGTCCGGCGGTCCGGCGTTCTCAAGTCCCGTGCCCGCCAGCCATTCCAGCCCGGCGTCCATGGCCCGCCCCACCTCGGCGCCCACCCGGGGCCGGGTCCGCGGTGCCCAGGCCAGGATCCGGCCTGCCAGGTACCGCCGGTGCCCCGGCCTGGCGGGCACCTCGTTCAGTACGTGCGCGGGCATCGCCCCGTACACCTCGCTCACCGTCGACGCCAGGGCGTCGAGCTGCCGTTCGCCGAGCCGTTGCCCCCGGAGCGGCCCGCCCGGCAGCCGGGACATCACCACGGTCGGCTCGTCGGCCGCGAGATCCGCGTGCCGGGGTGCGGGGGCAAGTCCGGGCGCATGGGCGTCGAGCAGCGTGAGCGCCCGCCATTCGCGCTCGCTCTGCTCGTGGTGGCCGGGGCGGAACCGCTTGGTCACCGTTTCGGGCCCGAGGCCGAGGGCGTGAGTGCTCCATGCGTCGGCAGTCATGGGAGACGATCCTGTCAGGCCGGCGGCAGCCGGCGGTCGTGGTGAACACGCGGCGGTGGAACAGGCTCGACTCCGTGGGCCGGCCGCAGCCCCACCCCGTCGACGGCGCGCTTGCGGCCTTCCGACAGCTGGTTCTGTACGGCTGACCCGTCGGTGCGCGGCGGGGCGCGGCGCCATCGGCCTCTGTCTCCCGTGCGGTCACGTCGCGCGGGCGGCGGCCATGGCATCGGCGAGCCGCGTGACAGGGTCGCCGGCGATCCGGTGGCGGGACCGCTGGGCGGGCCAGGTGGTGAACGCGTCGTCCGGCCAGCGCGGAACCACATGGAAGTGCAGATGGGGTACCGACTGCTCCGATCCGGGCCCGCTGGCGCTCAGTATGTTCACGCCACCGGCCCCCAGCGCGGTCCGCATCGCTCCGGCGACGCGCTGGACCAGAGCCATCGTGTGCGCCAGGACCTCCGGGGGAGTGTCGAAGACATCCGCCCAGTGGGATGTGGGAATCACCAGGGTGTGACCGGGCGCGAGGGGATCCAGCGGCGCGAACGCACTGGCCACGGGGTCACGCGTCACCCACCGGGCGTCGTCGTTCCGGACGATTCGGCAGAAGGCGCACTCCATGCGGCCCGAGCTTGCCAGAACTGCGGCCACGACCGCGACTGCTACCACCACCGCCATATGTGCGCTGGATGACGCGAGTTCACAACTCGGCGTGGTCAGTTCACGGCAGCCGGGCCGGCGTGGTGACCACCGGGATGCCACCCGTTTCGAGGCCCACCGGCACCTCGGCGTCCTTCGGCGCGAGTGCGGCCATCTCCCGGGCGATGGAACCGAGGAGGACGAGGTCATGCCCGAAGCGGCTCCCTGAGCCCCTGAACCATGGCTTGGCATGATGCCGGGCATGGCGAGAACATGGCGCATCGAGAGCTTCTCCAAGGCCGGCCGGCCGGTTTCCACGCCGACCACCAAGTTCGGCGGGCAGCCCGTATGGGTGACAGGCCCGCAGTGGCCGATCAGCGAGGCATGGGACCGGCCGATGCGGTTCGTCGGCCAGATCGAGTTGAGCCCGGTCCTCGGAGCGGCCGGCCACGGGAAGACGGCCTACGTCTTCGTGACCCACGCCGACCACGGTGAGGACTTCTTCGACCCCGACATCATCGACCCCGACGGCGGCGAGAACGCGGTGATCGTGCAGCCGGGGGGCGACTACGCAGGCCCGGTACGCCCGCTGGCGTCCGGACCCGGCCTGTACGACGCCGACGGGGCGGCGGTGGAGTTCACCGTCGGCCTCCGCTCCGTCGACGAGCCCGCTGCCCTGACGTACGACGAACTCCAGGCATTGCCGTCTGCCGACCGGGACCGCTACGTCGAGCCGATCGACAACGACAGGATCGGCGGAACACCGCTGCTCTTCCAGGACGACGAGTGGCCGGACGGGGGCCCCTGGCGGCTGCTGCTGCAACTGGACTCGAACTGGGTACCGTTCCACCTCCACCTCGGCGCGGCGCGGCGCCGCGGTTGTTCGCCCTGGTGTCCGAGGACGGCGCCGGGGGCAGGCTGCTCATCCAGGACTCCTGAGCCGACAGGGCCCGGGCCCGGGCCCGGCCCGGGGACTAGGAGTTGTCGTCAAAGTGTCACGCCCACATCAGCAGCGAGGCGAGGGTGACGGCTGCCTGGTAGGACTCGGCGGTCTTGTCGTAGCGGGTCG
>NZ_JBVHOQ010000091.1:0-8608 GCF_055568375.1 Streptomyces sp. NPDC026062
CGGACGAACTCCCACTCGGCATCCGACAGTTCATGGCGACGTATCACCCGACCATGATCCACCACACAAGATCATTTGACGACAGAACCTAGGACAATGCTCCATCCGCTCCGGGGAAAAGCGCGGCGGTCCTGCTCGCTCATTGCTGTCCCGTGCCCCGGGACGGTATTGAAGCTCTCCCGCTCAATTCGGGGAGCACGGTCTCGACGTGCTTGCGGGGGACCCGCAGGTGGCCCTCTCTGTCGAAGCAAGGGGCTGGACAGCATGTACAGGAATCCGGCGGCGCATGGTCCCCGGCTCAGCCGCCCGGTCGGCGACAAGGAGCCTGACTGCCTTGTCGATGGTCCACTGCCGCCTCGAAGCTGCCCGTACACAGCCCTGGCCGTCCGCGGCGGCCTCGTTGTCGGCCGTCGCAGTCGTTCGACTGCCCGGGGCTGTGCCCCGTGGCCAAGGCGCAGGCCGTCTCTGTCGGGGGTGATGGTGAGGGCCGTAAACGGCATGGTCGTCGGCCAGATCGGAGGCGATCGCGTCGGCTTCCCCGCCGTCTGACTTCCTTGTGCGTGATCGTAGTTGAGTAGACGTCAGTTGACGGTCACGCGTCGGGGCGTGGGGCCTACGGTCTTTCTGCGAGTGTTCGGACCGTGATCGGGGCCGAGGCACTCCCCTTCGCTGTCGCTGTGGGGCGTAGCCTCGCCGAGTAGTCGGTCGGGGGTGACAGCGCGGGCTGGTCAGGCTCCGGGCCGTGACCGGACCGGTGTTGGTGATCGAGTTGGCGGAGCCCTCCCCGGCGTGGCGGTCCAGCGGCTCCGCACGTTCTTGCTCGGCGTCTTGGCACGGTTCGCGGAGTTGCGGGGCCGGCGATTACGGCCTGGACATTCACGCGGAGTGTCTCGGGATCACGGATGGGGGCAGACGTATGCCGGCCCGTCCTGGTGTCTCGCATGGGCCTGGGATCGGTGACGAGGCTGTCTTCGAGGCCGAGTACGCCGATGGAGCCGACCGGGAACCCCTCGTCGGCTCCGCCCCTTCCCACGCGGTCGGCGCCATCGCGTTCTGCAACCGTCCTGTCGGCCGCCTCATCACGGCCCTGCTGACCGCCGCCGTCATGGACGGCGAGGGCGTGGAGGTTTGGGAGATCGTCCTGCCGGAGATCGCCGAGCAGGCGCGGCCCCGTTCGCGAGGGCCAGTTGCTCCGGCTCACCGCTGGAGCCTCCGGCAAGACCTGCTTCCGCGGCAACGGCAAACGAGAAGCCCACGGTCTCGAAGCCGGGATCGCCGGCCTCCTCGCCCTTGAGTTCCGGCTGCGGGCGAGAGGCGGAGCACCGGCGGATGGTGGCGTGCCCGTCTCTTTGGGAACGGACACTCCACCCAGTACGGCTGAGCCTTCCCGAGTCGCGAGCGAGATCCATGGGCGAATGTGTCAGCCACGCCACCGTGCCGGCCTACGCGGGTTCCCCGGAGTCGGCTGCGTCGCCGGGGCGGGCCTCGGTCGCGTTTGCGACCTCCTGCGCCAGGCCGGGCTGTGGAGTACGGAACCAGAAGTGGCCGCCCGGCCAGAGCCGGGCGGTGAACGGGCCGTCCGTGAATTCGCGCCAGCCGTCGAGGCACTCCGGCGGCACCGCGCCGTCATCGTGCGCGCCGAATGCGAGCACCGGGCAGGAGAGCCGGGCGGACGGGCCCGCGACGCGGTACACCGCCGCGATCTCGCAGTCGTGGCGGAGCGTGGGCAGCACCATGGCCAGCAGTTCGGGCTCCTCGACGATGTCCGCCGGGACGGCGCCGCCGTCGATCAGCGCCTGGGTGAGCTCCTCGTCCGGTACTCCGGACAGCGGGCGTTCCCCGCTGAGGAGCCGCAGCGGGCTGTCGGTGTCCGCGACGGCTCCGGGGGGCATCGACGAGGACAGGACCAGTCCGGGGCACCGGAGGCCCGCCTCCCGCAGCCGGAGCGCGGTCTCCACCGCGGCGTAGCCGCCCATGCTGTGCCCGATCAGCAATGGTCCGGGCCGGGGCGGGCGGTCCGGTGCCAGGGCCAGGTACTCCGCGGTGACGGCGGCGGCGACGTCGCCCACGGAGCCGGCCGGGGGGGCGTCGAGCCGCAGGCCCCGTCCCGGGTAGTGGACCGCGAGGTGGCGGTATCCCGGCAGTTGGCCGCCGTACTCGCGCAGCGCGTGCACGCTGCCACCCGCGAACGGGAACTGGATCGCTACGGGCGCCTCCGGGCCGGGCGGGGTGCCCAGTTCGAAGAGGTGGGTCGACAGGCGCTTCACTGCTTCTCCTTCTCGTTCAGTCGCTGAACGGGATCCCGGTGCCGTCCGAACCGCCCGCCGCGCGTGCCGGGTCTCGCCGGCCGCGGCCGTGTCACCGGCCCGTTCGCGGTGTGTGGGAAGGAGGCGCTCACCGCGTTGACGTGGATGCCGGATGGGAGCATCCGGGCGGTGACAAGCGGCTCGCGCGTGGCGGTGGTGGTGCACACCACGATGTCGGTGTCGGCCGCGGCGGTCGTCGGGTCGCGAGCCGGCCCGGACTTCAGGCCCACCTCCGACGCGGTCCAGCCGGCCAGTTCGCCGGCTGCTTCGGGCCGGCGGCGGCTCCGCACCCGGACCCTCGCGATGGGCCGGACCTCGGTCAGGGCGCGCGGGCGGGCGCGGGCCTGGACGCCCGCCCCGAGCACAGCCGGTTCGGTGCTGTCCGGCCCGGCGGGCAGGTCGGTGGCGGCGGAGGACGTCGCGGCGGTGCGGATCGCGGTCAGCTCCGCGCTGTCGATGACGGCGTTGGGCCGGCCGTTCACTGCGCCGCACATGGTGGCCACCAGGCGGTGCGGGGAGTGGCCGGGCGACGGGTCGCCCGGGTCCCCGGGCCGCCTTGTCGACGGGGCGACGGGGCGACGGGGCGACGGGGCGACGGGGCGACGGGGAAGACTGCCGTGAGCTTGACGGCCAGCGGTTCCCCGGCGACCTCCGTGGGCATGACCGCGAGGGTGTTCTGCCCGCTCAACGGGGCCACCAGGCGGGGTGGCCGGCCCGCCCGCTGCCCGGTGGGGCGGGCAGCGGCCCTGCGCGTCGCTTCGATGGCGCGTCCATCGTGCAGAGGCTGCGCACCGTCCCGGCGTCAATGATCAGCATTGTGGCGCTTCCTAGATCGACTGGCCGATGATTTCCTTCATGACCTCGGTGCTGCCCCCGTAGATTCGCTGCGCCCGGCTGTCGACGTAGGCGCGCCCGATCATCGAGTCCCGCGAATAGCCCTGGGCGCCGTGGAGTTGGAGGCACCGGTCGGTGACCCGACCGCACAGCTCGGTGTTCCACCACTTGGCCATCGATGCCTCCTCCGTCGTCAGCTCACGGTCCGCGTGGCGGACGATGCACTGGTCGGTGAAGGCCCGGGCCACGTGTACTTCGGTGGTCAACTCGGCGAGCATGAACCTGACGTGCTGGAGGTCGAGCAGTTCACCGCCGAACACCCTTCGGCTGTGGGCATGTTCGATGGTCTCCTCCAGCACGCGTTCTGCCAGGGCGAGCGCCGAGACCGCGATGGACAACCGTTCCCTGGGCAGGTTTTCCAGCAGATAGAGGAAGCCCAGTCCCTCGTCCCCGAGCCGGTGGTCCACCGGCACCCGGACGTCGTGGAAGAAGAAATCGACGGTGTCCAGCGACCGCACACCGATCTTGGTCTCGGCCCGGCCGACGACCACTCCCGCCAGGTCCAGCCGCACCAGCAGCAGGACGGCCGGTGGCGGTCCGCCGCGCGGCCGCTGTCCGTCCGTGGCCAACCGGGCCAGCACCAGCAGATAGTCGGCCAGACTCCCGTGCGTGACGTAGGACTTCTGGCCGTTCAGGACGTAGCGGTCGCCGTCGCGCCGGGCGGTGGTGCAGATGGCCGAGACGTCGCTGCCGGCCTCCGGCTCGGTGATGGCGATGGCGCCCACCGCGTCGCCGGAGCAGAATTCCGGCAGCCAGCGGTCCTTCTGCTCCGGGGTGCACAGTGTGTTCAGGAACCCGCCGACGACCTCGCTGTGCAAGTTGAACGCCGGGCTGAGGGTGCCGGCCCGGGCCATCTCCTCGCTCCACACCGCCTGGAAACGGTAGTCGTCGACGCCTCCGCCGCCGTACTTCGTGTCCAGGTGCATGCCGAGCAGGCCGGCGCGGCCGGCGGCACGCCACAGCTCGCGGTCGACGACCCCTGCCGCCTCCCAGCGGTCCAGATGGGGCAGCACCTCCCGATCGACGAACGCCCTGGCGGTGCCGCGGAAGATGTCGTGCTCCGCCTCGAAGATCCGGCGTTTCATCACAGCGCCTGCCCGATGGCGCCGAGTTCCCCGTCGGCTCCCGCGGGCGCGCCGATGGTGGGCAGCAGTTGTCGCAGGCGTTGGACCATCACGTGGCAGTACGCGGCGTTCTGCTCGATGTCGCGCCGCCGGGGATGCGGCATCTTGCCCTCCTGCGGGTGGGTGATGCGCAGCCGGGTCCCGGTGCCGGGCGCGATGCCCTGCTCCGCCAGGAACCGCCGGTCGTCCTCGTCGGTCCCGACCTCGAACTCGGTGGGCCCGACGTGCTCCAGGCGGAGGCGGGAGAGCGGCACGCCCGGCGGCTGGACATTCTCACGGTAGATGTAGGGGCGTGTGAGGAGGTCGACGTCGAGCAGCAGCGGCACGTGCGGGTCGGACCACCACGGCTGTGCCTGGCAGAAGCCGGACAGCAGCTGGTCGAACTCGGCCCGCCGCGAGTTGAGCAGCATGTGCGCCACCTTGCCCACGTTGAGCAGGCTGTAGTTGTCCGCCGTGTCGACGGACTCGGCGAAGAAGCGGCTGACCGGGTTGTCCGCGTCCCGCAGGAAGAGGGAGGCGTCGGTGAAGAACTGCTCGTAGGGGAGGATGCCTGTGCGGTCCAGATAGGCCGACAGGTGGTACAGGCCGCGCGCGTTGTAGAGGCTGTGCATCGCGTAGTAGCACCAGGTGCCCTCGACGCACTCCTCGCGGGTGACCCACTTGGTCGTGACCACGACGTCGGCCTCGGCGGCCGGCTCCTGGGCCCGCTCGACCTCGATGCCCATCAGTTCCCGCTGCTCGTACAACGTGGTGTTGTGCAGGAGTAGTTGGGGATAGATGGTCAGGGTGTCCGCGCCGAGCCGGCAGAGCTTGGCGATGCCCTGCTTGAAGGTGTCGAGGGTCTCGCCCGGCAGCGGCCAGATCATCTCGACGAAGGAGCTGATGTTCCGCTCGCGCAGCGACCGTTGGAGGTCGGTGTAGGTCGACTCGCGAATGTTGGCCCGGTCGATTATCTCCAGCGCGGTCGGGTTGACCGTCTGCAACGAGATGGGCTGGCTGGTGATCAGGCCGCCGCGGACCAGGATCTCGGTGATCTCCGCCACCCGCTCCGGGCGGTTCTTGGCTGCGGCGATCACCATCGATGTGGGGAAGCCGTGCCGCTGCTTGGCGGCGATGAGATGCCGGCTGAGGTCCACGTCCCGCGGCGAGAGGCCCCAGTTGGCGTCGGCGATGAAGACGCTGGCGACGCCGTGTTCGGCGATCCAGTCGATGTCGGCCCGTACTCGCTCTTCTTCGAACTTGTAGACCTTCGAGTGGGTGGCCGCGCCCCAGAAGCAGAAACCGCAGCTGAACGGGCAGCCGCGGTTCGTCTCCAGGACCGTGAAGGTGTACTCGCCCTCGTCGAAGATGCCGGCGGCGAAGGGCGAGGGGATGCTGTCGAGCTGGTCGATCCGGGGCCGCTTGTCGGTGTCGATCAGCTCACCGTCCGGCGACCAGTGGCTGATCCCGCCGACTTGTGCGAAGTCCGGTTCTGCGGTGCGGAGTTGGAGCAGTAATTCGTAGAAGGTGTGCTCGCCCTCGCCGTTGCACACCACCACACGGGGCGTCCCGGGCGGGACGTACTCGCGGATGTGGTTGATGACCTGGGGTCCGCCCAGCACGTAGTAGGCGTCGGGCCGGGCGGCCATCAGTTCCGGCAGGACCCGGGTGATCAGGCCCATGTTCCAGATGTAGCAGCTGAAGGCGTAGGTGTGGCTGTCGCGTGCGACCAGCTCGCGTAAGAGGTCGTCCGGTTCGATCGACAGGCCGGTCGAGTAGATGTCGAACTCGAAGCTCTCCCGGATCACGGGGTCCTGCTGGGCGTAGGCATGTAAGTATCCCGCGACGAGGGGGACTGTGTTCTCGTAGACCGACAGTTCGATGATGGTGACCCGTTCAGCGCGCGGCATCGCCGCCCCCTTCGGTTGCCTGGTCGACGAATCGGGCGAGATCGCCGAGCACCGAATACCGGTACAGGTCCTCGGGGACGAGGACGATGCCCGCTCGGCGCGCCTTGTTGATCAATCGCATCGCGAGCAGTGAGTCACCGCCGCGGTCGAAGAAGTCGTCGGTGCCCTCGATGTCCTGCACCCTCAGCACCTCGGCCCAGAGTTCGCGCAGCACCGCCTGGGAGGTGCGCGCCGGCTCGGCCGCGGTGCCGCCCGGCAACGCACGGCCGGCCAGCTCGGCGCGGTCGTGCTTGCCGTTGGGAGTGAGCGGAAGGGTGTCGACAGTGATCAGGACGTGCGGGGACATCAGCTTCGGCAGGTACGCGGCGGTGTGTTCCCGCAGTGTCCGCTCGTCGACTCCGCCGGTGGTGACCAGGTAGGCGACCAGGTGTTCGGCGCCGTCGGGCGACCGGTGCAGCACGACGGCGGCGGCCCGCACCCGTGGGTGGCGCAGCAGGACGCCTTCCACCTCGCCCGGTTCGATCCGGACGCCGTTGACCTTGAGCTGGGAGTCGGCCCGGCCCACGAAGTGCAGGGTGCCGTCCGCGTCCTGGCGTACCAGGTCGCCGGTGCGGTAGCACAGCGCGTCCGGTTCCTCGGCCTGCGGGTCGGGGAGGAAGCCGCCGGTGCCCGGCGTCGGGTCGCCGACGTAGCCCCGGGCCACCGCCGGGCCGCTCAGGTGGAGCTCGCCGGGCACGCCCGCCGGGCACGGCTGGCCGTCCGGCGACAGGACGCGGGCGCGCACGGACGGGATCGGCCGGCCGATGGGTGGCGGTTCGGCCGAACCGAAGTCCAGCACCCTGGCGCAGGTGGCGACGACCGTGCACTCGGTCGGGCCGTAGTTGTTGTAGAGGCGGAACGGCGGAGGCTCGGCCGGCGGGCGGGCCAGGCGGTCTCCGCCGACCAGCATCGCGCGCAGCGCGCGGGTGCCCTTGGCGGTCTGCGGCCAGGGGGCGGCCAGCAGTTCCACCGCCAGCGGGGTCGGGATGAAGCAGACCGTGATCCCGCTGCTCGACAGCCAGTCGCGCAAGCGCTCCGGCGACCTGGTGACGGCGGGGTCGGCCACGTACAGGGCCGCGCCGTTCGCCAGGCACGGCCAGACCTCCATGGCCCAGGCGTCGAAGGAGGGTGAGGCGATCTGGGTCATCCGGTCGTCCCGGGTGATCAGGTACTGCCCGGTGTACCAGGTGACCAGGTTGGCCAGGCCGTGGTGGGCGACCCGGACTCCCTTGGGCAGTCCGGTGGAGCCCGAGGTGTAGCAGAGGTAGGCCAGTTCGCTGCCGTCGTGCGGGTCCAGCGGGTCGACCGGGTCGGCGGGTTCGGCGGGCAGCCGGTCGATGAGGAGCACGGGGGTGGGGACGTCGGTGAGGTCGTCGGCCGATTCTTCCCGAGTGACCAGCACGCGCGCGGCGGAATCCTCGAGGAGGTGGCTCGCCCGCCGGCTCGGCTGCTCGGTGTCCACCAGCAGGTAGGGCCGACCGGCCAGTAACGCGGCCACCGCAGCCGTCACCAGCTCGCCGCCGCGCGGCAGCCGGATGGCCACGACGTCGTCCGCCCGGGTCGCCACGACGGCCATGCGCGAGGCCAACGCGTCCGCGTGCTCGACCAGTCGGCCGTATGTCAGAACCGCTCCGGTGCCTTCGACCACGGCCGGCGCGTCAGGATGCGAGGCGGCTTGGCGGCGGATCGAGGAAACGAGCAGTTGTCTGCTCTCTGCCGCGGAGACGATCCCTCTGCCGCGGAGCCCCGCCGCCGCTAAGTCTGATTCAGGGTCAGCGACGGCTGTCGAATCGGGAAATTGCAAGGACTCAACCATGGATTCCCGCCCGTCAGACGTTGTCTTCATAGTTGTGGCTCATCGAGCACACCGAATCATTTGAAACGCGAAAACCCAGTCCCCGTATCGGTCGACTGCCGACCGCTCCACCGGATGGTCATAGCGTTGAAATCGGGATGATCGAAACTTGTCGCTCAAGTGTACGCACATTCGGCGCGTCGCGGCAAGGTGACCATCCCCTTGCACCCACAATAAACTGACGAATGATGACAAAACTGACCATTGACACCTGACAGGTAAAGTGCGGAACATATCGGAGAACATTATGAAAAACCCGAAACGTACCTCCCGGTCCTGGCTGCAGCGGCCGACGGGACGCCCTTGGCGGCGAATTTCGGGTCACGTGACAGTGACCTTTTCCCTTCAGTGCCAAATTCGCTTCCGATCCGGATATCGCCGTCGCTCTGCCGCGCGATGAGGCGCATATTGATCAGAAACTCATTGGGTTCAGGCTCGTTGACGGTGTGTGAGTGATCTGGTGGGGGATGCGCGGACCTGGTCGCCGGACGCGCAGGAGGC
>NZ_JBVHOQ010000092.1:0-8478 GCF_055568375.1 Streptomyces sp. NPDC026062
TCGCCCCGACACGCACCTCACACTTCGCAGCACTCCGCCCCACCGGATAAATCCGGTGGGGCGGAGTGAAAAGGGGCATTGGCCAACAGTGTCCGGCCACCGGATACGCCCCTCCTGTGTGCTCGCCAAGAGGCGGGGGACCGCACGCGGGCCCCGGCCGGGCCCGGAGGAACCCGGTTCCCGGCCGACCCCGCGTCCACCCTCCGTTCCGTGGGCAGTGGGCCGTGCGATCCGGCGCCGTCCGCACTGCCGCGGTGTGTCGGGCAGGTCGGCAGAGTGGACGACGCGGGTGCGGGTCGTCGTGCTGTACGAGGGGGAGCAGACGACCCGGCCGCCTCTTGCGAGGCATTCATTCAAGCGATCCTGGTACCGGTGCAACAGAGTGCGCAGTGGGACGGTTCGGGCATTCCGTTCACACCCCGTGTGAATCGTGCTCCACTGGGGCGACGCGTCCTTGGCGCGCCGATCCACCGGAGGGGGCAATGGGGGCGATGGGGGCAATGGAGCCCAACACTCTGCTAGAGGCTCTGATCGACGAGGCGGGTGTCTCCCGGGCCGGACTCGCCGCGCATGTGAACCAGGCCGGCCGCGCCCGGGGGCTGTGCCTGCGCTACGAACACACCGCCGTCGCCCGCTGGCTGAAGGGCCAGCGGCCGCGCGGCCAGGTGCCCGATCTGATCTGCGAGGTGCTGGGCAATCGGCTGCGCAGGGCACTCTCGCTCGATGACATCGGCATGGCGGCCCTCGGCGGCCAACCGTCCGCGCAGGGTTCCCCGCTCACCGGATTCGTCGAGCGGGCCACCGCCCTGTGGCGTTCCGACGAACAGCAGCGCCCGCACGTCACCGCCGCCCCGGCCGTCACCGGAACCACCGCGGTGATGCCCGTCTGGGAGTGGGAGAACCCGCCGGAGGACGCCGACGTGTCCCGTACCGGCCCGCACCGCGTCCGCCCGGCCGACATAGCGACGTTGCGGGCCGCCCGTGCCCACTACGAACTGATGTACCGCAAGGCGGGCGGAATCGCGACGCGTTCGCGCATCGTCGGCTTCCTCAACTCCGAGACGGCCCCCCTGCTGCGCGGTGGCTACAGCGATGCGATGGGGCGTCAGCTGCACCGCGCGACAGGCGCTCTGGTGGCCGTGGCGGGCATCTGCGCGTACGACTCCGACGCGCACGGGCTCGCCCAGCGCTACTTCCACCAGGCGTTGCGACTGGCCAAGGCGAGCGGGGACCGGGGGCTCGGCGGCTATGTGATCGCCCTGCTGGTGAACCAGTCGCTCCTCCTCGGCGAGTACCGGCAGTCCGTCGCCTTCGCCGAGGCGGCGTTGCGGGCCGCCGGACGTGACATCACGCCCGCGCTCGCTGCCGATCTCCATGCGATGCAGGCCAAGGCGTACGCCTGTCTCGGCGACGGGCCGAGCGCGTTGAGATGCATCCGGCACGCCGAGTCCGAGGCCGGACGGATCCGGCCCGGCCGGGAGCCGGACGAGACGGGGTACGTCCAGCCCGGTCTGGTCGACGTCCAGGTGGCGGAGGCCCTGCTCGGCCTGGGGGACCTGACGGCGGCCCGGGAACATGCCTCGGCCGCGGTGCGTGCCCCCGCGCACGACCGGGGCCGGGTCCACCGGCTGGCGATGCTGACCACGATCGAGCTGCGGCAGGGCGAGCCCGACCGGGCGGCGGTCACGGCGGCGGAGATGGCGGAGCACGCCAGAGGTATGGAGTCGCAGCGGCTGCGTGACCGGTTGCGGGCCGTGCGCGAGGACCTCGTCGCGAGCGGCAGCGCCGACGCGGAACGGGCCGCCGGTCTCGTCGACGGAGCGCTGCGCGTGCCGCTGTGAGTGCCACCGTGAGCCGAGGCCTGCTGCGACAGGGCCACCTCCTGGTCCCTGCCGTGCGCACCCGTGCCGGACGTCCCCGTGAAGGTCTTCCGGTGCTGAGCGAGGGGTGCGGCCCGGGTCCTGCCCGGTCGAGGAGTTCGGCCTTCTCCGCTGCGACGGCGGCGAAGTCCGCGAGCGCATCACGCTGATCTCCTCGCGTGTGAAGTGGCGCACCACCCGGTTCGCTCCAAAGCGCACGCCGATGGTCTCCTCGCCCGGCGCGTCTGTTTACCCCTACGACCTGCGATCAGCTGTGCGGTTCGAACGTGTGTGGCTTCTCCGATCGGATCAAGCGACTGGCGCACAACTTCGCAGCGACGTGTGCCTGCGACATCATCCGTCGTCGGCGCAGTGTTGCGGCGCCACCTTATGCACCCGGGCAGGCCCGGGGAGGATCGCTGCGGGGGACGGCACAGGGCCTCCCCGGAGTGACATCACGTGAGGACACACTCCAGGAAGAGGGGCATCATGTCTGCGACACGTACCGAACCCACCATCAACGACTACGAGCGGTCACTGGAGCGCAGCAGAGCCTCCTTGCACCACAGGGACCGGCCGTCGTCCTTCCTTCTGGCCGGACGCCTGTGGACCCTGCTGGACGGCGTGTTCGCGCCGCCCTTCTCGGCGTCGACCGGCGTCGCCATGGAACTGCTCGGTCTCACCGAGGAGTCCCCGGCGAACTGGCGCGGCTCGTTTCTCGAAGTGGGTTCCGGTACCGGCGTCATCGCGGTGTCGGCCGCGCTGGAGGGCTGCGACCGCGTCACCGCCCTGGACATCAGCGCCCAGGCCACGAAGAACACCGAGGTGAACGCGGAGCGCCACCTGGTGGCGGACCGGGTGCGGGCGGTGCGCAGCGACCTGTTCGACGCGCTGGAGCCGGGAGACCGCTACGACACCGTGTTCTGGCACTCGAACTTCGTCCTCGCGCCCCCGGACTACTGCTATGCGACGGACCACGAGCGCGCTTACGTGGATCCCGGCTACCGGACCCACCGGCGCTATCTCGCCGAGTGCCTGTCCCATGTGGCGCCCGGTGGAAGGGTCCTGCTCCACTTCAGCGAGCGGGGGGACCTTCCGACGCTGGAATCGATGGCTGCGGAGAGCGGCCGGGTCCTGCACGAGCGGGGCAGGCGCACGATCAGGGAGGGGACGGAGAGTATCGACTACCTCCTCCTGGAGATCACCGACGCGACGACCGCGCCGCACGGAACCACCCGCTGAGACGCCGACCGCGCCGCGCCCGTGAGCGCGCGGCGGCCGCCCTCACCGGCCGGGCTGCCACGAAGCCTGGTCTCCCCCTGCCGAAGCGGACCCGCGAGCGGGCCGCCGACCCGGATGCGAGAGAACTTCCGTGCGGACCCTGCTGATCGACAACTACGACTCCTTCACCTTCAACATCAGCCACTATCTGGCCCGCAGCAACGGGACCGCGCCCGTGGTGCTGCGCAACGACGACCCAGGGTGGGACCCGGCGATGCTGGCCGAGTTCGACAACGTCGTCCTGTCCCCGGGCCCCGGGCACCCCGGACGTCCGGACGACTTCGGCATCTGCCGGGAGATCGTGGAACGCGGCGGTCTTCCGCTTCTCGGCATCTGCCTCGGCCACCAGGGGCTTGCCCTGGCGCACGGAGGTACGGTCTCCCGGGCCGCCGAACCCCGCCACGGGCGGCTGTCCACGGTCCGCCACACCGGGGCCGGACTGTTCCGGGGTCTGCCCACCACCTTCGACGTGGTGCGCTACCACTCGCTGGCGGTGCACGACCTGCCCGACGTGCTGGAGGCGGTGGCGTGGGCGGACGACGGCACTCTGATGGGACACCGTCACCGCGAACTTCCGCAGTGGGGGGTGCAGTTCCACCCGGAATCGATCCTCACCGAGTACGGGCACGAACTGCTCGCCAACTTCCGGGACGTGACCCGGGAGTGGTGGTCCGGGCACGGCAGGCCGTCGGACATGGCAGGGCGAGCAGTGACCCGCACGGCGGAGGAGACCGTACCGTCCGCGGTGTCGGCCGCGCCGGAAGGCGGCACGGTGCCGGGCGCCGCGAGGGGTGACTCGGCCCCGGAGGCTTCGGTCCCGGGCGAGGACGAGGACGAGGACGAGGGCGCGTCCGTGTCCGGCACGCGTCGCCTGCGGGTCCTGGCGACACGGCTGCCCACCCGCTGGCACGACGAGGTCGCCTACCACCACCTGTTCGGCGCCGCGGAGAACGCCTTCTGGCTCGACAGCAGCCGGCCCGACTCGGAGTCCGGCCGCTTCTCCGTCATGGGCGCCGCCGGGGGCCCGCTCGCCAGGGTGGCCAAGGCCGACGTGTGGAGCAGCACCGTCACCGTCGTCTCGGCCGCGGGCGTCGAGATCGTCTCCGGCGCGTTCCTGGACTGGCTCGACCGTGACCTGCGCGCGATCCGGACGGAAGTCCCCCCGCTCCCCTTCTCGTTCGCGCTCGGCTGGGTCGGATACCTCGGATACGAACTGAAGGCGGAATGTGACGGAGAAGCGGTGCACCAGGCGGAGGACGCCGACGCCGCCATGGTCTTCGCCGACCGCGCGGTGGTCCTCGACCACGCGACCGGCCTCACCCACGTTCTGGCTCTCGTGGAGGACGGCGACGAGGCGGCAGCCCGGGTCTGGATGGCCGCCACGACGAGGGACCTGGAGTCCCTCGCGGGCGTACCGGCCGAGGAACCGGCCCCGCCCACGACGGGTCCCACGGAGATACGGCTGCGCCAGGACAGGGACGCCTACCTGCGGCTGATCGACGCCTGCCAGGAGGAGATAGCGGCAGGCGAGTCGTACGAGATCTGCCTGACCAACCTGGCGACGGCGGACCGCTCGCTCGATCCGTGGCAGGCCTACCGGACGCTGCGCAGATTCAGCCCGGCCCCCTACGCGGCACTGCTGAGCTTCGGCTCCCTGACCGTCCTCAGCTCCTCACCCGAGCGGTTCCTGCGCCTCGGCTCGGAGGGAATCGCCGAATCCAAGCCGATCAAGGGCACACGGCCGCGCGGTGAGACCCCGCTCGAGGACGCGGAGCTGATCGAAGAGCTGCGGGGAAACGAGAAGGACCGGGCCGAGAACCTGATGATCGTGGACCTGGTGCGCAACGACCTCGGCCGCCATGCCGAAGCCGGATCGGTCGAGGTCAGCGAGCTCTTCGAGGTGGAGACCTATGCCACCGTGCACCAGTTGGTGAGCACGGTCCGGGCCGAGCTGCGCCGCGGCCGCACCCCAGTGGACCTGGTCCGGGCAGCGTTTCCCGCCGGTTCCATGACGGGCGCGCCGAAGATCCGCACCATGCAGATCATCGACCGGCTGGAGGGCGGGCCGCGCGGCGTCTACTCGGGTGCCATCGGCTACTTCTCCCTGTCCGGCGCGGTCGACCTGAGCGTGGCGATCCGTACCGCGGTGGTCACTCCCGGTCGTGTGCGGTACGGAGTGGGTGGGGCCGTGATAGCCCTGTCCGATCGCGAGGCGGAGTTCGAGGAGACGGCTGTCAAGGCGGCCCCGCTGCTGGCTCTCACCGGCGCGGAGTACCCCGGCCGGCGCAGCGCCGACTCCGTACGCGGGTGAGGAGCCCGCCGTCGGCAAGCGGCCACGCGGTGGCGACTCCTCACCCGCCACCGGCTCGCCCAGGTGGTCCGGCCACCCTCACGGACCGCTTCCGGGGGCCGTACGGATGCACGGGCGGGACCGGAGGTGGTGGGACCCTCAGCACGTGCGCCTTGCGGACCTGCGGGAATCCATGGCGTCGGGGACGGGCGAGGTGTTGTTCACCTCGCCCGAACCGAAGTCCCCAGGGTGGGTCGTCGCCACCGACGGACGTGGCCCCGAAGGGTCGCCCGGGCGGTCCTCGACGCACTGGAGCTGAAGGACGCATGACGTGACATCGCCATGCAGCTGCCCGGCACCGGGCCACGGGGAACCGTGCTCCGAGCGGGCCCGGCGGCGTGAGCGCCGGGCCCGCGGGCGGTCAGGCGTACGGGTAGAAGCCCGAGCCCGTCTTGCGGCCCAGCCGGCCCGCGTCCACCATGCGCTGGAGCAGCGGGGGAGCGGCGTACAGCGGCTCCTTGAACTCGGCGTACATCGAGTCGGCGACCGAGGCCACCGTGTCGAGACCGATCAGGTCGGCGAGCTTGAGCGGGCCCATCGGGTGGGCGCAGCCCATCTCCATGCCGTTGTCGATGTCCTCGCGGCTGGCGATGCCCGACTCGAACATCCGGATCGCGGAGAGCAGATACGGGATCAGCAGCGCGTTGACGACGAAGCCGGAACGGTCCTGGGCGCGGATCGGGTGCTTGCCGAGTATGTCCTGGACCACGGCCTCGGCGCGCTTGATCGTCTCGTCCGACGTGGTCAGTGCCGGAATCAGTTCGACGAGCCGCTGCACCGGTGCCGGGTTGAAGAAGTGGATGCCGATGACCTGGTCCGGGCGGGAGGTCGCGACGGCCAGCTTCACCAGCGGGATCGAGGAGGTGTTGGAGGCGAGGATCGCGTCCGGCCGGGTCACCACCTGGTCCAGCACCTGGAAGATCTCGGTCTTGACCTGCTCGTTCTCCACGACGGCCTCGATGACGAGATCGCGGTCGGAGAACTCTCCGAGGTCGGTGGTGAAGCTGAGACGGCTCAGGGTCTCGTCGCGCTCCTCCGCGGTGATCTTGCCGCGTTCGGCGGCCTTGGAGAGGGAGTTGTGGAGCCGGGTGCGGCCGATCTCCAGCGCCTCGCCGGTGGTCTCGGCCACCTTGACGTCGAGGCCGCTGCGGGCGCACACCTCCGCGATGCCTGCGCCCATCTGGCCACAGCCCACCACTCCGACGCGTGCAATATCGGCCATAGAGTCCGTCACCTCGTGCCTTTCGCTGTTCTCCGGTCGGCGGCTTCCGTCTGATTCCGGGCTCCACCACGACCCCACGACGTTACTCCGCGCCTCGGAGCGAGCGGCAGATGGGGGCGGCGTCGGGGACCGGGCGGGCACCCGGCCGCGCTTCCGCCGCCGTCCCCCGTTTGCCGCCCGCCCCTACCGGGGATCGCGGGCCGGGGCGGGCATGCTCGTCCTCACACCCGGATCACGGGCTTCGGACGCGAGCGCAGGGACGGCAGGTACGGCGATATGCGGCACATGGAACGAAGGAAGTTCGTGACGGGTGCGGCCGGCACGGTCGCGGGAGTGCTGGCCGCGGTCGCGGGTGACGCCGCCGCGACCGCGCGGGAGGACGCCCCCTCGGGCCTGCGCGGCGGGCCCCGCGACGTGCCGCGGCGCGAGCTCCGGGGCATGTGGGTGGCCACGGTCGACAACGTCGACTGGCCGTCGAAGCCGGGTCTGTCCGCGGCCGAGCAGCGGGCCGGGCTGATGGCGTACCTCGACGAGGCCGTCGCCCGGCGGCTGAACGCGGTGATCCTCCAGGTCCGCCCCAGTGCCGACGCGCTGTGGCCGTCACCGTACGAGCCGTGGGCCCGCTACCTCACCGGCGTCCAGGGCCGGGACCCCGGCTGGGACCCGCTGGGCACGGCGGTCCGGGAGGCCCACGACAGGGGCCTGGAGCTGCACGCCTGGTTCAACCCCTACCGGGTCGCCAACCACACCGACCTGTCCCGGCTGTCCGCCCGCCATCCGGCGCGGCTCAACCCCGCGTGGGTCGTGCCGTACGGCGGGAAGCTCTACTACAACCCCGGACTGCCCGAGGTCCGCGCCTTCGTCCGGGACGCGATGCTCGACGCGGTCCGGCGCTACGACATCGACGCCGTCCACTGGGACGACTACTTCTATCCGTACCCGGTGGCGGGCCAGAGCTTCGGGGACGCCGCCGCGTACGCGAAGTACGGTGCGGGCTTTCCCGACCGGGCCGCCTGGCGGCGCTCCAACAGTGACCTGCTGGTGCGCGAGATGTCCGAGCGGATCAAGGCGCTCAAGCCTGCCGTCCGGTTCGGCATCAGTCCGTTCGGTGTGTGGCGCAACGCCTCAACCGACCCGCTCGGCTCATGGACGTCTGCGGGTGTGCAGACCTACGACGACCTGTACGCCGACACCGTCGGCTGGATCAAGACGGGATGGATCGACTACATCTGTCCCCAGCTGTACTGGAACATCGGCTTCGCGCCCGCCGACTACGCGGCACTGGTGCCCTGGTGGAACCAGGTGGTGCGGGGTACGGGGGTGGACCTCTTCATCGGTGAGGCCCTGTACAAGGCGGGGGACCCGGCCCAGCCCGCCGCCTGGCAGGACCCGACAGAGCTGTCCCGGCACCTCGACTTCGCCGCCGCGTACGACCAGGTCCGGGGCCATGTCTACTTCTCGGGGAAGAGCGTGGTCACGGACCGGATCGGAGCCATGGACCGGGTGGTGGCCGACCACTACCCGACGCGGACGCGCCCGCCCGGCTGAGCGGCGCCCGGGCATGGCGGTGCCCCGCCCGCCCGGCGCGCGGGACACCGCCATGCCCCCGCTCCCGGGCCCCGGCCCGTCCTGTCGTGCCAGGCGTCGCCGGGCGGGCGGGACTTCGACACAGCGCCCTAGCTGTTCTGTCCACGGAGGTTGGTGACAGGTTTCACGGTGGGGTGATCTTGAACGAGTGAGGGCCTTCCGGGTTCGGTGTGGATTGC
>NZ_JBVHOQ010000093.1:0-8297 GCF_055568375.1 Streptomyces sp. NPDC026062
ACACCACCACTACTGGCTCAACCCCACCACCACACCCACCACCCACCACAACAAAACCAACCACCCCCTCACCACCCACACCATCGACCTCCCGGGAAGTCAGGGGCTGGTGCTCACCGGACGGATCTCGACGTCCACGCACCCCTGGCTCGCCGACCACGCCGTCTTCGGCACGGTCTTGCTGCCCGGCGCTGCACTGGTCGACCTCGCCCTGCACGCGGGTGCGCAGGTCGGCTGCGACCGGCTCGACGACCTGATCCTGGACAGCCCCATGGTGCTGTCGGCGCAGGACACCGCGGAGCTACGGGTCCAGGTCGGCACACCCGACGACACAGGGCGACGTGCGTTCACCGTCCACTGCCTGCCCGCCGGGAAAGCGGACGCCGAATGGATCTGTATCGCGAACGGCCAGCTCACAACGGCGACTTCGGCGACATCAGCAGCTTCGGCGGCACCGGCCGAGGACGCGTGGCCACCGCCCGCGGCGGACCCGGTTCCGTTGGAGGGTCTGTACGAGCGGCTCGCCGCGAGCGGCTACGACTACGGGCCACTCTTCCAGGGGCTCCAGGCCGCCTGGCGCGACGGTGACAGCCTCTACGCCGAAGCCCGGCTGCCCCAGGACACGGACCCCGGCGGGTTCGCCATCCACCCCGCGCTCCTCGACGCGGCGCTGCACGTGCGGCTCGCCGCCGCTCCGGACGCGCCGGAGGACGGCCTTCAACTGCCGTTCTCGTGGTCCGGAGTCACGGTGTACGGCACCGGCGCCCGCACCCTGCGCGTCCGTATGTCCCTGGTGGACGAGTCGTCGATCAGCCTGGTCGGCGTGGACGCGGAGAACCGCCCGGTCGTCACGGTCGAGGCCCTCGCCACACGGCCGGTCGATCCGGCCCGTCTGGCGGCCGGCCGTGCCCCGCTGCTGAGCCTGCGCTGGACCCAGCTCCCCCTCACCGGGACCAGCCCGGCTCCCGCCACCACGTCCCTGCTCGGCGAGGACCTGTTCGCCACAGGGCTGGCCCCCGCGGACGGCGGTCTCGCCGGACCGGCGAAGGGTTCGCCCGTACCGGACGCCGTGGTGGCCTGCTTCGCGGCGGACGGCGACGCCGATCCCGTCGCGGAGATCCACCGGCTGACCGGACGCGCGCTGGATCTCGTACAGCGCTGGCTGGCCGCGGAGGCCATGGCCGAATCGCGTCTGGTCATCCTCACCCGTGGTGCCTCGGCCGCCGCGCCCGGCGACGAGGTCACCGACCTGCCCGCCGCGGCGGTCCGGGGTCTGATCAGGTCCGCGCAGTCCGAACACCCGGGCCGGTTCGCACTGGTCGACCTCGACACGAGCGACGCCTCCGTGCACGCGATCGAGGCGGCCGTGGCCGCGTCGGCCGACGGCGACGAACCCCAGATCGCCCTCCGGGACGGTGCTTTGCTGGTCGCCCGGCTCGCACGAACGGCCACCACGCCGGACACCGGGCGCCGGATCGACCCGGACGGCACCGTCCTGATCACCGGCGGCACCGGCACCCTCGCCGCCCACACGGCCCGGCACCTGGTCACCCGGCACGGCGCCCGGCACCTGCTCCTGCTCAGCCGCCGGGGCCCCCAGGCACCCGGAGCCGAAGAGCTCCGCGCGCAACTGGCCGCGCTGGGCGCTCAGGTCACGATCGCCGCCTGCGACACGGGCGACCGGGACGCGCTCGGCTCCGTACTGGCCGGCATCCCCGCCGGACACCCGCTCACCGCCGTCATCCACGCCGCCGGAGTGCTGCGGGACGCCACCGTCACCCATCTCGCACCCGGTCCGCTCGGCGACGTACTGCGCCCGAAGGCGGACGCCGCCTGGCATCTGCACGAACTGACCGCGGACGCAGGTCTGGCCGCGTTCGTCCTGTTCTCCTCCGCCGCGGGGACGCTCGGCAATCCCGGGCAGGCGAACTACGCCGCCGCCAACGCCTGTCTCGACGCGCTGGCCCACCACCGTCAGGCACAGGGCCTGCCCGCGGTCTCCCTCGCCTGGGGACTGTGGAGCGAGGCCAGTGAGATGACCGGGTCGCTGGGCTCGGCCGACGCCGGCCGTCTGGACCGGACCGGTCTTGCTCCGATGTCGGTGGCGGACGGCCTGGCGATGTTCGATGCCGCGCTCGGCACCGGGCGGGAGCCCCATCTGGTGCTGGCGCCGCTGGACCAGGCGTCGCTGCGCCGTCAGGTCGCGGACGAGGAAGTGCCCGCGCTCTTCCGCGACCTGGCGCCCCGCCCGGCCCGCCGGGCCGCCGACGACGGCAGGGGCGACTGGGCGCGGCAGTACGCCGAGGCGGGCGAGGAGAAGCAGGACGAACTGCTGCTCGCCCTGGTACGCGCGCACATCGCGACCGCCCTCGGGCACGCGACAGGCGAGCGGATCGATCCGGACCGCGCGCTCAAGGAGCTCGGGTTCGATTCGCTGATCGCCGTGGACTTCCGCAACCGGCTGGGTGCGGCGACGGGCCTGCGACTGCCCGCGACACTGGCGTTCAACCACCCGAGCGCGGCGGCCGTGGCCACGTATCTCAAGGAGCGTCTCGGTGAGCGGAGCTCGCCCGACGAGAGCGCGGTCCTCACCGAACTCGACCGGATCGAGAACGCGCTGCAAACGGCGTCGGAGAGTTCCCGGCAGGTATTCACCGAGCGGCTCCGGAAACTGCTCGACCAGCACTCCGCGCCTGACAAGGCGTCGGATTCGCACGCCGGCAACCTCGCGTCAGCCACCGATGACGAGATGTTCCACCTCATCGACAAAGAACTCGGCATCGCCTGAGGCAGAGAGGTTTCGGCCCGATGAACGTTGAAGACAAGCTCCGGTCCTATCTCAAGCGCGTGACGGCCGACCTGCAACAGGCGCGGGAACAGCTGCGAGAGTTCGAGTCCCGGGACAACGACCCCGTGGTGATCGTGGGGATGGCGTGCCGCTATCCCGGCGGTGTGCGCTCCGCCGAGGACCTGTGGCGGCTGGTGGCCGAAGGCACCGACGCGATCGGGGAGTTCCCCACCGACCGGGGCTGGGACCTGGAGGCCCTCTACGACCCCGACCCCGACCACCCGGGCACCGCCTACACCCGTCACGGCGGCTTTCTCCACAACGCCGCCGACTTCGACCCCGAGTTCTTCGGGATCAGCCCCCGCGAAGCGCTCGCCACCGATCCCCAGCAACGTCTTCTCCTCGAAACCGCCTGGGAGACCCTGGAGAACGCCGGGATCGACCCCGCCACACTGCGCGGCAGCCGCACCGGGGTCTTCACCGGCGTCATGTACGACGACTACGGCAACCAGCTCATGCAGGCCTCCCCCGACGGCTTCGAGGGCTATCTGGGCACCGGCAGC
Organism: Streptomyces sp. NPDC026062; assembly: GCF_055568375.1. Taxonomy (NCBI): domain Bacteria; kingdom Bacillati; phylum Actinomycetota; class Actinomycetes; order Kitasatosporales; family Streptomycetaceae; genus Streptomyces; species Streptomyces sp. NPDC026062. The sequence continues at coordinate 3,352 of NZ_JBVHOQ010000093.1, forward strand.
GCGAGCAGTGTCGCGTCCGGCCGGATCGCCTACAGCTTCGGTCTTGAGGGGCCGGCCATCTCGGTGGACACGGCGTGCTCGTCGTCGCTGGTGGCCCTGCATCTGGCGATCCAGGCACTGCGCAACGGCGAATGCGATCTGGCCCTGGCCGGCGGTGTCACCGTCATGGCCACCCCCGCGGCTTTCATCGAGTTCAGCCGTCAGCGCGGACTCGCACCCGACGGACGCTGCAAGTCCTTCTCCGCCGATGCCGACGGAGCCGCGTGGAGCGAAGGTGTCGGTCTGCTCCTGGTGGAACGCCTCTCCGACGCCCGGCGCAACGGCCACCGTGTCCTGGCCGTCGTCCGCGGCTCCGCCGTCAACCAGGACGGGGCGTCCAACGGTCTCACCGCGCCGAACGGTCCGGCGCAGATCCAGCTGATCCGTCAGGCGCTGGCCGGTGCGGGGCTGTCGGCATCCGACGTGGACGCCGTCGAAGCACATGGCACGGGCACCACGCTCGGCGACCCCATCGAGGCGGAGGCCATCCTCGCCACGTACGGGCAGAACCGCCGGACCCCCCTCTGGCTCGGCTCGGTCAAGTCGAACATCGGCCACACGCAGTCGGCCGCGGGGGTCGCCGGGATCATCAAGATGATCCAGGCGATCCACCACGGCGTGCTCCCCCGCACCCTGCACGCCGATGAACCGACCCCGCACGTCGACTGGACCAGCGGAAATGTCGAGCTGCTCACCGAAACCCGTCCCTGGCCCGAACTCGACCGGCCCCGCCGCGCGGGAATCTCCTCCTTCGGTATCAGCGGCACCAACGCCCACATCATCATCGAACAGGCCCCGGCGGCCGAGGAGACAAAGGAGGCACCGGCACCGCCGCGGCTTCCGGCGGTGCCCTGGGTCGTCTCCGGCCGGAACCCGCAAGCGGTCCGCGCACGCGCGGCCGGCCTGCTCGCCTTCCTGGAGGAGCTGCCCGACGGCGACCTCGCCGCCGTCGGACGCGCGCTTGCCACCGGGCGCGCGGAAATGGACCATCGCGCGGTCGTGACCGGCGCGGACCGTACGGAGCTGGCCGCCGCTCTCGGTGAGGTGGCGAGTGGTGCCATCGCCTCGCAGGAGGTGTCCGAGGGCAAGGTCGCGTTCCTGTTCACCGGTCAGGGAGCGCAGCGGCCCGGCATGGGCGCGGAGCTCCACGCCGCGTTCCCGGTGTTCGCGGAGGCGTTCGACGCCGCTCTGGCCGAACTCGGCCGGCACTTCGATGTCCCGCTCCGTGAGGCGCTCTGGGCGGACGACGCCGCGGTCGTGAACCGGACGGAGTTCGCGCAGGCGGGGCTCTTCGCCTTCGAGGTGGCGTTGTTCCGGCTGGTCGAGTCCTGGGGCCTGCGGCCCGACCTGCTGGCCGGTCACTCCGTGGGCGAGCTGGCGGCCGCCCATGTGGCCGGTGTGCTGTCGCTGGCCGATGCTGCCAGGCTGGTCGCCGCTCGCGGCCGGCTGATGCAGGCGCTGCCGGACGGCGGGGCCATGGCGGCGCTGGAGGCCACCGAGGAGGAGGTGCGCCCGCTGCTCACCCCCGGCACGGGGGTGGCAGCGGTCAACGGGCCGCGGTCGGTCGTGGTCTCCGGGGACAGGGAAGCCGTCACCGCCATCGCTGCCGCTCTCACGTCGCAGGGGCGTCGGACGAGCATGCTGCGGGTGTCGCACGCCTTCCACTCGCCGCTGATGGAGCCGATGGTCGAGGAGTTCCGGGCGGTCGCGGAAAGCGTCGTCTACGGTGCCCCGGCGATCCCCGTGGTGTCCACCGTGTCCGGCGAGGTGAGCGGCGACTGGTCCACCGCGGAGTACTGGGTGCGCCATGTTCTGGCGACCGTGCGGTTCGCCGAGGGGGTGCGGGCCCTGCGGGGCCTGGGTGTCACGACGTTCGTCGAGCTCGGCCCGGACGCCGCGCTGTCGGCAGCGGGGCCGGAGTGCGCGCCCGGGGCCGCGTTCATCCCGCTGCTGCGCCGCGACCGGTCCGAGGCCGCCCAGCTCGTGGCCGGACTGGGCCGGGCGCACGCGCGTGGCGCGGCCGTGGACTGGGCGTCGTTCTTCGGCCGGCGCGCGTGGGCCGACATCCCGGCCTACCCCTTCCAGCACCGGCACTTCTGGCTTCACCCCGCCGGCCGCGTCGGCAGCGGCGTGGCGACCGGCCACCCGCTGATCACCGAAGTCATCGAGTTGCCCGACGACCAGGGCGCCCTGTTCACGGGGCAGTTGTCGGCCACCACCCATCCGTGGCTCGCCTCGTACGGCCTGCACGAAGCGGCCGTTGTTCCGGCAACCGTGCTGCTGGACATCGCTCTGCATGCCGCCCATCACGTCGGCCTCCCGGCAGTCGAGGCCCTCGCGGTCGCGACACCGCTGGTTCTGCCCGGCGCGGGTGCGGTGCGTCTGCACGTCGCCGTGACGTCCCAGGAGCAGGGCCGTCGTACGGTCACGATCCACTCCCGTCCGTCCGGGGATCCGGACGCGCCCTGGACGCGCCACGCCACCGGCACGGTCGCCGGCCCGGTGGCCGCTTCGGCCGTCGGTGTCCCGGCCGAGTGGCCGCCGGCAGGGGCCGTTCCCCTGGACCCGGATGAGTTGACGGACCGGCTGCTGGCGGTCGGCCACTCCGGTGAGAGCCCTCTCTTCGGCCTGCGCGCCGCATGGCGTGCGGGAGACATGTTCCACGCCGAGGTCCAGGTGGCCGAGGACATGGAGCAGAGCGGGTTCGTACTCGACCCGAGGCTCCTGCAGGCGGGCCTGTCGGCGGCGGGTGCGGGCGGCGACGAGCTACGGATTCCGGTGGCCTGGACGGGCGTCAGCGCGAGCGCTGTCCCGCGCGGCTTCAGAATCCATCTCTCCCCCACCGGACCGGAGAGCGCCCGTCTGGCGGTCACCGACACCACCGGCGCGGTCGTCGCCACCGTCGAGGAGGTCACGTTCCGGCCGGCCGGCCCGCGCGAGTTCACGCGGGCCGGTGCCGACCTCGGCTACGAGCCGGGCTGGGCGGCGGTCGCGGTGTCGTCGGCCGGCGACGATCCGCGCTGGGCGGTCCTCGGCGAGGACACCGTCGGCTTCCCCGGCGAGCATGTCCCCGATCTCGCCGCACTGGGCCGACTGCTCGACACGGGCGCGCCGGTGCCCGACGCCGTCCTGGTTTCGTGCCCGGACGGTGACACCGGCGCGGAGGCGCAGCTGGCGTGGATGCTGGAGCTCACCGGCTCGTGGCTGTCCGACGAACGGTTCGCCGAGGCCCGCCTGGTGGTGCTCACCCGCGGCGCGGTCGTTGTGCACGACGACGACCGGATCGGTGATCTCGGTCAGGCTGCCGTCTGGGGCCTGCTCCGTTCCGCACAGGCGGAACACCCCGGCCGGTTCCTCGTCGTGGACCTGGACGCCGAGGCCACCACGACCTGCGTCCAGGTCGCGCTGGCCACCACCGAGACCCAGTTCGCCGTTCGTGGCGGGGTCCCCTACGCGGCCCGTCTCGTCCGTTCGTCGGCCACGCCCGGCGGGACGGCGGGCGCGCTCGACCGGAACGGCACCGTGCTGGTCGTCTGCGGCTCCGGTGAACTGGCCGCACCGCTTGTCCAGCACCTGGTGAGCGAGCACGGGGTACGGCACCTGCTGCTGGGCCGGACGCCGGGCGCGGTGCTGCCGGATATTGACGGACTCGCGGCGCTGGGTGCGGAGGTGACCGTCGCGCCGGGCGAGCTGACGGACCGGGCGGGCGTCGCCGAACTGCTGGCCCGCACGTCACCGGAGCATCCGCTGACGGCTGTGGTGCACGCCGTCGAGCAGTCGGACCACGCTCTGCTCACCGCGCTCACTCCCGAGCGTGTGGCCGCCGTGTTCCGGCCGGGCGCCGAACTCGCGTACCACCTGCATGAGCTCACCGCCGATTGCGATCTGGCCGCGTTCGTGGTCTTCTCGTCCGCCACGGGGATGCTCGGCGCGCCCGGGCAGGCGCACACCGCGGCCGGCGACGCGTTCCTGGACGCGCTCGCCCACCGGCGTGCCCGCGAAGGCCGTCCGGGTGTCTCCCTGGCCCGGGGCCCGTGGAGCCGGCCGGACGAGGCGACGGGGGCCGGGTCCGCGCGCATGGCGCGCACCGGTCTGAAGGCGGCGGCGGTGGAGGACGGTCTCGCCGCGTTCGACCGGGCGCTCGCCGGCGGCAGGGCGGGGATGGTGCCGGTCCGGCTCGACTACGCCGAACTGCGGCGGCAGGCGCGGGCCGGCACACTCGCGCCGGTCTTCCGCGGCCTGGTCCGTGCCCCGGCCAGCCCTGCCGAGGGCGGAGGCCACGATCTCGCGCGACGGCTGCGCAGTCTTCCCGAGGACGAGCAGACCCGGGTCGTACGCGAGCTGGTGCGGACGCACATCGCCGGCGTTCTGGGGCACGAGGGTGCGCAGGCGATCGATGACGGGCGTTCGCTGCAGGAGCTGGGCTTCGATTCGCTCACCGCTGTCGAGCTGCGCAACCGGCTGTCGGCGGCCCTCGATCTGAGGCTGCCCGCCACCGTGCTGTTCGACTACCCGACCACGAACGCGCTGGCCGAGCACCTGCGCGGCCAGGTTCTGGGCATCCGGCAGAAGAGCTCTGTTGTCCGTGCGACCGGTGCGGACGACGAGCCGATCGTGATCGTGGGGATGGGGTGCCGTTATCCCGGCGGTGCGGTCTCGCCGGATGGGCTGTGGCGGCTGGTGGCCGATGGCGTTGACGCGATCGGGGAGTTCCCCACCAATCGCGGCTGGGACCTGGACGCCCTCTACGACCCCGACCCCGAGCACCCGGGCACCGCGTACACCCGTCACGGCGGGTTCCTGTACGACCTCGGGGACTTCGACGCGGAGTTCTTCGGGATCAGTCCGCGCGAGGCGCTGGCGATGGACCCGCAGCAGCGGCTGCTGCTGGAGACCAGCTGGGAGAC
>NZ_JBVHOQ010000094.1:0-8172 GCF_055568375.1 Streptomyces sp. NPDC026062
ACGGTCCGTGAGGAGATCCTGTGCGCGGCGTTCGCCGAGGTCCTCGGCGTCGACAGTGTCGGTGTCGATGACGACTTCTTCGCGCTCGGCGGCCACTCCCTGCTGGCCGTGCGCCTGGTCAGCCGGGTGCGGTCGGTGCTCGGCGTCGAACTGTCGCTGCGCACCCTGTTCGAAGCGCCGACCGTGGCCGCACTCGCGGCTCGCATGGACGGCGCCGACCGCAACCGGACGGCGCTGACGGCGCGGACACGTCCGGAGCGGGTTCCGCTGTCGTACGCGCAGCGCCGCCTGTGGTTCCTCGGCCAGCTGGATGGCCCGAGCGCCACGTACAACATCCCGATGGTGCTGCGGCTCAAGGGTGCCCTGGACGCCGGGGCGCTGAACGCGGCGCTGCGGGATGTGATCGGCCGCCACGAGGTGCTGCGGACGGTGTTCGCCACCGCCGACGGGGAGCCGTACCAGAACGTTCTCAGCCCCACGAACCTCCGGTGGGAGCTGGAGGTCCGGGAGGTGGCCGCGGTGGACGTGGACGCCGCGGTGGCCGAGGCGGCGCAGTACGCGTTCGACCTGTCCACCGAGGTGCCGATCCGGGCCTGGCTGTTCCCGGCCGGGCCGGACGAGCAGGTGCTGGTCGTGGTGGTGCACCACATCGCCGGTGACGGCTGGTCGGCGGGTCCGCTGGCGCGGGACGTGTCGGTGGCGTACGAGGCGCGATGCGCGGGGCACGCCCCGGCGTGGGAGCCGCTGCCGGTGCAGTACACGGACTACGCGCTGTGGCAGCGCGAACTCCTCGGGGACGAGAGCGACCCCGAAAGCGTCATGGCACGTCAGATCGCCTACTGGCGGGCTGCGCTGGCCGAGGTACCCGAAGAGCTGACGCTGCCCTACGACCGCCCCCGTCCGGCGGTCCTCGGCCACCGCGGCCACGGTGTCCCGCTGGAGATCCCGGCAGAGGTGCACGCGCGGCTGGCGCGGGTCGCCCGCGCCGAGGGCGTGACGGTGGCCATGGTGCTCCAGTCCGCTCTGGCGGTACTGCTGAGCCGTCTCGGCGCCGGCACCGACATCCCGATCGGCACGCCACACGCCGGCCGCACGGACGAGGCACTCGACGACCTGGTCGGCTTCTTCGTGAACACGCTGGTGCTGCGTACGGACCTGTCCGGGAATCCGACGTTCACCGAGCTGTTCTCGCGGGTGCGGGAGACGGCTCTCGCCGGGTACGGGCACCAGGACGTGCCGTTCGAGCGTCTGGTGGAGGAGCTGGCACCGTCCCGCTCGCTGTCCCGGCACCCGCTGTTCCAGGTGACACTGACGGTGCAGAACGGCGCCGACGCCCGCCTGGACCTGTCCGGCGTGGCGGCGGAGGCCGGCCCCTCGGACACCCTGGTGGCCAAGTTCGACCTGGACGTGACCGTCCGAGAGGTCTTCGACGCCGACGGCCGTCCCGCAGGGCTGCGTGGTGTCCTGGTCGCGGCGGCGGACCTGTTCGAGGTGGACACCGTCCAGCGGCTCGCGCGGCGTTTCGGGAAGGTGCTGCGGACACTCGCCGACAACCCGGCCGCACACATCGGCGCCGTCGGCATTCTCGACGAGGCCGAGCGTCGGCGCCTGGTGGTGGAGTGGAACGACACCGCGGCCGAGGTGCCGCAGGCCACGGTGCCGGAACTGTTCGAGGCGCAGGCGGCCCGCACTCCGGACGCGATAGCGGTGATCGCCGACGGCGCTGAGGTGTCGTACGCGGAGCTGGACGCCCGCGCCAACCGCCTCGCGCACCACCTCATGGCACAGGGCGTGGGCCCTGAGTCGCTGGTGGCCGTGGTGCTGGAACGCGGCGTGGACCTGATGGTGGCGCTGCTCGGTGTGCTGAAGACGAGGGCCGCGTATCTGCCGGTCGACCCTGCCTATCCCGCCGAGCGGGTCGCCCACATGGTGGCCGACGCCGCACCGGCGGTGATCCTCGGCGCCGCGGGGACGGTCGGCAGCGTTCCGGCCTCGGCCGCGGTGACGCTGATCGACGCACCGGAGACCGTTGCCGCCCTGATGGAGCAGGCGGTGCACGCGCCGGTCGCGGAGGGGACACGCTCTCTCGCCCACCCGGCCTACGTGATCTACACCTCGGGGTCGACGGGCCGACCCAAGGGTGTGGTCGTGCAGCATGCCGGCTTCGCGAACACGCGGGCGGCCGCCCAGAAGCGGTTCGGAGCCGGTCCCGGCTCACGGGTCGCCCAGTTCGCCTCGCTCAGCTTCGACAACTTCTGCCTGGAGTGGTCGCTGGCGCTGACGTCAGGCGCGGCGTTGGTGGTCGTACCGGCCGAGCGGCGCCTCGGGCAGGAGCTCTCCCGGTTCTTCGCCGAGCAGCGGATCACCCACGCGACGCTGCCGCCTGCTGTCCTCGCCGGGCTCGAGCCGGGATCGCTGGCGCAGGACGTCGTCCTCGAGGTCGGCGGTGAGGCGTGCTCGCCGGACCTGGTGGACCGCTGGTCGGCCGGGCGGGTGCTGTTCAACACCTACGGGCCGACGGAAACCACCATCGACGCCACGGTGTGGCGGTGCGCCCCCGGAATGCGGGAGGTGCCGATCGGCACTCCTGTCGGCAACGCGCGTGCGTACGTGGTGGACGAATTCCTCTCCCCGGTGCCGGTCGGTTCCGTCGGTGAGCTGTACGTGGCGGGTGCGGGTCTGGCGCGCGGCTATGTGGGCCGGCCCGACCTGACCGCGGACCGGTTCGTGGCGTGCCCGTTCGGCGCGGCCGGTGAGCGGATGTACCGGACCGGCGACCTGGTCCGCCGGGACGCGGACGGCCGCCTGCTGTTCGTGGGCCGCGCTGACGAACAGGTCAAGGTCCGCGGCTTCCGCATCGAGCTGGGTGAGGTGCAGGCCGCCGTCGCCGCGCACCCGGCGGTGGCGCAGGCCGCCGTCGTGGTCCGTGAGGATGTGCCCGGGGACCCGCGCCTGGTGGCCTACGCGGTGCTGGGCGAGGGGCCGCAGAGCGGTGAACCGGCCCAGGAGGTGCGCCGTTTCGTCTCCGAGCGGTTGCCCGAGTACATGGTTCCGTCGGCGGTGGTGGTCCTGGACGCGCTGCCGCTGACCTCGAACGGGAAGCTGGACCGCAAGGCCCTGCCCGTTCCGGAGTACATGACCGGTTCCGGCCGCGGCCCTTCCACGGTCCGTGAGGAGATCCTGTGCGCGGCGTTCGCCGAGGTCCTCGGCGTCGACAGTGCCGGCGTCGACGACGACTTCTTCGCGCTGGGCGGCCACTCCCTCCTGGCGATCCGCCTGGTGGAGATCCTGCGCGGCCGTGGTGTGTCGGTCTCGGTGCGGGCGCTGTTCCAGACCCCGACCGTTGCGGGGCTGGCTGCCGCGTCCGGGGCGGAGAGTGTCGTCGTACCGCCCCATGCCATTCCTGAGGGCGCGCGGGCGATCACGCCGGAGATGCTGCCACTGGTGGAGCTGACCGCCGAGGAGGTCGAGCGGGTCGTCGCCACCGTCGAGGGAGGCGCGGCGAACGTCGCCGACATCTACCCCCTCGCCCCCCTCCAGGAGGGCCTGCTCTTCCACCACCTCCTCGCCGACGGCGGCGAGGACGCCTACGTCTCCCCGATGGTCGTCGAGTTCACCTCACGCGACTTGCTGGACGACTATCTGCGTGCGCTGCAGCAGGTGGTGGACCGGCACGACATCCTGCGGACCGGGATCGTGTGGGAGGGCCTGCGTGAGCCGGTGCAGGTGGTGCGGCGCCGCGCCGATCTGCCCGTCGTGGAAGTCGAGCTCGACCCCCACGGCGCGGACCCGGTGGCCGAGCTGGTCGCACGGGCCGGCACGGCGATGGACCTGCGGCAGGCTCCGCTGGTCCATGTGCACCTGGCCGCCGAACCCGGCTCCGACCGGTGGCTCGCACTGTTCCGGGTCCACCACATGGTGCAGGACCACACCGGCATGGAGCTCGTCCTCGACGAGGTCGGGACGCTCCTCGCCGGCCGGGGCGACGCACTGCCCGAGCCCCTGCCTTTCCGTGACTTCGTCACCCAGGCACGACAGGGAGTCGAACGGGCCGAGCACGAGCGGTTCTTCACCCGACTGCTGGCCGACGTGACCGAGCCGACCGCCCCGTACGGCCAGCTCGACGCGCTCGGCGACGGCTCCGGCGTGGTCCGGGCACGGCTGCGCTTCGCACCGGAACTGGAGGACCGGTTCCGTGAGACCGCACAGCGGCTGGGCGCGAGCCCGGCCACGGTGATGCATGTGGCGTGGGCACGGGCCCTCGCCGCGATCAGCGGTCGGGACGACGTGGTGTTCGGCACCGTGCTGCTCGGACGCCTGAGCGCGGCGGCCGGCGCCGACCGGGTGACGGGTCCCTTCATCAACACCCTGCCGGTACGCGTGCGCGTGAACGACATGACGCCGCGGGTGGCCGTCGCCGCGATGCGCGACCAGCTCGCCGCCCTGCTGGAGCACGAGCACGCGCCGCTCGCCGTGGCGCGGCAGGCCAGCGGCGTGCCGGGCGACACCCCGCTGTTCACCTCGCTCTTCAACTACCGGCACAACACCGGACGGCCCGACACCCAGGACGACGCCGCGCCCCAGGAGGCATCCGGCGCGGGCATCAGGCTGGTGTTCGGCCGGGAGGCCACCAACTATCCGCTCTCGGTCTCCGTCGACGACGACGGTGACGGGCTCGGCCTGGCCGTCGACGCGGTCGCCCCGATCGACCCTCGGGCTGTCGCGGAACTCGTGCGCACCACCGTGGAGAACCTGGTCACCGCGCTGGACGACGAGCCGGCCGACGACCGGCGGTCGCCCCTGACCGCGGTGGACGTGCTGGGCGCGGCCGAACTCCGGCGGATCCTCGTCGACCACAACGCGACCGGTCACCGGACCGCCGCGTCGACCCTGCCCGGCCTGTTCGAGGCGCAAGCCGCCCGGACCCCGGACGCCAAGGCGATCGTCGCCGACGGCACCGAGGTGTCGTACGCGGAGCTGGACGCTCGCGCCAACCGCGTCGCGCGGCTGCTGCTCGCAGGGGGAGCCGGCCCGGAGCGCCTGGTCGCCGTCGCCGCACAGCGCGGCATCGACGCCGTGGTGACCCTGCTGGCGATCACCAAGACGGGCGGTGCCTACCTGCCGGTCGACCCCGCCTACCCGGCGGAACGCATCGCGTTCATGCTCGCCGACGCGGCTCCCGTCCTGCTGCTCAGCACGGAGGCGACCGCCCTCCCGGCCGAGGCGCTGCCCGCGGGTCTCCCGCACCTGGTGCTGGACACGGCGGATACGACCGCCGCACTCGGCGCCCTGTCGGACGCGGCACTCACGGCCGAGGAACGCCCCGTCCCCGCCCACCCGGACGGCGCCGCGTACGTCATGTACACCTCCGGCTCCACCGGGCTGCCCAAGGGAACCGTGGTCCCGCACCGGGCCATCGACCGCCTGGTCCGCGACGGCGGCTACGTCGAGCTCGGCACCGGTGACACGGTCGCCCACCTGGCCTCGGCGTCCTTCGACGCAGCGACCTTCGAGATCTGGGGTGCACTGCTCAACGGCGGCGCCCTCGCGGTGGCACCGCCCGGGGCGCCGTCCCTCACCGAACTCCGGGAGTTCCTGACGAGCCACCGGGTCACCACCCTGTGGCTGACGGCCGGACTGTTCCACGAAGTGGTCGACCAGGACCCCGACATGCTGCGCGGAGTCCGCCGGCTGCTGGCGGGCGGGGACGTGCTGTCCCCCGCGCACTGCCGCGCGCTCCTGGACCGACTGCCCACCGTCCAGCTCCTCAACGGCTACGGGCCGACGGAGAACACCACGTTCACCGCGGTGCACAGCGTGCGCCCCGCCGACGTGACGGACCTGGCCGGCGTGCCGATCGGGGCCCCCGTCTCCGGCACCCGCGTGTACGTTCTCGACGAGCGGCTGCGTCCCGTACCGGTGGGTGCCGTGGGCGAGCTGTACACGTCGGGTGCGGGTCTGGCACGCGGATACGCGGGCCGGGCGGGCCTGACCACGGAGCGGTTCGTCGCCTGCCCGTACGAGCCGGGTGAGCGGATGTACCGCACCGGTGACCTCGCCCGCTGGAACGCGGACGGCCGGCTCGAGTATCTGGGCCGGGCGGACGAGCAGGTCAAGATCCGCGGGTTCCGCATCGAACCCGGCGAGATCCAGGCCGCTGTCGCCGCGCACCCGTGGGTGGCCCGGGCCGTGGTGATCGCCCGGGAGGACACGCCCGGCGACAGGCGTCTGGTGGCGTACGTGGTGCCCGGTGACGGCGCGGCCGGCCAACCGGCCCCCGACCTCAGGCAGTTCGTGGCCGCACGCCTGCCGGAGTACATGGTCCCGTCGTCCGTGGTGACCCTGGACGCGCTGCCGCTGACGCCGAACGGGAAGGTGGACCGCAGGGCACTGCCGGCCCCGGAATACGGCGCGGAATCCGGCCGTGCACCGTCGTCCGTGCGCGAGGAGATCCTGTGCGGGGTGTTCGCGCAGGTCCTCGGCGTGGAGCGGGTCGGTGTCGACGACGACTTCTTCGCCCTCGGCGGGCACTCCCTGCTGGCGACACGCCTGGTGAGCCGGGTGCGGTCGGTGCTCGGGGTCGAGCTGTCGCTGCGCACGCTGTTCGAGGCGCCGACGGTCGCCCGGCTGGCGGCCCGCATCGACGACGCGGACCGGGCCCGGGTGGCACTGACGGCGCGGGAACGCCCGGAGCGGATTCCGCTGTCGTTCACGCAGCGCCGCCTGTGGTTCATCGGCCAGCTGGAAGGCCCGAGTGCCACGTACAACATCCCGACGGTGCTGCGGCTCAACGGGGCCCTGGACGCCGGCGCCCTGGACGCGGCGCTGCGGGACGTGATCGGCCGCCACGAGGTGCTGCGGACGGTGTTCGCCACCGCCGACGGGGAGCCCTGTCAGCGTGTCCTCGGCATGACGGAGCTGGACTGGCGGCTTCAGGTCGCCGAGGCCGTTCCCGCCGATGTGGACGCCGCGGTGGCCGAGGCGGCGCAGTACGCGTTCGACCTGTCCACCGAGGTGCCGATCCGGGCCTGGCTGTTCCCGGCCGGGCCGGACGAGCAGGTGCTGGTCGTGGTGGTGCACCACATCGCCGGTGACGGCTGGTCGATGAGTCCGCTGGCGCGGGACGTGTCGGTGGCGTACGAGGCGCGACGCGCGGGGCACGCCCCGGCGTGGCAGCCGCTGCCGGTGCAGTACGCGGACTACGCGCTGTGGCAGCGCGAAGTCCTCGGCGACCCGGACGACCCGGACAGCGTGCTCTCCCGGCAGGTCGCCTACTGGCGCGAGACGCTCGCCGGCGCCCCGGAGGAGCTGACCCTGCCGTACGACCGGCCCCGGCCGGCCGTCGCCTCCCACCGCGGACACACCGCGTCACTGGAGATCCCCGCGGAGGTGCACGCGCGGCTTCTGGAGGTGGCCCGCGCGGAGGGCGTCACCACCTTCATGGTGCTCCAGTCCGCTCTGGCGGTACTGCTGTCCCGGCTGGGGGCGGGTACCGACATCCCGATCGGGTCCGCCCATGCCGGACGCGTCGACGAAGCGCTCGACGACCTCGTCGGATGCTTCGTCAACACCCTCGTGCTGCGCGCGGACCTCTCCGGGAACCCGGCCTTCACCGACGTGCTCGCCCGCGTCCGCGAGGCCGGACTTGCCGGCGGGGCACGCCAGGACGTGCCTTTCGACCGGCTGGTCGAGGAGCTGGCCCCGGTCCGCTCCATGGCGCGCCACCCCCTCTTCCAGATCGTCCTGACGATGCAGAACACCATCGAGGCGGTCCTGGACCTGGGTGACGTCCAGACCAGTCGGTTCGGGGCGGGCGCCGGCGCGGCCAAGTTCGACCTGGACGTCCTGATCGCCGAGGCGTTCGACGCCGAGGGCGCACCCGCCGGATTCCGCGGCACCGTCACCGTGGCCGCCGACCTGTTCGACGCCGAGGCGGCCGACCGGATCGCCGGCGCCCTGCCCCGTGTGCTGGAGGCGGTGGTCTCCGATCCGCGGCTGCGGCTGGGTGAGGTGGAGGTCGTGGAGGAGGCCGAGCGGCGCCGGGTTCTGGTGGAGTGGAACGACACTGCGGCGGAGCTGCCCACGGGTTCGGTGGTGGCCGGGTTCGAGGCGCAGGTGGTGCGTGCTCCGGATGCGGTGGCGGTGGTCGCCGAGGGTGTTGAGGTGTCGTAC
>NZ_JBVHOQ010000095.1:0-7895 GCF_055568375.1 Streptomyces sp. NPDC026062
CTCCTGCGCGTCCGGCGACCAGGTCCGCGCATCCCCCACCAGATCACTCACACACCGTCAACGAGCCTGAACCCAAAGCGTTTCGGATCAATAGCGCCACTGGCTGACGCGCAATCGCCGGAACGAATCGCGCCCTTCATCGAGACCGCCGCGGCGGAGGGCGTCGAGCACCTCATCATCAACTCCGCGTTCGAGGCTGGGCACGATGAAGACTTCACGCTCCGCCGTATTGAACGTGCCGCCGAGTCCACGGACTGCCGCTGGACGCACATCCGCTCGCAGTGGTACATGAGCAGCCTGACAGCCGGCATTTTCACCGAGCACCTGCGCGCGGGGGAAATCGCCTTGCCGACCGGCTCCGCGGGAACCGCATGGGTGGACGTCCGTGATGTCGCAGATTCCGTGGCAGCCATTGCGGCGAATCCGGCCGCACACTCGGGAGCCGCGTACCTGCTCACCGGACCTGAAGCCCTCGACTGGTCCACGGTCGCCGAGGTTTTCACCGGACACCTCGGCCACCCCGTGCGCTACCGACCGGTAGAGGCGGATGAGTACCGTCACACATGCCTGTCGGCCGGAATTCCGGCCGACACGACGGAATTCCTGGTGAAACTGTTCGCGGCGGTCCGTTCAGGCTTCGCAGAACCAATCACCCGGACAGTCGAAGAACTCACCGGGCACACCCCCCGCACTCTGAAGAGGTTTCTCAGCGAAACCACATGCCCCCCATCGGCCCACCGGGAGTCGGGGCGAACTCGCGGAACAGGATGAATACCTCCGCGCACATCATGAATTCAACCGAAGGCTGTCCCGCAGCATTCATGTCAGCCCGAGAAGACCACGAGCACCATAAATCCCGAGAGGTAGTGATGTCCGAACAAGTTGACGGAGTCACTGGACCGCAGAAGATCATGCAAATGGCCTCAGGACTGTGGGCGTCCAAAGCTCTCTCCACAGCGCTGGAACTCGACGTCTTCGGCCTCCTGGACCGGAACCCCGGCAGCACCATCGCTGAAGCAGCACAAAGGATCGGCATCGCCTTTCGCCCCGCCCGCTCCCTGCTCATCGCCTGCGCTTCCCTGGGACTGATCAGCCGAACCGGCGAGCAGTGCTTCAATACCCCTCTCGCCACTCACTACCTGGTTCGTGGACGGCCCACGTATTTCGGCGGCTGGGTCGAACTGATGGATCGTCACGACTATCCCGGCTGGCTCCGCCTGAGTGAGGCGCTACGCCGCAACAGGCCCACCGCATGGGACCCCGACTCCTAGCAATCCCTCTTCGACGGCGTCGATCCAGTCGTCCTTGAGACCTTCTGGAAGGCCATGGCCGCCGTTTCCGTGGTCACCGCCCAACAACTCGGCGCCCGCATCGACCTCAACAGCGCACGGACGCTGTTGGACGTAGGGGGAGGCGGCGCCGCTTGGGACATCGAACTCTGCCGCGCGAACCCACAGTTGCGCGCAGCCGTGTACGACCTCCCGCACGTCTGCGAACTCACACAGCAGAATATTGACGAGGCAGGCCTTGGCGGGCGCATCACCACCATCGCCGGAGACTTCTTCTCCGAAGCTCCACTGCCCAGCGGCTACGACGCCGTCCTGCTCTCCTCGATCCTCCATGACTGGAACGACACGGACTGACGGGCATTGCTGACCAAGTGCCACTCCGCTCTTTCCACGAACGGGCAAGTGATCATCGCGGAACTCCTCGTCGATGACACCGAGGACGGCCCCATCGCCGCGGCCCTGATGGGCCTGGCCATGCAAGTGGAGACCTGGGGACGCGGCTTCACCGCCGGGGAACTCACCGGGTGGCTCATCGAGACCGGTTTCACCGACGTCCAGGTCATCCCTGTCGACGCCCCCACAGCCAACGCCGCGGTCACCGCCCGCAAGCCGTAGCCACCACCAGGTGATACAGGAGGACGAAGCATGACCAACCCACCGGAACCACCCACCGAGCCACAGGGCACACACGCCTCAGAAGGCATCGTCGGCCGCCGACTCGAATACACCTATTCCAACGGCTGGCGCTACGAAATGTACGTCAAGAACACGACAACCATCGACTACCGCATCCATAGCGGCATGGTCGGTGGCCGCTGGGTCAAGGACCAGAAGGTCGACCTCGTCACGCTCACCGAAGGCGTCCACAAGATTTCCTGGACCGAGCCGACCGGTACATCCGTCTGTGTCACTCTCGTGCCTGCCGAACGTATCGCACACGGGGTCATCTTCTTCCCCCGGTGGGTCGAACAGCATCCCGAGCGCACCGTCCTTTTCCAGAACGACCGCCTGGACCGCATGCGCACCTTCCGCGACCGGGGACCGACCTACCCCATCCACGTCGTCTCGGAATTCTCGGAGATCACCCTCATCGAAGACATGGGCCCCGACAACGAAGACGTCATCGCCTGCGCTCCGCAGGATTGCGCCCAGCCGTAGACGAGACGCCTCGACGGCGGGGCGGTGAAACGTTCGGCTCCGTCTCACTTTCGGTGGTGACGGAGCGTCGTGACGGAGCGTGGCGATGGGGCATGGTGATGGGGCATCGGCATCCGCGTGAAAGATGTCAACGCGCTTGTGCAGACGGGATTCTCGGGCCTGCCCTCGCCGATCGTCGAGGACGTGTCCGACGAGGGTGAGCGGGTCGTCCCAGCACGGAAAGGAACCAAGGGCCCGCCCCCGAAGAGTCGGACCCTCCTGACCGCTCCAGCATGGTGCGAGCTGATCCAGGACGCACGGGCGCGACGAACGCCCGTGGCCCGCGACGCGTTGTGGCGGATCATCCGCCACCTCGGCGGCTACCTCGACGAAGTCGACCTCACCGCAGGGAGCGGCACCAGGAACGGGGCCATGACCGCGGACGGCGGCATCGGTCTCCGTATCAAACTCGGCACCACCCCCGCCACACTGATCAAGAACATCCGCGCCATCGCCACGATCTGCGAGCACGACGTTCCCCACCCCGACCTGGCCTTCATCGAGCACATCACCGCGGTCAAGGACCCTTCCCTCATCGACGCGCTCGACGCGGAACTGGACGCCACGCTCGGCCGTCCCGCAGACGGCCGGATCATCACCGCCGTCCCCTTGTCCCAGAGCACCGACCTGCCCCGGTCCACCGCCTGCACCATCAAGATCGGGTCCTGCCCGCCCCACCTCCGGGACGAGTTCAGTCTCGACTACGTCCTGGAGCGGGCCCGTGTGATCAAGGCAGGCGCCCGCGTCACGGCGCTCCGGCAGGGCACCGTCGAACTGTTCCGTGACACGCTCGCCGCGCGCACCGCTTCCCTGGAAGCCCTGTCCAAGGAAACCGCCATGAAGTGGATCGAGGCCACCTTCTCCCTCGGCTCCCGCACGTTCTGTCTGCTCGACGGTGAGTGGTACGAGCTCGGGGCGGGCTACCTGCGCAACGTCAACGAGACCGTGGCTCCCTTGTTCCCCGACGCGCCCTCAGTCGATCTCCCCCGCTGGCCGCTCGTCGAGAAGCTCAACAGGAAGGGTATGCGCGTGATGCGTCCCGTGGACGAAGGCGACTACAACAAGCTGGCCGCCCAGGCCCGTCGCGGCTGGGTCTGCCTGGACAAGAAGAACGTCCACAACCCCTTTCGGGCAAGCAACTCCGTCGAGATCTGCGACCTGTTCACCGAGGACGACGCTCTTGTCCTCGTGAAGCCCGCGCACTCCTCTAGCCCGCTGAGTCACCTGTTCAGCCAGGCGCGCGTCTCCGTTGAGCTGCTCTTCGAGAACGCGGCCGTACGCGCGGAGTTCGCCCGGTCCGTACACGTCAACAGCGATCCGGCCCGCAGTATCCCCGAGGACTTCACCCCGCGCCGCGTCGTCTTCGCGATCCTTCTGAAGGACGGAGCCAAGCTCACGCCGGACTCCCTCTTTCCGTTCTCCGCCATCACCCTGGCCCAGACCGCGAAGGCCCTCGCCGCTCGCGGCGTGACCGTCGAAGTCATCGGCGTCGAAAGTGAGTCGGCCCAGTCCGCCATGCGCGACGAGGCTGCGTAGCCGCCCGGGACTCTCGCCGTAAACACGCCCTCCATATCTCTCACCCGAACGAGGAGTCCTTCCAACAGCCCAGAATTCCCGCAAGGGGCAGCGGGCATCGTCTCCGGTGGCAGGGCACCCAGGGAACGGCGGGAGGCTATATGGAACAGGCCCTCAACGAGCGGCAGCAGGCCGTGCTCGGCTGGGTGGGCCAGGGGTGTCCCGACGGGTCTGGTCGGACAGCACGTACAAGACCGGCGGACAGGCCCTGCAGAACCGAGGGCTCATCAAAATCACCAAACGCCGCGGGCATTGGAGCGCCCGCCTCACCGAGAAGGGGCGGTAGCACCTCATCGAACGCGGCATCCACCCTGTAGAGCAAAGCACCCGGCCCCCGGACCCGCCCGCCCGCCCGGAAACCGGCACCGCCGCGCCCCAGAGTCGTACCGAAAGCCCGTACGAACTATGCGGACCAACTCCTCGAAGAACTGGCCGCCACGAGCGACGGCTGGCTCATCAAACCCCTCGAATCCGGCCCGCACTCGGTGAACTGGGCATCACGCGTCAACGCTGCCCGCAAGTC
The DNA here is from genome assembly GCF_055568375.1 of Streptomyces sp. NPDC026062. NCBI lineage: Bacteria > Bacillati > Actinomycetota > Actinomycetes > Kitasatosporales > Streptomycetaceae > Streptomyces > Streptomyces sp. NPDC026062. The sequence goes on from NZ_JBVHOQ010000095.1 coordinate 4,585, forward strand.
CGGCAAGGTCCCCCACACCCAGGAGCTCTACGGCTACCGCACGCACCGCGGCTACGAAATCAAGCTGGTCGACATTCCTGCCTGGCGCCTCGCGGAGCTCACCCCGCTCCCCGTGCCGGCCAGACTTACCAAGCCCCATGCCGTCGTGGCCGCCCTCCAAAAGCAGCCGCAGCCCATGGGCCTGACCAATCCCCTCCAGGGCCGAGCCCTGCGCATCATCCAAACCCTCATCGCCACCACCACAGCCCAAGGCCACAAGGCATCGCTCGAAACCACACAAGGCGCGCCCCCGCCCCATCGGCGCCGCAAGGCACCACCGCACTTCTCCATCACAACTCGCCGAGACCGTGCAGGAGGTCGGACTCCGCGGCGAGGCCGCAGAACGCAAACGCCTTGCAGACCAGCAAGCCAGAGAGATACAGCAAAAGCGCTGGGAAGCCCGCCATGCAGGAAGCCCACGCCGCCTACGCCCACGCCTACCGCGTCAAACACCTCGGAGAACAGGCAGACACCTGGTACCAGGCCAGCCGCCTGACCGAATACACCGCAGCAGTACGCAACCACGTCACATCACTGCCACCCGGGCAGGAGCGAACCGAGATCGAGGCGTGGCTGGAGTTCGCGGACGCGCACCTCCAAAACCTCACCGAATCGGTTTCAGCGCCGAAACTGCCCACGCCGCCGAAACCCAGCGGCGACGACCTCAAGCCCTTCCTCGGTCACTGGAGCCCCTACGGACCCCGCTCCTACCATGCCGGACCAAGGCAAATCACACCGCCACGAGCCGGACCCGCTCGCCGCACAGCTTGGCCATGTCGTCAATATCGGAAGTCAGCATGACCACGGGGCGGTGCTGTCGCAGCGCGGCCTCGGCGACGGCCGCATCGATCGCGTACTTGTGTCCGTGCAACCCGGCGTTCATCAGCAACTTCGAGGCAGCCCTCGCCTCCTCGTCACCGACCGGAACGACCCGCAGCCCGGAAAGCACCCAGTTCAGGCGTGACTTGTTCGTACGGGCATGGACGGCCTCGATGATGGTGAGCGCACTGATCACGACCTCCATGCCGCGCGAGCGCGCCTCAGCGATCAGAGCCACCACCTGTTCTTCGTCGGCGAGCAGCTTCGAGAGTCCCTCGCTGTCGAGGACGAGCGTCCCCTCGTGACTCAGCCTGCGGCGGGCCACTCGGCCTCCTCGGCGAACACCTCGTCGTAGACCTGCCGCGCCCGCTGACGAGCCGGCTCGGAGACCGGCCCCTTGCGGCTCTCGTAGTCCGCCAGGTACTCGTCCAGGACCTGCCCGCGCAGCTCACGCTCGACCGCCTCGGCGACGAACGCGGAGAACTCCCGCTTCCCCACCCGAGCCCGGATCGCCTCCGCGGTCCCCTCCGGCAGCGACAGGCTCACCCGCGTCGCCGGGCCTTCCCCGATGCTGTACGTCGTATCAGCCATGCCTCCGATTGTGTCAAACGAGTAGGAAAAGCGCCACGTCCGCACTACCGTCACAAGCTCGGTCAGCGCCTCGCTCACACAAATCCCAGCACGGGCACCCCCATCCCGTCCCAGCACCATCCCAGCACGGTACGGATGACCAGGGATGACGACAGGTGACGAGGGGTCAGCTATCCCAGCACCATCCCAGCACGGGAAAAGACCAAGGGCCCGACCCCGAAGAGCCGGACCCTCTCTGACCTGCATGTTTGCCAGATCAGTGACGTGGTGGCACGTCACCCGTCACACATTGAAGCGGAACTCCACCACAACCGCTCTGACCTGCGGTTATGCGGGCGCATCCCAGCACCATCCCAGCACGGGATTCACTTCAAAGTACAAAAAGATCAGGAAGCGCCGAGACTACGCCCCACCGCCCGCCACGGACACAGATCGCACAGCACTTCAGACGCTGTAATAGTTTCTGTACTAGACTTGTAGCCATGAAGCCACCCCGCCCCGGCGGCACGGAGAACATCTCCGTCTCGATGCCCTCGGAACTCCTCGGTGCTCTTCGCACACGTACCGGCAAGCGCGGCGTGTCCGCGTACGTGACGGCAGCGGTCCGGCATCAGCTCGCCATGGACGGCCTCGCCGAGATCGTGGCCGCCTACGAAGCCGAGCACGAGCCACTGAGCGAGGCCGAGATCCAGGCCGCGCAGAGCGAGCTGTTCGGTGACGCTCCGGCGCCCTACGCGTCGAACGACAGCGCCGCATGAAGGAGGCCGCGGCCAGGACTCTGGTGCTCGACTCCCAGGCGCTGTCGCTGCTGTTGCGCAACGACCGCCAGATGATCACCCGGATCGAGGCCGCTCGGCGCGTGGGCGTACCCGTCCTCGTGTCCGCCCTGACGGTGGTGGAGGCCGTCTACGGCAAAACGGACACCGCCCGGCTGCGCTGGCTACTCTCCCGCCTCCAGGTCCAGGACGTCACCCAGGCGGACAGCCTCACCGCGGTTCAGCTGCTGAGCGACGCCGGCGGCCTACACGGCCACAAGTACGCCATCGACGCCCTCGTCGCCGCGATGGCGCTCCGTTCCGCGCGACCCGTCCTTGTGCTGACCTCGGACCGCGACGACTGGTCGAAACTGTGCGGCGACCGCGTACAGATCAAGGACGTCTGACCTCGGCCTCCACTCAGGTTGAACCCACCTGCTGATCGACCGCTGCTTCGTAGAAGGCATCCGCGAGGGCCACGGTGATCGCATTGATGGCCGGCCCGTCGGTGAAGAAGTAGTCAGCCATCGTGTTGTGGGCGTCCTGGTTGTCTGCGACTGCCTCCGTGACTGCCGCTTGGAAGTCCTGTGACTCCAGGAACTGCTTCTTGGAATTCACCTTGGTCTGCTGGACCAAGTTCGGGTCGGCGAGCAGCAGCTGCACGAGGCCCTGTACGAACTCCCTGACCTGGGAGGCAGCGAACGTTTCGGCGCCGAAGAGGTCGTTCATCTTGTCTATGACGACCTGAAGCGCGACGTACTTCGGATCCTTCTTCGCGCCCGTGCCGGCGGCGCTGATGCCCTTCAGTTGCCCGTCGCCCACGAGTGAGATGTCGACCGCTATCGCCTTGTTGTGCTTGACCCCCACCAGCACAACGTCGGAGAGGTCCACGTCGGCTGCCCAAGCGGACTCGGCAATCACCTTCTCCAGCAGGCGCAGGAAGATCGAGAGCATCTCCATGTAGGGATCGCCGTAGTCGACGATCTGGGACATGAAGTCGTAGAGCCGTACATATTGATCCGAAACGCTTTGGGTTCAGGCTCGTTGACGGTGTGTGAGTGATCTGGTGGGGGATGCGCGGACCTGGTCGCCGGACGCGCAGGAGGC
>NZ_JBVHOQ010000096.1:0-7406 GCF_055568375.1 Streptomyces sp. NPDC026062
ACAGCGCCAGCCCCACATCGTCACCGGCTACTTCAAAGCCCCGCACGTCCGATACGTCCTCGACGAGTGAACCCAATGAGTTTCTGATCAATATGCGTCTTCTGGGCAACGTGGTGCTCTGAGAAACTCAACCCGCCTTGATGCCCATTCGTTCCACAGTGCGCGGCCAGTCTGCTCTGAGCACTTGGCAGGCTGCGGTGATCCAAGAGCGGGGTGTCCGTGCGCCCCTACATGCGCCCCCTGGTGCGTGTCGTCACATCACCTCAAGCATCCCTGGAGCGCCTGTGGTCCCTGGCGTATCGACAAGGCTTGCGCTCTCGCCGGCCGCAGAGAAACGATGTGCTGCCTGCCCCGCTCTTGGTATGGGATAACCGGCGATATCGGTCAGCCGCCTTCTCACTACCTGGCTCCGGCTTTTTCTGCAGCCCGCAGAGGCAGTCCTTTGGGGTCAGGCGGACAGGCGGGTGCACAGGGATTCGTTCCGCCGGGGTGTCAATCCACGAAAGGTTTGCTGTGAAACGTGGGCGCATTCAAGTGGAGTGCCCACAAGATTCTGCGAGGAGGATCCGGAAAGTGAAGGGCGCGAATTACGCGGATACGCTGCTGCGGGACGCCAGCGCGCGGTGGCCCGAAAGGGAGGCGCTCGTCCACCACGGGCGCCGATGGTCGTACGCCAGGCTTCGGCACGCGGCGCTCGAATGCGCTACCATCCTGCGATCACTGCCGCTCGAACCCGGTGAAGGGGTCGCTATTCTTTCGGGCAACCGTCCCGAATTCGTCGCTCTCCAACTCGCCGTACACCTCATCGGTTGCCGTTTGATCCTGATACGTCCTTCCATGTCGCGCCGCGACATGGTGCGGCATGTGCGAGGGAGCCTCCCTGCGGTCCTCGTCTTCGAGGCCGCCCACGCCGATTCCGCTCGTGCTCTGTTCGGCTGGTCCCGGCATCTGCTGAGCCTGGGGCAGGGAACGGACGGGGAACCCCTTTTCTCTCAGCACGAGGCCGGGTCCGCATACGGTCCGGTCGTCGGTGCCACCTCCGACCACGTACGCACCGTGCTGTTCACCGGCGGCACCACCGGCGAGTCCAGGCGCGTTGGGCATAGCCACGGCTTGTACGACCACTTGCGCACCCTGGTAGGACCAGAGGGTTTGGCGACCCCGGGTGAGCGACGGCTGGTGTGCACTCCGTTGGCCCACATGAGTGGCCACTTCGTCCTGCCGACCTTGATGTCCGGGGGCACGCTGGTCCTGCATGACACGTTTGACTCTGCCGAGGTTCTGCGCGAGATCGCGGCCGAGCGCATCGAGGCGCTGCTGCTGTACACAGGCTTCCTAGAGCGGCTGTTGGATGATCCCGGTCTGTCCGATGCCGACTGTTCTACGTTGCGCCGCATCGGGTACGGTGCCGAGCCGACCGACCCGCAGGTTCTCCGGCGGGCTATAGACCGCTTTGGCCCAGTGATGCAACAGCTCTACGGCCTCACTGAGGCTGGCGTTGTCTCTCTCCTCCAGCCGTCAGACCACGACCTGGACAGACCGGAACTGCTATTTTCGGCTGGGCTTCCGGTGCCCGGTGTCTCGGTCGAGATCCGGGACGCCTCCTGTGGCCCGGTGGCTCCGGGGGAGATCGGTCAGGTCTGGGTCCGGGGGCCGGGGGTGATGGACGGGTACGAAGACCTGCCGCATGCCGAACAGGTTCTAGACGGGTGGCTGGGCACCGGGGATCTTGGTTATCTTGGCACTGAGGGCCACTTGTTCGTCCTGGACCGTAAGGCGGACGCGATCGTGCATGGCGATACCGGACAGCGCATCAGTCCGGCACAGATCGCGAGGGCCCTCCTCAGCCATCCGGCCGTCCTGTCGGCGGTTGTGTTCGGGACACCATTGCCCAGCGGTGGTGAGTCCGCCCGCGCAGTCGTGGTTCCCGTCAAGGGAGCGCAGGTCGACCCGGACGACCTGCGCGCCTACGTATTCGCCATACTAGGCCGACCCCACCTGGTGCCGGACCGTGTCAACGTGGTTGCTCGCCTGCCGAGGACCGCGCTGGGGAAGATCGACCGAGTGGCCCTGCGGCGGGCCGTAGCCGATGAGCAGGGTCAATCACCACGACCCCGAGTGAGCGACTCCCACACGTCGCGACCAGGTCCCTCGTGAGGAGCAACGAATCCGGGGTGGGACTCCCGCCAGCGCGCCAGATGCGCCCGCACCTCCTGCGTCCCGTACGCCTGTTCCGCGGGAGCGAGGAGATGCCGGACCTGAGCTCGCGCGCGCATTACCGTCGGATCGTCGAGCGAACAGGCCATCAGGCTAGCCTCGTCGCCGGGCCGGGCGCGGGGATCGGCCGGCACGGTCGCGGCAGCCAACCCTTTGTCTCTGAGGCGATCGGTCTCGACCTGCGCGTCGAACCAGGGCTTCAACTCTGCCACCGTCCAATGATTGTGCTCTGCCGTGAACGAAGCGGGGTCGACGACGCCGGACGTGCCTGCGTGGACGGCCGTCCACTGCGCGGTTCGCAGAGCAAGGGCTGCCCCTTGGCTGAGCGTGGGATTGGTATGGGTGACGCAGTCTCCGACTCCGACGAGCCCGGCGACGACGGGTCCTGCCCTGTCGGCCAGCCCCCACCATCGGTTGTCCAGACCGGCCATGGCGCGCACCTCCGAGACCGGCTCGGGATTGAGTTTCAGCCATACCGCAGGTGCGGGGAAGGCGCGCGCGACTGCATCGAACACCTTTGGTTTGAGCAGTGCGCCGCGGCTCGGATCGGAGGTCGAGACGACGATTGCGATCCCGAACACGCCGTTGTCGGACGGGAAAACCAACGCGACGGCAAAACCGCCCGCCGATGTAGTCCTGACTCGTTGTGGAGGAGCGCTGCCGGGGTGCAGCCGGTACCAGCGGCAGAAATAGGAGATGCCGGTACGGTGCTTTTCCTCCCGCACCTGACGGCTGCCAATGCCCTCCAGCCAACGCGGGAGCCTGGAGCGGCGTCCGCTGGCGTCCACGACCAGTTCGGCCGTGTGCGTCCCCGATGCAGACCGGACGCCGAGAACCCGAGGGATACCCGGCCGCGCGTCGCTGATGAGTCCGACCACCGGGTCCCCGTACAGGGTCTCAACACCCGACTCGAGTTGCACCGAGTCAGCCAGCGCCTTCTCCAGCACAATACGCCGGGCACGTACGGCCACCAAGTCTTCGTCACCCGGGCGGGCGGGCGGCCGTTCGACGAACCAGTCGAGCTCGTGGTGTGTCGTGGCACCCATGCCGAGCATGGCCGCATACACATCCGGGGCCTCCTCGAGAAGTACGGACCGGACCGGGGACAGGAACACGTGCGGCTGGACGGCGTGGGGCACAGCCGGTCGTGTCCAGCCGAAGAAGTCCTGGTCTATATCGCTGCCGACCCGGCGGCCTTCTTGCTCGAACAACGTCACCTTGTGACCGCGCCGCGCCGAGAACAGCGCCGTGGCCAGTCCACCTATACCACCACCGATGATCGCTATCCGCGTCATGACAGCAATCCTAGGACGCGCTCCTCGACGGGGCACCCCCCACCGACGCGGCTGGCCGGAACCCATGCGACGGCCTCCCGGTGCGCACGACCCGTCCCGCAGGGCAAGCCATTTGCTCGTTCCTACACCGACAGTGCTCACGTCAATGCCCTGTCGGATGAGCCGAGGTGAGATTGTGCTGAAGGTGCGCGAAGCGGTCGTCGACTTCGTATCGTCCTGCGGCCCCACCACGGTTTTCGCACTCATGGGAGCCGCCAACCAGGAACTGATATGCGATCTGGAGCAACGCGGCGGGCTGCGAGTGGTCCATTGCCGTCACGAGGCGGGTGCAGTGGGAATGGCGGACGGTTACGCCCGCTTCAGCCACAGCATTGGCGTGGCGTCGGTGACTTCGGGACCAGGGGTGACCAACACGGCAACCTCCCTCGCGGTCGCGCGCGCCCATAGCTCCCCGGTGTTACTGCTCGCAGGGGACACCACTGAGGAGGATCTCAGCAACCCTCAGCGTTTCGACCAGAAGGCATTCACGCAGCTGTGCGCCGGAGACGGAGGGAGGATCACCAGCCCCGACCAGTTAGGCGACATGCTCCATGGTGGGGCCTCCGCCCTGGCCGCGTGCCGGCCTTTTGTTCTGCACATGCCCACCGATGTGCAGGATATGCCTACTGAGCCCTCTCTCGGGTATGCACCGGAATCCGTCGGCCATGCCGCACCGGACGACGCGCCCGATCAGGACATCGCTGCCGCGAGGGCCGCGTTCCTGCTGGCTGCGGCCAACCGCCCGGTGATTCTGGTCGGACGCGGCGCCCTGAACGCGCGCCCCCCGCTGGTCCGCCTGGGTCGGTTGCTGGGAGCGCCGCTGATCACGACCCTGCGTGCGGCCGGTCTGTTTGCCGGGCAGCCCCTGGAGGCTGGTGTCGCGGGTCCGATGGGAGACGGACGCGGACAGCAACTCCTCGAGGAAACTGATGCAGTGCTGGCGGTCGGGACCTCGTTGCACCCTCTGACCGTGTCTACACTTTTGCGGCGCCGGGTCCCGCCCAGGCTTGTACGGATCGACACCGCACCACCCGAGGACCACCTTTCCTACGAGGCATACCTGCGTACCGAAGCCTCCGTCGGTGTCCGATCCCTGGTACGCGCGCTCACCGCCAGCGGACAGGGCGAGACCGTTCCATGGTGGAGGCACGTCGTCGGTGACCTGCGCGGTCGGCTTCCCGCAAACGGAATTGACAGCGCGGTACATCCGCTCGATGCCCTTGAAGCTCTGCGCAGTGTGCTGCCAGAGCAGCGCCTGCTGGTGATCGGCGGCGGTCACGCAGCCCTCAGCGCCTGCCAGACGCTGGCCGCGTCAGGCCCGCGCGACTTCACCTGCGTGAGCACCGATTTCGGTGCGATCGGCCAGGCACTGCCGGTGGCCATCGGCGCGTGTTTCGCACGGCCCGGGCAGCGGGTCCACCACGTGACCGGAGACGGCGATCTGATGATGGCCCTCGCCGATCTGCACACCGCCGTGCGCTATCGGCTCGCACTGACAATTTTCGTCCTCAACGATCACGGCTTCGGGCAGGAACGCCACAATCTCCACCGCGCTGGCCACCCCGGCCACCACGCCGACTACACCGGACCCGACCTGGCGGGTGTCGCCCGCGCTATGGGCGCCCGCGCCTACCGCATCACTCGCCAGAACGAACTGGGCATCCTCACCCAGGCGCTCACCCATGAGCACGGGGTGGTCCTTGTCGACATCCACATCGATCCCGCCTACCTCAATCCTGCCTCCGCGCTCGTGGCCACCGCCATCACCCGCCCTTCTCCGATGTGACCGCCAGCACCTGGCGGTCTGACGCTCGGCCGACCTATCCCTCGTTCGGAAGAGTCCAGGATCCTGACCCCTGATGCACGCACGATGCACTGGATCCTGAGGATCTGGGGACGGACATCTCGTGGGCATGAAGAACTCCCCGCCAGGTTCAAGGCGGAAGCGGTTGCGCTGTACGAGTCGCGGTTGAACTGCTGCTAGCCTCGGGCTTTCACTTGGGGTCCGTCCGAATCATGGGCGGTAACGCGAAAGTGCCTTCTGCGCTGGGACGATGAACCTTGTCGAGGGGTTCTGTCGGTCCAGGTGGAAGGCATTTTCTGCGTGCAGGGTATCGGTTCTCGTCCCAGGCTTCATGTCTCGGCGGACGGCGCCGGGATGGTCGGGCATGCCGGGGCACGGTTGCTGGCTGATCTCGCCGATGTCACCGGACTGACCAGCGCGTACTCCACCGCGCTGAGACCGCTCCGGCCACGAGGCACCGGTCATGACCCGGGCCGGATCGCCACCGACCTCGCCGTGACGGTGGCTGACGGCGGTCAGACCATCACGGATCTGGCCGTGCGGCGCGCCCAGGGCGAGGTGTTCGGCCCGGTCGCCCCGACACCGACTGCCTGGCGGCTGCTGGCCGCCGTCGACGAACACGTACTGGACCGCCTGCGCTCGGCACGCGCCCAGGCCCGGGAAGTGGCCTGGCTGCAAACATCCGAGACCCGCGGCGGCATACCGGCAGCGACAGCCGGCGGATGGGAACTGCCCGGCCTGGTCCTGGACATCGACGCCACGCTGATCACCTGCCACTCAGACAAGAACCAGGCCGCACCCACCTACAAAGGCGGCTTCGGGTTCCACCCTCCGCTGTGTTTCCTGGCCAACACCGGCGAGGCGATGTGCGGGCGCCTTCGGCCCGGGAACGCCGGAGCCAACACCGCCGCAGACCACATCGTGGTCCTGAACGACGCTCTCGCACAGATCCCCGACGCCCACCGGCACGGCACCGACATCCTCGTCCGCACCGACAGCGCCGGATCCGCAAAGTCCTTCCTCACTCACGTTCGCAACCTGCGAACACGCGGAATCCGCACCTTCTTCTCGGTCGGATACGCCGTTGCCGAGCCGGTCCACCGCGCGATCCGAGCCCTGCCCGACCATGTCTGGCACCCCGCTCTGAACCAGGACGGCACCCTCCGCGAGTCCGCCGAGGTCGCCGAACTGACCGGCATGACCGACCTGAACGGTTATCCGGCCGACACCCGCATCATCGTCCGCCGCGAACGCCCCCACCCCGGAGCCCAGCTCCCACTCTTCGACCAGGACGAGGGCATGCGGCATCAGGTCTTCCTCACCGATACCCCATTCGCCTCCGGCTCGGCCCAGTTCCTGGAGGTCCGTCACCGAGGACACGCCACCGTCGAGGATCACATCCGGTGCGGCAAAACCACCGGCTCCGGCCGCTTCCCCTCCCGCGACTTCGGCGTCAACGCCGCCTGGCTCGAACTCAGCCTCGCGGCGATCGACCTCCTCGCCTGGACCCGCGTCCTCCTTCTGGACGGCGAACTCGCGACTGCCGAACCCAAGAAACTCCGCTACCGGATCCTGCACGTCGCCGCCCGGATCACCAGGGGCGGCCGCCGCCTCCGCCTACGGATATCGGAGACCTGGCCCTGGCGGCATGAGCTCGCGGCCGCATTCCACCGACTGGCCGCACTGCCCCGCCCAGCCAGCTGACTCGCCGTCCCCGCCCATCCTCGACTCAAAGGACCTCGGAGAACCCGACCCCGCGTCGGGCCCTCACCATCGCCACCGGCCGACACGAGCTCAAACAACCTCGCTCAGCCGCTCAGCAGCCCCAACTGAAACGGCGAGGCTAAGCCTCTACCGAGTCATCCGCGAGCTACAGATACTCCTCGCGACCTGGACCGGCGCCTGCCCCACCTGTCACCGCGACATGTCAGCCCCTGCACCAACATGACCAGGCCCTACTATTGATCAGAAACTCATTGGGTTCACTCGTCGAGGACGTATCGGACGTGCGGGGCTTTGAAGTAGCCGGTGACGATGTGGGGCTGGCGCTG
>NZ_JBVHOQ010000097.1:0-7074 GCF_055568375.1 Streptomyces sp. NPDC026062
CGGACGAACTCCCACTCGGCATCCGACAGTTCATGGCGACGTATCACCCGACCATGATCCACCACACAAGATCATTTGACGACAGAACCTAGGGCTCATCACGTTCGGCAGCCTTCTCCCCGACCCGCTCACCGGCAGGACCCTCACCCAGCAGCAGCGGCTGCGCGACGTGGTGCGCGCCGCGGCCGAGGCGGAGGAGGCCGGGTATGCCTGGTACACCATCGGCGAACACCACTTCGGCGAGCGGGATGTGATCCCCTCGCCCGCGCTGGTGCTGGCCGCGATAGCCGAGCACACATCGACGATCCGGCTCGCCACCGGAACCACACTTGTCGCCAACCGCGATCCGGTGCTGGTCGCCGAGGACTACGCTCTGGTCGACCTGTTGTCCGGGGGCCGGCTGGAACTCATGGCGGGCGGCTCCTTCTTCCCCGAGCCGTACGCGGTGTTCGACCAGGACCCGGAGTCGAAGGCTGCGCGCAAGCGTGAGAACACCGAGCTGCTGATTCGGCTGTGGACCGAGGAACGTGTCACCTGGCAGGGGGAGTTCAGGCCGCCTCTCAATGAAGTCACCGTCCAGCCCCGGCCGCTCCGGTCCCGGCCGCCGTTCTGGATCAGCGGCGGCGTCGGACCGGATTCCGTACATCTCGCCGTCGACCACGGACTGCCGCTGGTGGTGGGCACCACCGCCCGCGAACCGGCCACGTTCGCGCCGGTCTTCGACTCCTATCGCACCCTGTGGAGCGAGAGCGGACGCACCGGCCCGCCCGGCCGGCTGGGCGCTGCCAGCCATGTGTTCGTCGCCGAATCGTCGCAGCAGGCGCGCTCGTTGTGGGCCTCCTACATGAACAACTATCTGACCGTGAAGAAGCCGGGCAGCACTCACTTCTCCACCCCGCCGGACTTCGACACCTACATCGGCCCCCAGGGTCCCGCGATCTGCGGCAGCCCCGCGGAGGTCGTCGACAAGCTGGGCCGGCTGCACGAGCTGTGGGGCCATGATCTGCATCTGCTCGCCATCGATGTGGGCGGCATCCCCTACGACCAGGTGCGGGCGGCCACCGAACTCGCCGCCGCCGAAGTGCTGCCCCAGGTCACGGGACTCGGATCGAGGACGGTGGCAGCCGGTGCCTGACAACGAAAGCGGCGCACCTGCCCTGCCGCCCGTGGTGGACGCCGCGTGGGTACGTGAGCACCGGGAAGATCTCGTACTCGTCGATGTGCGGTGGTTCCTGGACGGCCGCAGCGGCTACGACGCCTACCTCGCCGGACATCTGCCCGGCGCGGTCTGGGCCGATGTCGACACGGTCCTCTCCGCGCCTCCCAACGAGAGCGACGGACGGCACCCGCTGCCCGACCCGGCCGACTTCGCACGGGCGCTCGGCGCACTGGGCATCGGGGACGGTACGACCGTGGTGGCCTACGACGCCGACGGCGGCTCCTACGCGGCCCGGCTGGTGTGGCTGCTGCGCCGCACCGGACGCCGCGGCGCCCTGCTCGACGGCGGACTGGCCGGCTGGCCCGACGGCACCGAGACCGGTGGCGTGACGCTCCCCGAAGCACGGCTGACACCGGTGGAGTGGCCCAAGGAAGCCGTGCGGAGCGCGGACGAGGTCGCCGCGGGCGACGCCGTCGTCCTGGACGCCCGCGCCGCCGAACGGTATTCGGGCGAATCCGTACTGCCGTCCGATATCCGCTCCGGTCATGTCCCCGGAGCCCGCAGCGCCCCCTGGAGCGCCAACATCACGGCGGACGGGATGTTCGCCGAGCCCGGCCAACTACGCGCGCACTACGAGAAACTGGGAGTGCGCGAGGGGACGGACGTCATCGTCTACTGCGGCAGCGGGGTCACCGCCTGCCACGACCTGCTGGCGCTGGAACGCGCCGGGATCAGCGGCGCTTCCCTCTATCCGGGCTCCTGGTCCGCCTGGTCGGCGGACCTCTCCCGGCCGGTGGCGACGGGCCAGGAGCCCGGATAGCGGAGGCCCCGCCCCGGGCGGGAAGCGCCGTCCGGAGGGCGGAGGCCTGCGCCCCTGGTGGGAACCGAGCCCGGACAGTGTGGAAGTCCGCGCACCGGCCGGGACAGGATCCCCGGCCGGTGCGGAAGAGAGTGGATGGCGGGCTACCAGCCGGTTCCCAACCTCGCCATCGGCTCGATCAGTTCACTCTCCTCGTACGAGAGATGGGAAAGGAGCGTGTCCGTGAGCAGGTCCATCGCCTCCCGCAGCCCGATCCGGTCCGTCTCCCCACCGGCGAAGGCGACCAGCTCCCGGTCGATTCGCTCGATCAGGCCCTGGATGGCGTGATGTTCCTCGGTGAGCCGGTCGAGCACCGAGCCCAGACGCGGATCGGAGCGGCGTAGGTACGGGAAGAGATCCTGGTCCTCCCTGGTGTGGTGCAGGGTGGTCACCCGGCAGTACGACGCACAGTAGGCGCCGAGTGTCCAGATGTTCTGACGAAGACTCAGCTTCTGGATCTCGGAACGGGCTTCGCCCGGATCGAGGGTGTCGGCCAGCACCTCTCCCACCACCTCGCCGAGTTGGCCGAGATCCGAGCGCAGCTGGTCGTGTGCCGCCACCAGATTGCGGGCCTGCTCCTGTTCCGCGCGCGGATAGCGCCGGCCGGGGTCGGCGGGCGGTCCGGTGGGACGGCTCGACTCGTCCCACAGCCGCTCGGTGGACCGGCGCACACCTGGGTCCGGTGTCGGGTGTACGGAGAGCTGGTCCCCGGCCGAGGCGGCGGACACCCGGTTCCGATCCGGTGCGAGCGCGCCCGTGGCAGGGGTGCCTGTGGAAGCGGCACCCGCCTCGGCCGTCGTCGCGGCGGTCGTGTGCCGCCGTCCTGCCGGATCCGCTGCCCGCCCACGCTCGGCGGACACCAGTTCCCGGGTGGCCGGTGCCACCTCCGCGGCGAACACCTCGATGAGGGAGGGGTGTTGCGCTGGGAGCAGGAAAGCACTCGTCCCCTGCTCCAGGGCCAGAGCCGCCAGCTGCTCGGGCCAGGCGTCCGGCGCTCCCCGGGGGAATCCGCCTGCCCCGGGGGAGAGGTTGTAGAGCCTGCGCACCGCGGCCGGTTCGCGCCCTGCCGCGGCCGCCGCCTCGTCGACGATGCGGTGCCCCGCGGCGAGGCGGTTCGGTGGGACGTGCGGAACGCTGGGCAGCCAGCCGTCGGCCACCGACCCGGCCAGTTCGAGCATGCGGGGGCCTACGGCGCCCAGCCAGATGCCGATGGGGTGTGCGGGGGCGGGGCCTGTGGAGGCCCCGTCGAGCCCGTAGTGCTTGCCGTCGAACCGGACCTGCCGGCCCGGAGCCCACAGGGCCCGGATGACTTCGACGGCCTCGCGGGTGGCACGGACCGCCTCGCCGGGGGTGCGGCGCGGCCCGCCGTCGGCGGCGATGGCGTCCCAGTAGGACCCGGCGCCCAGGCCGAGTTCGACCCGGCCACCGCTGAGCAGGTCCAGGCCGGCCGCGGTACGCGCCAGCACGGCGGGCGGCCGCAGCGGGAGGTTCGAGACGTTGGGGAGGACGCGCACCCGGGTGGTGGAAGCGGCGATGACCGCGAGCGCCACCCAGGCGTCGAGCAGTTCCGGCCGGTACGGGTGGTCCGGCACGCTGACCAGATCGAGTCCGGCCCTGTCGGCGGTCCGGGCCAGTGCCACCGCGTCGTCGCTCTGTTGCGCCGTCGGCACCAGGACCGTGCCGAAGAGGAGGTCGTGTCCGTAGTCAGGCATGTGGGCGAACTCCTAAGCGGCGGGCTGGCCGCTGCCGGGTGCGGGTGCGGGTGCGGGTGCGGGTGCCGGTGCCGGTGCCTTGCGCCACAGCTTTCCGGGGCCCGCGAGGGCGGCGACGGTGGCGACCCCGAGCGCGATCGCCGACATGACGAACGCGGTGGTGTAGCCGGACTCGGCGGGTACCGAGGTGCCGGGGATCGTCCTGGACGCCACGAGTGAGGCGGCGATCTGCGCGCCGAGCGAGCCGCCGATGGTGCGCATGATGGTGTTGATGCCGGTCGCCTCGCCGGTCTGGCTCCGGTCGACCGCGCTGACCACGAGATTGGCCAGGGCCGCGAAGGCGAATCCGACGCCGATTCCCAGTACCGCGGATCCCGCGTACATCGCCCCTTCCGTGTCGTGCGCGGCGGCGTAGATCACGAAGCCGGCCATCCCGATCAGGCACGCCAGCACCAGCGGCAGCTTCCAGCCCAGGGCCGCGCCGATCCGTCCGGCGAGGGGGCTGGCGATCAGCATGGTCACCGCCATCGGCACCATGAACAGACCGGACCCGGTCACGGATGCGCCGAAGCCGTATCCGGCCGACGACGGGGTCTGGGCGAGCAGCGGTACGAGGGTGAAGGCCCCGTACATGCCGAAGCCGATGATGAGCGCGGTGATGTGGCTGGTCAGCACGGCAGGCCTGCGCAGCAGTTGCATGTCGATGAGAGGTTCGCGCACCTTGTTCTCGACGTAGGCGAAGACCACGAGGAGCACGACGGCCGCGACGAACAGGGCGATGACGCCTCCCGACGCCCAGCCCCACGACTTGCCCTCGCTGATGGCGAGCAGCAGCGCCACGACGCCGCCGCTCAGCAGAAACACGCCCGCCCAGTCGATACGGCCGGGGGAGCGCACCGAGGATTCCTCGATGAACGCAGCGACGGCCGCGATGCCGAGCAGGATCACGATCAGGCCCAGCCAGAAGATCCAGTGCCAGTTCAGGGCGTCCACGATCGGCCCGGGAATGACCAGCCCGACTCCGAAGCCGATGCCGAACGTGGAGGAGATCAGCCCGATCGCGACGGGAACCCGCTCGCGGGGGAACTGATCGCGCACGATGCCGAATGCCAGGGGGAAGGCGGCCGATCCGACACCCTGCACCGCGCGGGCGGCGATCAGCAGGGGCAGCGAGTGGGACAGGGCGGCCAGCAGGGTGCCCGCCGCGAAGACACCGAGGCTGGCGATCAGCACCCGGCGTTTGCCGAACATGTCGCCGACCCGTCCCAGCAGCGCCGTGGCCACGGACGCGGTGAGCAGGAAGGAGCTGAGTACCCAGGAAACGCTGGTGGTGGAGGCGTCGAACTCACGCTTCAGGTCGGGCAGCGCCGGCACGACCATCGTCTGCATCAGCGAGAAGGACAGTACGGCGAGGAACAGGGCGGCGAAGGGGGCGGCGGTGCCGCCCCGCACTCCGGTGGCCGGGGCCTCGGTCTGCGAAGTAGGTGTGTCGGGCATGGGAACGGTCCTCCGGTAATGGGGCGCCGCCGTGCGCGGTCCAGGAACGCGGGAGAGCGCCAAACTGGTGTCACTGTGGAATCATTCCATCATGTCATTGTTACGTCCAGCCACTGTATTCCGGTACCGTGGACGCATGAGCGAAACCTCTGAAAGCGGTCCGGAGGCCCCCGCGCGGGCGGAGCCGGCGCCCCGGCCGCCGAGCCTGCTGGCACTGCCCTCGTACCTCGCCGGCCATGCGGCGCGAATCGGGCACGACGCCCTGGTGGAGGCAGTGGGCAGGAACGGGCTGCGGCTGCCGCACTTCGCTGCCCTGACCGCCTTGTCGGACTTCGGCCCGCTGCCCCAGCATGTGCTGGCCGACCGGCTCGGGTTCCAGCGCAGCCATCTGGGCAGCTATCTCGACGCGATCGAGGAGCAGGGGCTGGTCCGCCGCACCCGGGACCCGGCTGACCGGCGCCGCCAGCTGGTCGAACTCACCGACGAGGGGGTGGCGCTCCAGCACCGGCTGTGGCTGGTGGCCGAGCAGTCCCAGGACTCCTTCCTCGGGTGCTTCACCCCGGCCGAGCGGCAGACTCTGACGACGTTGCTGCGCAGACTGGTGGACGCGGACGACCGGACGCGGGCCTGAGGCGGCGCCCGGGGTGCCGGAGAGATCAATGCCCGAAACGAGGGGTGGATCAATGCCGAGGGCGACAGGGGGAATGAATTAAGGAAAAGCGCTCACATGATCTCGGCGATTGAATACTGCTTCATATGACTGCAACAGTGGATTCATGGGAAAACCTTGAATTCAGTACCCCCGGTTTGTATGTTTGCGCTCAAGTTCCGCTTCGTGCAACGGACGTGACCTGCCGGGGGAGAGCATGATGCAACGATCATCAGAGGTCCTGTCGAGGTCTCTCATACCCGATCAGCAGGGCGAATCGAGACCGGCACCGGTGCAGCGGGCGGTGACCGAACTGCTGCCGGGCTCTTTGCATGCGGGAATACCCGTATCCGGTGGCTGGCGCATCCTGGTCGTGGAGAGCGACGCCTCCGACGCCTGCGCCCTGGAGGACGGGCTGCGACGGTAGGGCCACGAGGTGGCCGCCGTGGACCGGGGAAGTGTGGCTCTGGAGGCCCACGAGGGCGTGGATCTCGTCCTGCTGGATCTTGAACTTCCCGACCTGGACGGCCTGGAGGTGTGCAAGGCCATCCGGTCGGTGAGCTGCGTCCCGTTGATCATCGTCACCGCTCGCGGCTCGGAACTGGACCGGGTGCTCGGCCTCCAGGCCGGCGCGGACGACTATCTGGTCAAGCCGTACGGGTTCCGTGAACTGATGGCACGCGTCGAGGCGGTCATGCGGCGGGTACGCACGCAGCGGCGGCTGGGCCGGGCGATCGACCGAGGTCCGCTGCACATCGATGTGAACTCCCGCGAAGTCAGTGTGGACGGCCGGGATGTGGGGCTGACCCGTAAGGAGTTCGATCTTCTCTGCCTGCTCGCCTCACATCCCGACACCGTGATATCGCGCAAGCGGCTGTTGCAGCAGGTGTGGGACGACTCCTGGTCCCGGCGGACGGTGGACACCCACGTCAGCAGCCTTCGCGGGAAACTCGGCGGGAGCGGCTGGATCGTCACCGTGCGCGGTGTGGGTTTCAAGCTGGGCAACGCCTGAATTCCCACGTCCGCGAATCGGTGGACCGGTCGGGCGCGGTTTCACCTGGAGATCGGTGCCATGGTCAATTATTGATCCGAAACGCTTTGGATTCAGGCTCGTTGACGGTGTGTGAGTGATCTGGTGGGGGATGCGCGGACCTGGTCGCCGGACGCGCAGGAGGCTGTGCGGTTGCTTGCGGTGTCC
>NZ_JBVHOQ010000098.1:0-6998 GCF_055568375.1 Streptomyces sp. NPDC026062
ACCGAAGGACATCGAGCTCGCCGCATAACCCCAACACCCCGAACCACACCAAACCCGACAGGGATACCTTGACGAAGGACATAGAGGCACCCCCCTCCTCCCAACTGGCCGAAACGGCTCGCCCAGGAGCGGGAGATGCTCGGTCTGTACGTCTCCGACCACCCGCTCTTCGGCCTGGAGCACGTGCTCTCCGGCAAGGCCGACGCGGGCATCGCCCAGCTCACCGGCGGTGAGCACTCCGACGGCGCGGTCGTCACCATCGGCGGCATCATCTCGGGCCTCCAGCGCAAGATGACCAAGCAGGGCAACGCCTGGGCGATCGCCACCGTCGAGGACCTCGCCGGGTCCATTGAGTGCATCACGCACAATTTCTTCCGGCTCTCCTCGGACGCTTACGCCGAGGGCTGGCTGCAGAAGTGGCCCCGGATGGACAAGGAGACCATCTCCCAGGGGTCCGAGGGGATCGTCGCCTCCACCGGCTGCCCCTCCGGCGAGGTGCAGACCCGGCTGCGCCTGGGCCAGGAGGAGGAGGCCCTCAAGGCGGCGGCCGACTACCAGGACATCTTCGGCAAGGACCGCTACTTCCTGGAACTGATGGACCACGGCATCGACATCGAGCACCGGGTCCGTGACGGTCTGCTGGAGATCGGCCGCAAGCTCGGCATCCCCCCGCTGCTCACCAACGACTCGCACTACACGTACGCGCACGAGGCGGCCGCCCACGACGCCCTGCTGTGCATCCAGACCGGCAAGAACCTCTCCGACCCCGACCGCTTCAAGTTCGACGGCACCGGCTACTACCTGAAGTCCACGCCAACAACCGAGCCGCGAGCAACCAACCTGCACGCCAACGGCAAGTTTGGCGCTGAGCGGGCGGCGACTCATCGTCAGCCCGAAGCGCTGGTCTGGCCGCGCTCCATCATTCTCTTCATCGACGAGGGCACGTTCGGGAAACCGCTGCTCACGACCGCCCCGGTAGCGACGGAAACGCACGGCCCGGCCGCCTTCGAGGGGCGTTTACCCAGCTCAGGGCAGGGTTCCGGCACGCGAACGGCTCCGGCTCATGGCTACAGAGCTACTACGGCATTGTCGGACCCGTCTGGACAATGGACATCGGAGGCCTTTCGGGGCCGACGCCAACACGGCGGTGGCCCCCTGCGGACAACAGGAGGCCACCGATTTCGACGCAGGAAACGACGACCTGGGAGGAAGCCATTCCTACTGAGAACGAGCCTACGTGCTCCCACTGTCAGGACAAGCCTGGCCAGCACCTTGAGGGGCCCCCTCTCGGTGAGATGCCGGAAGCCAGGCGGCTGAGCCCCGCTCGGATGCGGGCGCGCCGTCTGCTGGACACCGCGACCGACGAGCTCGTGCGCCTGGCCGTAAAGGCATCCGCGTACGGCGTGTACGCGTGGTTCATCCACTGGCTTGAGAGCCGCTGAACCAGGGCTGGGGAGTGCCCGAGGTACTCCCCAGCGGCCCGCCTTGCCAAAGAAGCTGCGAGATGCGCTACGTCGCTGACCATGAGGTCGACATCTTTCCGCTTCCCCAGTTCGAGGTCGTCAAGGACGACTACGTTGGGAGTAACTGAACGCGTGGGGGCACGCTGAAGGCCTCGCGCGTGACCGAGCTGGAGACGCTGGGCATGGTGTGGCCGGTGCATGCGTCCGCGTGGGAGGCCGGCCTGGACGTGGCCCGCGACTACGCGGCCGTGCACGGACACTTCCTGCCGCCTACGGCCGCCGTGTGGGGCAGAGACGGGTTTCCCCATCGGCGTATGGGCCAAAAACATGCGGGCGGGAGCCCGCAAGAGCCGTGATCGCGCAGAGCGGGCTGCTTCGCAGTCGGCGGCTCGGGTTCGGTTTCCACTGGAGGCCGCAGCTTGACGACAGTG
Organism: Streptomyces sp. NPDC026062; assembly: GCF_055568375.1. Taxonomy (NCBI): domain Bacteria; kingdom Bacillati; phylum Actinomycetota; class Actinomycetes; order Kitasatosporales; family Streptomycetaceae; genus Streptomyces; species Streptomyces sp. NPDC026062. The sequence goes on from NZ_JBVHOQ010000098.1 coordinate 1,895, forward strand.
AGGCCCGCAGCCCTCGCGCGCATGGCCTGCCCTGTGTCGTAGGTAAGCAGGCGCACCGGCCGCCCTGACAGCAGTTGAGCAGCCACTGACCTATCGACGATCTCGTCGTCGTTGATCGGCAGGCGGGCATGCCCAGGAGGGTCGTAGAGGATCTCGACCGAGACCGCCCCGCTCGGAATTTCGCCGGTCTCAAGCGGAGTGTAGTCGGCGTCCTTGATCACCCCTGAGTCGAGGCCTGGCTGGAGGTGCTTCTCGAACACCGCGAGTGTGTAGCCCGCCCGCCAGCGCTTGTCCCTGTCCTTGATCTGCTTCAGGTTGTCGAGTTCGTCGACGATGACCATCGGTACGAGCAGGTGGACCGGCTCCTCGCGGACGTTGCACAGCTTCTGGAAGTCCCACTCCAGCAGTTTCGTTTCGTGCTGCATGTAGACGCTGCTGTCGGCCACGACGAAGACACCCGCCCGGTCCCACCTGCTCAGACGGTGCTGCAGAGTGTCGATAGCTTCGTCGAGGTCGGCCACCCGCTCCTCGAGTTCCAGCGTGATCAGGTCGTTGAGGAACCCTTCTTGGTGGCTGCCAGCGAGGCCACCGGAGGCGCCGGACAGAAGCGCGTCGTACCGACGCGTCAGGACGAGGCGATTCACGTCCTCTGGGCGGATCTGGTTGCGCAGGCGGCGCGCCGATCCGGTGGCCCACCTGAGGTAGCGGACCAAGCGGCTGTACGCCGTGCCGGAGAAGGGGCCCTGGAGGTTGCCAACATCGGTCCTGATGGTCGTCAGCGCTTCGACCAGGTTCTCCCGGTTCGCGCCGGGGAGCGGAGTTACGAGCATTCCCGGATTCTGGCAGGCCGCAGAGGTAACCCATATGAGCGAGGTGAACCCCTCGTCCAGGATCAGGGCCATCGCCGTTCGTACGGCCCCGAACGTATGGTCACAACACGGCGTCATCCCAGCACCGCGGACCACCGGGCGCCCACCATCACCGGCATGAGAAAAGCCCTCCCCGTCCCCACAGCGGCGCTCCTCCTCGCTGGGGCGGTCGCATGCAGCAGCAATACCTCGGACTCGACCGCCTCCGGAAAATCTGACTCCCCGGCGAAGAGGCCGGCCAACGCCAGCAGCGCGTTCTCCCACATCGCCGCCGAGGTGTCGTCAGCCAAGCTGTCCGGAACCGTGACGGCAGCCAACGACCCGAACCATCTTCTCGGTCGGCCGAACCAGTACACGTCGAAGGTCACCTTCACCGATGCGCGGATCAAAGCCGCTGACGTGAGCGGTACGGAGAAGGGTGCTGTGGAACGCGGGGGTGCGATCGAGGTGTTCGCCGACTCGTCGGCCGCGCAGGCGCGGGCCAAGTACATCCAGGCCGTCACCAAGTCGATGTCCGCGCTCGCCGAGTACGACTACGTCCACGGCGCAGTCCTCGTACGCGTCTCGCACTTTCTCACCCCGGACCAGGCTGCGGCGTACAAGTCGGCCGCCAACGGGATCGGCTGAGAAGCGCCCGCATGAGACGAACCCTCGCGATCTCGGCCGCGGTCCTCGCCGCGCAAACGGGATCCCTTCGGCGGGAGCAACCCGGGCCTCCAGCCCGCTCTCCGCACCGATCCACAGCGCCTCCAGCACCCGCCCGGACCCCGCGAGCCGGTCCCGAAGCGCCCGGATGGCGGTCAGCGCAGGGTAGGTGTGCCCACCGGTCCCACCACCCGTCACAGCCAACCGGAAAGCGGTCAGCGCACCTCATGAGTGCTGTTCACCAACGGAGATCCCATCTGGTCTGTGCGGAGACTCGCTCGTACCGTAGCGGACCCCCCGGCGCACGGATGCTGATGATCAATACGCCTGCCGTAGGGGTCACTGCGATCGCTGACGGACCGCCCGCACCCCAGCGCGGCAGCAGCCGTTCCTCCAAGCCACGTCCCGCCATCCACATCCGCAGCGAGAGAGGCCTCTGCTGGAGCGAACACTCCCTCGCCGCGGCTTGAGCGACCCGGCCAGTCATTCCGGTCACGCCTCAGGCGAGTTGTGGCGCGATCTCGGCTGCGGTCCGTTCCATCGCCTCTCCGACGAGGTCCACTGCAGGTCTCCCGAGTCCGGACAGGCCTGCCATGACCCCAGCAATCCAGCTGCCACCAACTGGTCGAGCGTGCCCAACAGTTCGGCGGTCCGGGTACCGCAGGCGCGCGCCATCTGCTCAAGGTCGCCCAGGCCAGTGCCGGATTCCGGGTCGGTGCTCGCCGCGAGGTACACACTCGCCAGCCGGGGCAGCGGCCCGATAGCTCGTACGGCAGAGGAGGAACTGGCGCGCAGCGCCCAGTCCGCAGCACGTCTTCGGTCGGGGCGGGCTGGAGCTTGGCCGAGCAGCGTGAGATCAAGGAGTTCAGCGGCGATCTCGTTGGCTACGCCTCCGGGGGTCGTGCGCAGCCACCGCGCGTGCTCTAGCTCGTGCCATGGGCCCGAGGCTGCGTTGAGGCGGAGGCTGCGCATCACGCCCTTGGACAGCCGGACTCGCATGTGGGTGTTCATCCGCAGTGCGCACTGCAGTGCCAGCAGGCGTGCGGCAGCCGAGGTGTTCTCTGGGAGTGCAGCGGCGAGGTAGCTGAGCATTTCGCGGACCCGGATCCGCTCCCCCGGCCCTTTGGAACGCCTGTGTCGTCGAGCGGTCGCCGGTGGCTGCGGCGCACGGGCGAGGACGGTGTCCGGTACGACGGCGGCCCGTGCTGTTGCTGCGGCGCAGGCGCTGCAGGCGTCGGTGAGCCGCCACAGCCGTCCGCCGCGTTCGCAGGCGAGGAGGAGGCGGATGGGGCCGGCGCAGCCGCGGTGTCGTGGGTGCCAGCGGCAGCCGCGTTCGTGGCACTGGCAGATCCGCAGGTGCGGGGGATGTAGGTCACTGCGTACGTGCCGTGCGAGGTGGGCCAGGGCGGCCGAACGAGCAGAGGCTGCGGTGATCGGTGTGGTGCCGTGCGGGCAGTGCCGGCAGATGAGGACGAGCCCGCCGGCGTGCGAGCGCAGTTCCACGGTCCAGGCGCGTGGCGTGGCTGGACATGCTGTGCGCAGCCTCATGGGCGCGTGTTCCTCCGGTTGCTTCTGCCCTGTTCCCGCGCTTGGGGTGCGGGTGCGGCCGCCACCGTAGTGCAGACCTCTGCCCTCTCACGGTTGCCGTCACCTGGGAAAATAGGGCAGAGGTCTGCACTGACAGGGCAGGGGTCTGCACCGTCGGATGGACGGGTGACGATCTTGCCGCCCGATCCGGACCTCGACGCGCTGCGGTTGGAGCTCGCGCGCCTGCGAGCCGCGCGCGGGTGGAGCTACGACGAGCTCGCCGCCCGCAGCGGCCTGGCCAGACGCACCGTCATCGAGATCGAGCAGGGCCGCACCGTCGGCACGCTGAAGACCTGGCACGCCCTTGCCCACACCCTGGGCACCCCGTTCGACGAGCTCTTCGCGACGCTGTGCCGCGGGCATGACCTGCCTGGGCCGAGCGGGGACTGACAGCCCGCCCGGGCGGCTGCCGCAGATCACCCAATCCGGCGAGCCCCTCCCGAACGCGCGGTCGACTACTCGTGCTTCCGTCTTATTGGGTGAGGCCGAGTGGGCGATCCGGCGGCAGCGCTGCCACAGGTTCGGCGTGTCGGCTGGCAGGTTCGCGCGCATGCACTGCCCATCTCCCACCCCCCGTCATCGGGACACCAGCCCGGTCCCCGCTCACCGCATGCGCCGCTCCTTGCAGATCACTCCCGGCAGCGCCAGCCGGTTGCTGCGCTGCGGCCAAAGCGGCCGGTGCCGCGACTGCGGCAACCCGATCGAGTGGTACCACCGCAGCGATCAGCACCCGGTCCGTCTGCACCCGCACGAACTGCCCGCCGCCCAGGTGCCCGAAGCCTGCCGCTGGCACGTCAGCTCCGGCATCGCGCACCCGGCCGGAGACGGCAGCCGCTGGTGCCGTCTGCCGCACTCCGTCCTCTGCCCCGCCCGCGACACGCCCCCACCTCCCCCGAGCTGGCGGGGCTGCGCCGGGCGCTGGCCGTGCGTTCCCGCCGCCTGATCGACGCCGGCATCTTCACCCCTCCCCCGGCCTCACCGCCCGGCCGGGCGCCTGAACCGGTGTTCTGCCGCCCGGCCCGGCCCATCATGCAACTGCTGTACGTCCGCTACCTCGCGTCCCGCCCGGTGGACGAGATCCAGTGCGTCGCCCAGACTCGGCACCGCCACCGCTGCACCAGCCCCGTGCTCACCCCCGGCACCCCGGGCGGCGTCTGGACGCTCATGCCAGCCACCGCCCAAAGCGGTGAACTGGCTCTGCCCGCTGACGTCATGACCGTCTACGACCTCGGCCCCCTCCCCTACGCCGAGCAGCTGCGCTGGCGCGCCCAGCGCTGTGCGCAGCACGCCACTTCGTCCACGGTTGCCGACTTGGCGGTGGCCGAGTGGGAGCCCTTCGACCCGCTGCGCCACCACGAACACATCCACAGCCGTCTGCCTGCCGCTGCCCGCCGCCGTCCCGGGCTTGCCGCACGGCACGGGGTGCGGCCGTGATGGCGCACCATGCCGTCGAGATCCTTCTGACCAGGCCCGCCACCCCCGGCGAGCTCCGGCATGTGCGCTGCAGTGTGCCGGTGGCCGCGAACGCGGACCGCACCCGGCTGATGGCGATCCACGGCGCACGCAGCCCCGGCGGCGCCCTGCATGCGCTGCGGCGCCGACTGGGCACGCGGTTGCCGATCGACGTTCTGACCACGCACTACCCGGACCGGCACGGTCGGGTGCTGCTCAACGTGGTACTCCCCCACACTGCCGACCAGGCCCTGCGCCGGGCCGCGGCCGCCACGGGGCAGCGGCCCGAGGACGTTCTGCGCCGCCGTGTGAACGAGGCTCTTGCCCAGGACGAGCGGGACCGCGCCCAACTCCTGACGGCCCGGCTCGAGGGTCTGCTTGCGCACCACACGCCCGAAGAAGTCCTGACCAGCGTGGCCAGCCTCCTGCACAGCCGTCAGCACCGCCACACACCGGCGCCCTAGGAGTTGTCGTCAAAGTGTCACGCCCACATCAGCAGCGAGGCGAGGGTGACGGCTGCCTGGTAGGACTCGGCGGTCTTGTCGTAGCGG
>NZ_JBVHOQ010000099.1:0-6763 GCF_055568375.1 Streptomyces sp. NPDC026062
AGTCGGTGGTGGGTCTGTGCCTGCCGCGTGGCGTGGAGATGATCACGGCGATCCTGGCCGTGTGGAAGGCGGGCGCCGCCTACCTGCCGATCGACCCCGAGTACCCCGGGGATCGGCTCGCGTACATGCTCGCGGACAGCGGCGCGTCCCTGGTCGTGGGCCGGAGCGACTCGACCCACGCTCTTACCGATGCCGATGTGTCGCTGCTGCACCTGGACGACCCGCACAGCATCGACCTGCTCGCGCACCAGCCGGCCACGCCGCCGCCCGCCGTGTCGCCGCTCGACAGCCGGGCCGCGTACGTGATCTACACCTCCGGGTCGACCGGGCGGCCGAAGGGGGTGCAGACCACCTACGCGGGCGTGGCGAACCTCGCCGCGGCGGTACGCCCGGTCCTCGCCGTCGAACCGGGGGAGCGAGTGCTCCAGTTCGCCTCGTTCAGCTTCGACGCCTCCGTCCTGGACGTCACCGCGACCCTGATGGCCGGTGGCACGTTGGTCCTCGCCGGACCGGAGGAGCGGGCGGACGCACGCAAGCTGGGACGCCTGATCCGCGACGCCGGGGTGCGCGTCGTCAGCATCGTGCCGTCGCTGCTCGCGATGCTCGACCCGGCGGACCTGGAGGGTGTGCGCACGCTGCGAACCGGTGCGGAGGCACTCTCCGGGGCGCAGGCCGAGCAGTGGGCGGGGGGCGGCCGCCGCCTGGTCAACTCCTACGGGCCGACCGAGTCGACCGTGATCGTCACGGCCGGCACCGTGCGGCCGGGTGGCGGTTCCGTGGTGCCGATGGGCGCACCGCTGACCAACACCGGGGTGTACGTGCTGGACGACCGCCTCGCGCCGGTGCCGGTCGGGGTCGTGGGCGAGCTGTACATCGCCGGTCCGCAGTTGGCCCGCGGGTACTCCGGGCGCGCCGCTCTCACCGCGGAGAGGTTTGTCGCGTGCCCCTTCGGACCGGCCGGCCGGCGGATGTACCGGTCGGGCGACCGGGTGCGGTGGACGCCGGACGGGCAGCTGGTGTTCGTGGGGCGGGCGGACGACCAGGTGAAGATCCGTGGGTTCCGGATCGAGCCGGGTGAGGTCCAGGCCGTCGTCTCCGAGCACCCGCAGGTGGCCCAGGCCGCGGTGGTCGTGCGCGAGGATGTCGCGGACGACAAGCGACTGGTCGCCTACGTGGTGACCGCTGGAGAGCACAGCGACGGTGAACTGGGTCGTGACGTACGTCAGTTCGTGACCGCACGCCTGCCGGAGCACATGGTGCCCTCGGCGGTGGTGATCCTCGACGAGCTGCCGCTGACGGTGAACAAGAAGCTGGACCGCAAGGCCCTTCCGGCACCCGAGTACGCGACCGGTTCCGGCCGCGGACCCTCCTCGGTCCGTGAGGAGATCCTGTGCGCGGCGTTCGCCGAGGTCCTCGGCGTCGACAGCGTCGGTGTCGATGACGACTTCTTCGCGCTGGGCGGTCACTCGCTGCTGGCGATCCGGCTGGTGGAGATCCTGCGCGGCCGTGGTGTGACGGTCTCGGTGCGGGCGCTGTTCGTCTCGCCGACGGTGGCCCGGCTGGCTGCCGCGTCCGGGGCGGAGAGTGTCGTCGTACCGCCCCATGCCATTCCTGAGGGCGCGCGGGCGATCACGCCGGAGATGCTGCCGCTGGTGGAGCTCACCACCGAGGAGATCGAGCGGGTCGTCACCACGGTGGACGGCGGCGCGGCGAACGTCGCGGACGTCTACCCCCTCGCTCCCCTCCAGGAGGGCCTGCTCTTCCACCACCTCCTCGCCGACACCGGCGAGGACGCCTACGTCAGGCCGACAGTGCTGGAGTTCGACTCGCGTGAGCGGCTGGACGCGTTCGCCGGAGCGCTTCAGAAGGTCATGGACCGGCACGACATCCTGCGCACGGCCATCGTGTGGGAGGGCCTGCGCGAGCCGGTGCAGGTGGTGTGGCGGCACGCCGAGCTCCCCGTCGAGGAGGTCTCCCTCGACCCGCACGGCGCCGACCCGGTGCGGGAGCTGCTGGCCGCGGTGGGGCTTTCAGTGGATCTGGGCCGGGCGCCGTTGCTCGGGCTGCACGCGGCGGCTGTCGCGGACGGCCGCTGGCTGCTGCTGATCCGTGTGCACCACATGATCCAGGACCACACGGGCGTCTCACTGCTGCTGGCAGAGGTGGAGGCGTTCCTCGGTGGCCGAGGCGCCGAACTGCCCGAGCCGCTGCCGTTCCGGAACTTCGTCGCGCAGGCGCACGGCGGGGTGGAACGGGCCGCGCACGAGCGGTACTTCGCCGACCTGCTGGGCGACGTCGACGAGCCCACCGCGCCGTACGGCCTGGTCGACGCGTACGGCGACGGCGCCGACGCGGTGCAGGCACGGCAGGACCTCCCGGCGGACCTCGAGACGCGGCTGCGTGAGGTGGCGCGGAGGCTGGGTTCGAGCCCGGCCACGGTGCTGCACGTGGCATGGGCGCGGGTCCTCGACGCTGTCAGCGGACGGGACGACGTCGTCTTCGGCACGGTGCTCTTCGGACGGATGAACTCCGGTGCCGGTGCGGACCGGGTGCCCGGCCCGTTCATGAACACCCTGCCGGTGCGCGCCCGCCTGGGTGACGGCACGGGCGTCCTCGCCGCGGTGCAGGGGATGCGCGGCCAGCTCGCCACGCTCCTCGAGCACGAGCACGCACCGCTCATCCTGGCGCAGCAGGCCAGCGGCGTGCCGACGGACGCTCCCCTCTTCACCTCGGTGTTCAACTACCGCCACAACACCGGATTCAGCGGTGGTGTGGCCGAGGTGGGCGACGGCATCGAGATGGTGTTCGTCCGCGAACGCACGAACTACCCGCTGGCTGTGATCTTCGATGACAACGGTGAGGGGCTGCGGCTGACGGTGGACGCGGTCGCTCCGATCGACGCGCACGCCGTGGCGACGATGGTGAGCACGGCCACCGCACATCTGGTGGCTGCGCTGGAGGAAGCGCTGGACGGCGGCCCGGACGTGCCGATGAGTGGCATCCCGGTGCTCGACGAGGACCGGCGCCACCAGGTGCTCACCGAGTGGAACGACACCGCGGCCGACGTGCCGGCGGGGACGATTCCGCAGCTGTTCGAAGCATGGGCGGCTCGAACCCCGGACGCGGTCGCGGTTGTCACCGACGGCGCAGAGATGACGTACGCAGACCTCGACGCGCGGGCGAACCATCTGGCACGGCTGCTGATCGGTGCGGGCGTGGGGCCGGAGTCCGTGGTGGGCGTCTGCCTGGAGCGCGGCGTCGACCTGATGGTGGCGCTGCTCGGTGCACTCAAGGCCGGGGCGGCTTATCTGCCGATCGACCCGGAATACCCGGCCGACCGCATCGCCTACATGTGCGCCGACGCGGCCCCGACGGCGATCGTGGCCACGCGTGCCACCGCCGACGGACTCCCGCACGACACGACCGCCACAGCGGTGCTTCTCGATTCGCCCGAGGTGCTCGGTGCGCTGGACACCGTTCCATCGGGCGAACTGGACGACGCCGAGCGGCTGGCTCCGCTGAAGCCGGCCCACCCCGCCTACGTGATCTACACGTCGGGATCCACGGGTCGCCCCAAGGGCGTCCTGGTCTCCCACGCGGGCGTGGCAAGCCTGGTGGCCGGCCACGTTCGGTACCTCGGCGTGGGCTCTGGGCACCGCGTGGGCCAGTTCGCGTCGGCGAGCTTCGACACCTTCGGCTGGGAGTGGTTCATGGCGCTCCTGTCCGGGGCCACCCTGGTCGTGATCCCGCAGGAGCGGCGACTGGGCACGGCGCTGCCCGAGTTCCTCACCGCCCAGCGCGTGACCCACGTGACGCTGCCGCCCGCCGTCCTGGCCACCCTCGACGAGAAGTCGATCGGCGCGGACACCGTGCTCGCCGTGGCGGGCGAGGCCTGCCCGCCCGAGGTGATGGCACGCTGGGCACGCGGGCGCGTGATGTTCAACTCCTACGGCCCCACCGAGACCACGGTCGACGCCACCCTGTGGCGCTGTGATCCCGACGCCCCCGAGGTGGCCATCGGATCACCCGTCGTCAACACGCAGGTGTACGTGCTCGACGAGCACCTGACCCCCGCCCCGCCCGGTGTCACCGGCGAGATGTACGTGTCCGGCGCCGGACTGGCACGCGGCTACCTCGGGCGCACGGCGCTGACCGCGGAACGATTCGTGGCGAACCCGTTCGGCCCTGCCGGGTCCCGCCTGTACCGCACGGGCGACCGGGCCCGCTGGACCTCCGAGGGCCACCTGGTCTTCGTCGGCCGATCCGACGACCAGGTGAAGATCCGGGGCTTCCGCATCGAACCCGGAGAGATCGAGAACGTACTGGGCGGACATCCCTCGGTGACCCAGGCCGCGGTCATCGCCCGTGAGGACACCCCGGGTGACAAGCGCCTGGTCGCCTACGTCGTGCCCGCCGAGGGCGCGGTGACGGCCCAGCTGCCCGAGGCGCTCAACAGCCTCGCGGCCGAGCACCTGCCGGAGTACATGGTTCCCGCGGCGGTCGTCCTCATCGACGAACTGCCGCTGACGGTGAACAAGAAGCTGGACCGCAAGGCCCTGCCCGCGCCGGAGCTCGCCGCCGTGGCCGCGGCCGGCCGCGCCCCGGCCGACGCGCGGGAGGAGATCCTGTGCGCCGTCTTCGCGCAGGTCCTCGGCGTGGAGCGGGTCGGTGTCGACGACGACTTCTTCTCCCTCGGCGGGCACTCCCTGCTCGCCGTGCGGCTGGCCAGCCGGGTGCGCTCCGTGCTCGGGGCCGAATTCGAGATCCGCGAGCTGTTCGACGCACCCACGCCCGCCGGACTCGCCGCTCGTCTCGCCCGCGGAGGTCCCGCCCGGGCCGCGTTGTCGGCACGGCAGCGCCCCGAGCGTCTTCCGCTGTCGTACGCCCAGGGCCGTCTGTGGTTCATCGGCCAGATGGAGGGCCCGAGCCCCATCTACAACATCCCGGTGGCACTGCGACTGACGGGCCGGGTGGATGCCGGAGCCCTGAATGCCGCGCTGCGGGATGTGATCGGCCGCCACGAGGTGCTGCGCACGGTGATGGCCACCACCGAAGACGGTGCGCCTTACCAGCGGGTCCTCAACCACGAGGCGTTGGACTGGGAGCTGCGGGTCGCCGACGCGGTCCCGGGGGATGTCGACGCCCTGGTGGCGGAGGCAGCGCGGTACACGTTCGATCTGTCTGCCGAAGTGCCCATCCGGGCTTGGCTGTTCGGTGTCGCTCCGAGTGAGCATGTGCTGGTTGTGGTGGTGCACCACATCGCCGGTGACGGCTGGTCGATGGGTCCGCTGGCGCGTGATGTGTCGGTGGCGTACGAGGCGCGGTGTGCGGGGCGTGCCCCCGAGTGGGAGCCGTTGCCGGTTCAGTACGCGGACTACGCGCTGTGGCAGCGTGAGCTGCTGGGCGACGAGAGCGACCCGGACAGCGTCCTGTCGCGTCAGGTCGCCTATTGGCGGGAGACGCTGGCCGGTGCGCCGGAGGAGCTGACGCTGCCGGTCGACCGGCAGCGTCCCGCGGTGGCCGGCCACAAGGGCCACCGACTGCCGCTGGACATTCCGGCGGAGGTGCATGCACGTCTGGTGGACGTGGCACGGGCCGAGGGCGTGACCGTGTTCATGGTGCTCCAGGCCTCCTTCGCGGTGCTCCTCTCCCGCCTCGGCGCCGGAACCGACATTCCCATGGGCCTCGCGAGCGCGGGCCGCACCGACGAAGCCCTTGACGACCTGGTCGGGTTCTTCGTGAACACACTCGTGCTGCGCGCGGATCTCTCTGGAGACCCGACGTTCCGTCAACTTCTCGCCCGAATACGAGAGAACGGCCTGTCCGGAATCGCCCACCAGGACGTGCCCTTCGAACGTCTGGTGGAGGAGCTCTCACCGACGCGTTCGCTGGCCCGTCACCCGCTGTTCCAGGTGATGCTCACCCTCCAGAACAACGCCGACGCCGTCGTGAACCTGCCTGGCGTACGCACGGAAGCGATACCGGCGGCGACCTCGGTGGCCAGGTTCGACCTGGACGTCAGCGTGGCCGAGACGTTCGACACCGACGGCGCACCGGCCGGTCTGCGCGGTCAGCTGATCATCGCCGCGGACCTTTTCGACCGGGCCTCGGGCGAACGGCTGGCGGAGCGCTGGGCCCGCGTCCTGGAGACGGTCACCACCAACCCGCGCATGCGGCTGAGTGCCGTGGATGTGTTGGGCGCCGTCGAGCGTCGTCGGGTGCTTGTCGAGTGGAATGACACGTCGGTGGGGGTGCCGGCGGGGTCGGTGGTGGGGTTGTTCGAGGAGTGGGTGGCTCGGGCGCCGGGTGCGGTTGCGGTGGTGTTCGAGGGTGTTGAGGTGTCGTATGCGGAGTTGGATGCGCGTGCGAATCGTCTGGCTCGTTATCTGATGGGTCGGGGGGTGGGTGCGGAGTCGTTGGTGGGTCTGTGTCTGCCGCGTGGTGTGGAGATGGTGGTGGGGGTCCTCGCTGTGTGGAAGGCGGGGGGTGCGTATGTGCCGTTGGATCCGGAGTATCCGGTGGAGCGGCTTGCGTTCATGGTGGCGGATGGCGGGGTCCGTGTTGTGGTGGGGCTGGGGTCTTCGGTTGCCGGTGTGGGGGGTGTGCTGGGTTCGGTTCCGGTGGTCTGTGTGGACGAGGCGGGGGTGGTGGCGGATCTGGCGGAGTTGCCGGGTTCGGCGCCGGGTGTGGCTGTGGGGCCGGATGGTTTGGCGTATGTGATTTATACGTCGGGTTCGACGGGGGTGCCGAAGGGTGTGGCGGT
>NZ_JBVHOQ010000100.1:0-6705 GCF_055568375.1 Streptomyces sp. NPDC026062
TTTCTGAGGAGACGCCCCGGAGGGACCCCACCCCCACCCACCGGACAGAACGCACCCCGCGGAGCACCCGCACCGAGCCCGTCCGGCGATTGAGGTCGGAACCCCCAGCCCCGGACCGGGGCAACAGACGGGCCCCCGAGGCCAAGAACCCCGCTGCCGCCCGCCCAAGGGCTACGCCGCCCGCCCAAGGGCCCCGCTACCGTTGGGACGAACCCGCGCGCGCCGACCGGATCACGCCTGCCGCGGCGATCAGGAAGCCGACGCCCATCAGCATGCAGAGGGACCAGGCGATGGGCGGCAGCGGGTCGGTGCCGAGGAACAGCGGGGCCATCGTGGCGAGGGTCGACAGGGCGCCGATCAGGAAGACGATCGCGCCGATGCGGACCAGCCGGTCGCCTGCGCCGGAAGAAGGAGTACTCACCCCGTCAGGGTAGTTCCCGGAGGCGCTGGATCACCCCGGGGCGAAGCAGGTGCCGTTTCCGGACAGAGTCCGGATGACCAGGCTTGACGAGGGGTACTTCACCTGTGGAGGCTTCAGCCAGCAGGGGAAAGCACAACCACAGGACGGCCTGACCTGCTGAGGCTTTGTTCCGGCATACGGGTTGAGATGGGGTGCGTGCTTTGCCGACTGGCAAGGTCAAGTGGTTCAACAGTGAGAAGGGCTTCGGCTTCCTCTCCCGCGACGACGGCAGCGATGTCTTCGTCCACTCGTCCGTGCTTCCCGACGGAGTCGACGCACTCAAGCCCGGCCAGCGCGTCGAGTTCGGCGTGGTCGCCGGACAGCGCGGTGACCAGGCGCTTTCTGTGGCGATCCTCGACCCCACCCCGTCCGTCGCGGCAGCCCAGCGCCGCAAGCCGGACGAGCTGGCGTCGATCGTGCAGGATCTGACGACCGTTCTGGAGAACATCACGCCGATGCTGGAGCGCGGCCGCTACCCCGACAAGGCGTCCGGCGCCAAGATCGCGGGCCTTCTGCGCGCGGTCGCTGACCAGCTCGACGTCTAGGGGGAAGGTCTCCCTCGGGAAAGTCTGTCTGTGGGCGCCCCGGCCGGGGCGCCCACAGACGTATGCGGCACGTCAGCGCCGCAGGGCCTCGACCGGCTGGATTCCGGACGCCCGCCACGCGGGGTGGAGGCCGGCTCTCGCCCGGCTGCGGCCAAGGCGATCTGGCGGTGTTCACCCAGCTCACCCATGACGGTGACAAGAAGCAGCAGACCCGTCTGATCACCGTCGACGCGACCACCGGCAAGGAGTCGAAGCAGGTCACGCTCGCCGGCCAGGTCACCTCGGCGATCCCCACCGACGAGGGCATCCTCGCCGCCCACGGCAACAAGCTGGTACGCATCAACGGCACAGCCGAGAAGACCCTGGCGTCCACCACCACGGTGCCGTTCCAGATCACCGCCGACGCCGACGGCGGCATCACCAGGAACCCGTCAGGCCGTTCGACTCATCGAGCCGGGTGACGGTCCCGTTGCTGATCTTCAGGTAGGTACGCAGATCCTCCGGGAACCGGACGCCCGTCTTCTCCTCGACAGCGGCGATCTCCTCGTCGTTCGCCGCATCCCCCAGAGCACGGTGACTGACCGGCGCATTCTCACGCAGCCAGGACACGACACGCTGCCACGACTCACCCGCACCGCTCGGCACGCACACCTCCACCGAGGATCCACTGATCACGCGGACGCTACGGGAACGACAGCGCGTCCGGGCCGAGGGCGGGTACCAGGCCCTCGGCCGCCGCGCGTGTCAGCAGGCCGCGGATCGCCGCGTAACCGTCCTCGCCGAGGTCCGCGGTGAACTCGTTCACGTACAGGCCGATGTGCTGGTCGGCGACGGACGGGTCCATCTCCTGCGCGTGCTCCAGGACGTACGGCCGCGAGGCCGTCGGGTCGTCCCACGCCATCCGGACCGACGCACGCACCGACTCGGCGAGCCGCTTCAGCGTGTCCGCGCCGAGTGAGCGCTTCGCGATGATCGCGCCGAGCGGGATCGGCAGCCCGGTCGTGTCCTCCCAGTGCCTGCCCATGTCGGCCAGGTTGTGCAGCCCGTAGTTCTGGTACGTGAAGCGCGCCTCGTGGATGACGAGACCGGCGTCCACCTTCCCGTCCCGGACCGCCGGCATGATCTCGTCGAACGGCATGACGACGATCTCGCCGACCCCGCCCGGCACCACTTCGGCCGCCCAGAGACGGAACAGCAGATACGCGGTGGAGCGCTCGCTCGGCACGGCGACGGTCTTGCCCGTCAGGTCCGTGCCCGCCTCCTTCGTGAGGACGAGCGGCCCGCAGCCCCGGCCCAGCGCCCCGCCGCACGGCAGCAGCGCGTACTCCTGAAGGACCCAGGGCAGCACCGCGTACGACACCTTGAGTACGTCCAGTTCGCCGCGTTCGGCCATGCCGTTCGTGATGTCGATGTCCGCGAAGGTGACATCGAGGCCGGGCGCGTCCGGGACCCGCCCGTGGGCCCATGCGTCGAAGACGAACGTGTCGTTCGGGCAGGGCGAGAAGGCGATCCGCAGCGTGGCGGGGGCCGCCTGCGGGTCAGTGGTCGTTTCGGTCATGGTGCGTCCAGCCTTCCAGTACGGGGGCGAGCTTCCCGAACCCCTCGGTGAGCGCGGCCAGCGCGTCGCCGATGCGCCAGGCGTCGCGGTCGCGCGGGCCGACGACGTTCGATACGGCCCTGATCTCCAGGACGGGCACGCCGAGCCGCTCGGCCGCCTCCGCGACGCCGAAGCCCTCCATGGCCTCGGCCACGGCGCCGGGGTGCGCGGTGAGGAGGGCGGCGGCACGTCCGGCGCTGCCGGTCACGGTGGAGACGGTGAGGACGTCACCGGTCACCGCGTGGGTCGCGGCGGCCACCTCCTTCGCCAGCGAGGGGGGCGGTATGTGCCAGACCACGCCGAAGCCCAGTTCGGTCACGGGAACGAAGCCCGCGGGGGTTTCGGCACCCAGGTCCGCCGCGCCGATACGGTCGGCCACGACAAGGGATCCGACCGGGGCAAGAGGGGCGAAGCCGCCCCCTATGCCCGCCGAGATCACCAGGTCGTAGCTCTCCCCGGCCAGGGCGAACGCGGCGGAGGCCGCCGCCGCCGACGGTCCCGCACCGCCCGCGAGGACGTCGTAGCGGCCCGTGCGGTGGATCTCCGTGCCCGCGACCGTGCGGACGGACACCTCGTCACCGGCGCCGAACGCACGCGTGACCGCGTCCCGTTCCATGGGGACAGCGGTCACGACAAGCACACGCACGGGAGATTCTTCCGGGATCAGGAGGGGATCAGTCGGTCTTCTTGAACTCGAAGTGCCAGATGCCGGTCAGCTGCTTGCCCTTGGTCTCCACGATGCTGATCTGGGTCTGCTTCGTGGTCTCACCGGTCTGGCTGGAGAAGAAGGCGCTGCCCGGGATGGTCCGGTAGGTCTTCTTGTTCGGCTCCTGCTCGGCCTGCTGGCCGTTGATGAAGATGGTCCAGCCGTTGTCCGCGATCTCGGGGTCGACACCGAAGTGGACCTTGTCGTCCATCGCGACCTTGACGGTCTTCTCCGCCTTCTTGTTGAGGCAGCCCTGGATGTCGGATTCCTTGAGGGCCTTGCCGTCGTTGTAACAGGACGCCTCGGAGCTCACCGAGTTGTCGCCGACCGTCACGGTGGCAAGCGGCGTCGGCTTGTCGCAGGCGGAGAGGACAAGGAGTCCCGCGGACACGGCACCAAGAGCGACGCCGATTCGACGGCCCTTACCGGAGAAGAACGCAACGGTCATGGGCCGAAGGCTATCGGTCGCTCCGGCTCACGCCACGCGGGGGTGCGGCGAGCCGCGCCGCGCGGCGCCCAGCAGACCCCGTACGGACGTGGCGGCACCGAGCGCGAGGATGCCCGCGGCGACCGACATGCCCAGTACTCCGTTGAGGGGGAGGGCGATCCCGATCGCCCCGCCGACCACCCAGGCCATCTGGAGCAGTGTCTCCGAGCGGGCGAACGCGGACGTCCGTACCTCCTCCGGCACATCGCGCTGGATCATCGCGTCCAGCGACAGCTTCGACAGGGCCTGGGTGAAACCCGCCGTGGCCGCGAGCGCGGCGACCATGACGGTGCTGAAGAAGGCGGCGGCCAGCACCGCGACGGTCAGGGCCAGGCCCAGCACAGCGGCCACGATGACTTCGGGGCCGCGGGCCCTGAGCCAGGAGCCCACCGCGGTGCCCATCGCGTTGCCCACCCCGGCCGCCACGCCGACGATGCCGAGCGAGATGGCGGCGCTCTGCCCGGCGAGCGGGTGCTCGCGCAGCAGGAACGCAAGGAAGAAGATCAGGAAGCCGGAGAGCGCCCGGTGCGAGGCGTTGGCCTGGAGCCCGTGCAGGACGGAAGGGCCGACGGAGCGCAGCCCCGGCCGCTTCTCGCCGCTCTTCTCCTTTGCGGGCTTCTTCCGGCTCCCGGGCGTGTCCCTCTTCCGGAGCGGTTCGGGCCGGCCGTTCTCACCGTGCGGCGGCACCAGCTGCGCCTTCCGCTCACCCTTCGCCGAGTCCACCTTGGGCGGCAGCGTGAAGGCCAGGACGGCACCGCCGACGAAGATCGCGCACGCGCCGTACAGCGGCCACGGCGGTCCGATGGTCTGGAGCCCCGCCCCGATGGGCGCGGCGGCCCCGGTCGCCAGGAGGCCGGCGAGGGTGACCCGTGAATTGGCCTTCACCAGCGAGAAGCGGGGTGGCAGCAGACGCGGGACGACGGCACTGCGCACCACTCCGTACGCCTTCGAGCACACCAGCACGCCCAGGGCGGCCGGATACAGCTCCAGACCGCCGGTGGCGACCGCCCCCGACATGGTGAGCGCCAGTACGGCGCGGGCCAGCATGGAGCCCGCCATGGCGGCGCGGCGGCCGTGCGGCAGATGGTCCAGGAGCGGGCCGATGACCGGGGCGAGGAGAATGAACGGCGCCATGGTGACGGCGAGATACAGCGCGACCCGGCCGCGTGCCTGGTCCGTCGGCACGGAGAAGAACACGGTCGACGCGAGCGCGACGGTGATCATCACATCGCCCGCGCCGTTCACCGCGTGCAGCTCGATCAGTTTGCCCAGGCCCGACTCACCGGCCCCATGGGCGTGTGTCGCCTTCCGGATGCCTCGGGCGGTTCCGGTGAACGGGGTCTGGAGGGCATGACCGATCGACCGGCCCGTTCTGCGGAGCGGACCGGATGCGTCGTGCGACCTGGCAGAAGCCACCTGGTCATAGTGCCCCAGTCCCCGGCGTCACGAACCGGGATCGGGGCGGGGCGCGGTGCGAACCGCCCCGTCGGGTCAGTGATCGGGCAGGTCGCAGGGGGTGCGGCGGGGCTGATCCGGGTGGCCGGAGTGCACTCTTCACACGGGCCACGGTGTCGGATACGGCGTCGTTTGGGACGGGCAGGTGGGCGGGGAGCGGCGGAGAGGGTAGCGTGCGTAGCGCGCCACCGGCGGTTGTTCTTGGCCGCGCGCCTCTCGGCGATCCCGCAGAATGGGTTGTGAAAGGTGCGCCCGAGGCAGGCACAACGGGTGTGGACGTCGACGCGGCCCCCAGGTCCGCTCCGCCCACAACCGTATGGCCGAAATCGATGGATGTGCTGGCGCGCTCGTGAGACTGGCGTAGGAGAGAAGCGAGACCTGTGAGTGCTGCGACGACGCGAAGCCGTACGGCCCGTACCCCCGTTCCCGACCGTCTGTGCGCCGAGGCCGTAGACCTCGCCCGCGCGGCGGCCGAGGAAGCGGCCGCGCCAGGGGTGGTGGGCGAGCATGTGGCCGTGGTCCCCGAAGGGGACCGGGTCGTCACTCACTACTTCGAGTGCAAGGACCCGGCCTACCGGGGCTGGCGCTGGGCGGTGACGGTCGCCAGGGCCTCCCGCGCGAAGAACGTCACGCTGGACGAGACGGTCCTGCTGCCGGGCACCGACGCCCTGCTCGCGCCGGAGTGGGTGCCGTGGAGCGAGCGGCTGCGGCCGGGCGACATGGGGCCGGGCGATCTGCTGCCCACCGAGGCGGACGATCTGCGCCTGGAGCCGGGCTACACCGGCGAGGACGAGCCGCCGCCGAACTCCGCGGTCGACGCGGTCTCGGGCGAGCTGGCCGATCTCGTCGAGTCCGAGGACGCGGAACTGACGACGCGCCCGGAGCCGCCCCGCCGGGGCTCGATCGCGGCGGTCGCGGACGAGCTCGGCATGCGGCGTGCGCGGGTGCTGTCCCGGTACGGGCTCCACGCTGCGGCCGACCGCTGGGACGAGGGGTTCGGCGCGAAGACGCCGATGGCTCAGGCGGCCCCGGCCACCTGTGTGTCCTGTGCCTTCCTGGTGCCGCTCGCGGGTTCGCTGAAGCAGGCCTTCGGCGTGTGCGCGAACGAGTTCGGTCCGGCGGACGGGCATGTGGTGTCCCTGTCGTACGGGTGCGGTGGGCATTCCGAGGCCGCGGTGATGCCGAAGCCGCCGAAGCCGGCGCCGCACGCCCTGGACACGATGCGGGTGGACGAGTACCCGCTGCGTCCGGCGCGGGATTCCGGCTCCGTGCCGGTGGAGGCGGACGGGCAGTCGGCGGACCTCGGCCACTCCTGAGGCTGTGGCCGCGGGGTTCCCTGACCTTGCCCCTTTCCGGGGCGGGGGGGGTGCCTCTATGTCCTTCGTCAAGGTATCCCTGTCGGGTTTGGTGTGGTTCGGGGTGTTGGGGTTATGCGGCGAGCTCGATGTCCTTCGG
>NZ_JBVHOQ010000101.1:0-6501 GCF_055568375.1 Streptomyces sp. NPDC026062
CAAGGCCATACCGAACCGAGGCCGAGCGACGTGACGCCTACCCACAGTGGCTCCACACCTACAATCACCACCGCGGACACACCGCGCTCAAGGGCTAACCACCCGCCAGCCGTGTCCCCAACCTCACGGGTCAGTACACCTAGGTCCTGTCCGATGGGTCGTCTACGTGGTCTGAGAGGATCGGATGGTTGGATCGAGTAGGGGTGCCGGTTGCCGAGCGTGCTGTGGCTGCCATATGACGCGAGTGCTCTCGCGGGCCTGGGTGTGGGCCGTGAGGCAGTGTCTGGGCTGGGCAAGCGAGGGTTGCCGGCCGACTGCAACCGCATGTTCGTGCGGGACGCGGGTCGGGAGCTGGAGGTCCGCGCCCTTCCGCCGGGTCGGGCTGCGTTCCTCGGCGCGTTCGAGGACGGCGTCAACACCTACTGGCTTGCTGATCGACAGCGGCGAAGTCTGGATGGTCCGCGGCTATGGCAGCGATGGGGGCCAGCAGTACGGGCTGGTCAACTCCTCGGTTGCTGGTCTGCAGAACGTCCTGGAGGTGTGGGAGGCGTTCTTCTGGTCGGGACGGAGCGATGCGGACGACGACTACGAGGACTACGTCGAAGACGTGCTTGAGCGGGCCCGGCAGAGCGATCCAGTGGTGTTCGAGGACAACGAAGCCTGGTGGTCACGCGTTCGAGGAAGTCGAGCTCGGCGTCCTGGTCCCGGAAGACCAATAGTCGAGGACATGGAAGTCACGGGCGGAGCCACAATCGGATCGCCGCGACCGTGACCGTCCCGTGGAAGAAATACGCCCTCTTGTCGTAGCGCGTGGCGACCGCGCGGAACGTCTTGAGCCGGTTGATGGTGCGCTCGACCTCATTGCGGCGCCGGTAGACCGTCGTGTTGAAGCCGGTGGGCCGGCCGCCCTTGCTGCCCCGCCGTTGGCGGTTGGCTCGCTGGTCCCTGGGTTCAGGGATCGTGTGCTTGACCTGCCGGCGCCGCAGGTTCCGGCGGTTTCGGCGCGAGGAATACGCTTTGTCGCCTCCAACGTGGTCTGGTCGGGTGCGTGGGCGTCCGCCACCCGGCCTTGGGACTTTGACCTGTTCGAGCACAGGTATGAACTGCGGGACGTCACCCCACTGTCCGGGCGTGATGATGAAGGCCAGCGGGCGACGCCCGCCCTCGCTGGCCAGGTGGATTTTGCAGTTCAGTCCTCCCCGGGAGCGGCCCAGGCCCTCGTCTGAACGGTGTCTGGCCGAGCGACTGCGCCGGCCCGGAACTCGTGGCGCGCGGGTGAGGGCACCGGCTGCGTGCTGGTGTGCTCGGCAGGACGTCGAGTCGACGCTCACCATGCTCCAGTCGATCCGGCCCTCCGCATCAGCGTCGGCTTGGACGGCCCGCAAGATCTTCTCCCACGTGCCGTCCGCCGACCACCTGCGATGACGGTCGTACACCGTATCCACGAGCAATAGTCAAGAGTTGTGGGTGGGCTGAGTTCAGCTTTCGCTGCGGTGGCTGAGGCTGGTCTTGGCGGTGTTGCGGATCCGCTTGGTGCGGCCCGCTTCGGCGAGGATCTTGTTCGCCTCGGTGTTCGTCGTGGCGGCGGTCTTGAGCTGGAGCCAGTTGGACGACGCAAGCAGGTCGTCCAACTGCCAGGGCAGTTCGAGCGTGACGGCGCGGAAGAGTGACCACTCCCGCAGGCGCTGAGCGAGGAAGGGGTGGTCGATCGTGGCCTGGGTCATCGCCTGCGCCCACCCCTCGTAGGCAGGACCGGGATGGAGGTCGGCGGCCCGACGGTCCAGGTGCCGCAGCACGGCGGACTGGGCCATCGTCTGGTCCGGATCGATGAGCACGCGGCTGACCAGGTCGACCTCGTCCGCGTCGGCGACCTGCTGCAAATGTTCGAGGTAGGCCGCGAAACGGACGTGTTCATCCGGGTTCTGCAGGATGTCGTGGAGGTTCATGCGGCCTGCTCCCCGCGCTCGGCCAGGACGCCGTTCTCGAAGCGTGCGCCGGCGCGGACCAGGGACACCAGGTGGGCTCCGGTGATCGCGCGCCATCGCGCCTGAGCGGACTCGACCAGCTTGAAAACCATCGCTAGCGCAGCCGCCGGGCTGCCGGCGCCGCGGGTGACCTTGGTGCGGAGCTTGACCGTGGAGAAGGTCGACTCGATGGGGTTCGTGGTTCGCAAGTGGATCCAGTGCTCGGCGG
The DNA here is from genome assembly GCF_055568375.1 of Streptomyces sp. NPDC026062. Lineage (NCBI taxonomy): Bacteria > Bacillati > Actinomycetota > Actinomycetes > Kitasatosporales > Streptomycetaceae > Streptomyces > Streptomyces sp. NPDC026062. Next base: position 2,194 of record NZ_JBVHOQ010000101.1, read on the forward strand.
GGAAGTCGTAGAACGCGAGCAGCCCCTCCCGGTCCTCGGTGATCTTCGCGACGGCCTTGGGCCACCTGGCGCCGTAGGTGCGGGCGAAGGCCTCGATCGCCTTCTCGGCGTGGCCACGATCCTCCGCGTTGTAGATCTCCTGCATCGCCTTCAGAGCGGCAGGCTGCGCGGACTTGGGCAGGCAGTTGGTGACGTTGCGGGATTTGTGAACCCAGCACCTCTGCGGCCTGGCGGCTGGGAACACCTCGGCGAGCGCCCGCCACAGGCCCATGGCACCGTCCCCCATGACCAACTCGGGGTCGCGCATGCCGCGTCGGCGGCAGTCGCGCAGCAGGTCGGCCCACGACTCGGTGGACTCCCGCAGGCCCTCGGCCAGGGCGATGAGCTCCTTGGTGCCGTCCAGTCGGACGCCGAGCAGGACCAGGACGCACGAGTGAGCCTGGCCGAGGCGGATCTTCGGATGCACGCCGTCGGCCCAGACGTAGACGAAGTCGCGGTCCGACAGGTCCCGGTCCTGGAAGGCGGCGTGGTCGTCGTTCCGCTGCTTGGTCAGCCGGGTGACGGTGGCCGGCGACAGGCCCGCGGTGCCGCCGAGGAACTGCTCCAGGGCGGGGACGAAGTCGCCGGACGACAGACCGTGCAGGTAGAGCAGCGGCAGGACCTCGGAGATCTTCGGCGACTTGCGGCACCACGGCGCGAGGATCTTCGAGGAGAACCGCTTGCGCTCGCCGGTGGTGTCGTCGACGCGTCGGTCGTTCACCCGCGGCGCCTTGACCTCAACCGGGCCGGCCGCGGTGACCACGGTGCGGGGCTGGTGGTGGCCGTTGCGAACCACCAGGCGGTGCCCGCCCTCGTCGGTCTCGGCAGTCAACTCGGCTATGTACTGGTTGACTTCCGCTTCCAGCGCGGCGGCCAGCATCCGGCGAGCCCCCTCCCGGACGATCTCGTCGATCAAGGAGCCGGACTCGGTGGAGCCGTCGGCGTTCACTACGCTGAGCACTGGGCGTGCCTTCCCGACCCGCGCTGCAACGCGGGCCTACTCGGAGACCTTAAGGATCATTCGGGAAGGTACGCCCTCCGCGTGCCCTCCCGGAACCGATCCACAAGTCTTGAGCATTGCTCCGTATCCACTTGCCGAAGCGAGACGGCAGGTCTCTCCAGGGAAGGCCGGTCCGCTGTCTGAACCTGCCGGGTGAGGCCGTAGAAAGGGTTAGCCAAGATGCCCCCGTAGGATCCGGGCATGAACAGCAAGGGGTGGGGAGCCCTCTACGGGCTGTGCTTCGCTGTCGCGCTCGGCTGGTGTGCGACCGGGCTTGTCGAGGGCGGCTGCGAGTGGCGTTCCGACGGCCAACGTTGGGCGTGTGGGGTGCCGGACGGCTACGGCTGGTATGTCTGGGTCCTCGTCATCGCGTCTCTTTCATTCCCGCCGCTGTGCTGGACGATGATCCGCACAGACGACTGGCGACCGTCGCTGGGGTTCTCTGTGGGTGCTGCGGTTGCCTTGGGGATCACGCTGTCCGCAGGCACCACCCGAGGATTCTTGGTTCTGGCGGCAGTGGAGGCAGCCTTGGCTGTGGGAGTGCCGTTGATTCTTAGGAGGGTCGGGCGAGCGAAGGCGGGGGCGAAGAAGATCGGCAGGATCTCCAAGCCGCGTTGAACGCTCGCAGTCGCCGACCTGAGCGTCCGGAGTCGGGCGGGACGCAGAGTGGCGCGGCCACTGGTGATCATCGGTCTGTGAAGACTGAAGATCTAACGGTGGCCGCAGGTCACAGCATAGATCCTGCCCCTGGCAGGTGATGTTCGAGGTCCTGATGTCCCGGATAGCGGGCCGGTTCGTGCGGGTGGAACCCCGACGTGGGGTACGGGACGCGGTTCTGGGAATGCTGTCGGACCTGCCCCGCAAGAACTGCTGGACCATCGCCGAGTAGGCCGGGGAGACGATCCCGGACGGCATGCAGCACCTGCTGAACCGGGCCAAGTGGGATGCCGATGCGGTCCGCGACTACGTGGCCGAACACCTCCACGACGACCAGGCGGTCCTCGTGGTCGACGAGACCGGCAACGTGAAGAAGGGCACCCACACGGTCGGCGTCCAACGCCAGTACACCAGCACTCCGGGCAGGATCGAAGACTCCCAAGTCGCCGTCTACATGGTCTACGCAGGCCAGCGCGGTCATGCCGCGGTGGAGCGCGAGCTGTACATCCCATGCTCCTGGACCGACCAGCCCGACCGCTGCCGCGCGGCCGGACTCGACCCGGACACCGCGTTCGCGACCAAGCCCGAACTGGCCGTCCGCATGATCACCCGTTTCCTGGACACCGGCCACCACGCCCCCTGGGTGGCCGGCGACGAGGTCTACGGCGGCAACCCGAAACTGCGGACCACCCTGGAGGAACGCGCCACCGGCTACGTGCTCGCGGTGGCCCGCACCCACGAAGTCACCACTCGTGCCGGGAAGCTCCGCGCGGACGCCCTGGCCAAGGAGCTCCCCAAGCGGGCTTGGCAGAAGCTCTCCGCCGGGGCTGGCGCCAAGGGGCAACGCTTCTACGACTGGGCGGTCATCGATCTGCCCGACCCGCAGGCCGGGCACCGGCACCTGCTGATCCGCCGCACCCGCGCCCACTCCGCCGCGCTCCAGGCGCTCGGCTCCCTCCCGGTTCCACGCCGTCGCCCTGCTCGGCCCCTCCGAACACGCCCGCCACGCCGGACCGGACAACCTGATCCCGCTCACCTGCAACGAGATCGCGCGCCTGTTCATCACGCTCGTCGCCCAGCGCGTCCACGACACGGCCCAGCGGCTCCGCTGGTCCCACTGGCGACGCCGCCACCAGGCCCGATCCCAAGCAAGCCACTACCGTCGCCAGGCCGCTGCCCCAGCATGATCACGATCTACCGCTGGAGGACTAGCCTTCCAGACAAGGTCGGTGCGGGATTCTTCTACGCGGCACGGTCATTTCGCAGAGCCTGGATGAGCCAGGGGTACACCGGGATCAGGTTCGGTACTGCCTGCCAGCCGTTGACGATCCACACCAGCCGCCAGTATCGGTCCACCCGGGGATCGTGGGCCTCTTCGAACTGCTGGGCCATCCAGCGCCGGAATTCCGTGTCAGGGGTGCACGCGAGCACCTCGGCGAAGCGGTGCACGAGGTCATCGATGACGGTCGCGCTCCTGTCGCTGTGGGGGTCGATGCCCGAGTTCACGGCCTCGGTCACCTTCTGGCGGGTGAGTTCCATCAGTTCGTCGTCGGCATCGCATTCGATGTCGAGTGGGCGCCCGGCGGCCTGTCGTACAGCCGTCCGGCGCATCCGGGCACGGAAATCCTCGTCACCGACCAGCTCGGCGAGCTCTACCCAGGCGGCGACCTGCTCGCTGGTCGCGTCATCGGGGAGGTCAGGGGTGGCAGCGCGAACCATGGTCACCGCGGCCGGGTCGGCATCCCCCGTGCCGAAGGTGCCGTCCATGAAGTCGTCGATCAGACGTCGGCGTTCCTCGCCGGACAACTGTGTGAGTCTGTGCATGAGTGTGGTCTCCTCGGGACTGGCCTCGCGTCCGGCCAGGACTCGCAGAACGCTCCGACGCAGTTGCAGCACCCGGATCTGGACGTCCATGGCGTCGGCGTGCGCCGCGGCGACTTCCGCCACCGAAAGCTCGCGGTCCAGTACCCGTTGAATCGCGGCCAGGTCCATGCCCAGCTCGCGCAGGGTGCGCAGGAGTTCCAGACGACGCAGTGCGTCGAGGTCGTAGAGCCGGTAGCCGGCGGGGCTACGGGTGGTCGGCGCTATCACCCCCGAATCGGAGTAGAACCGGATGGTCCTCACGGACAAGCCGGTCCGCCGGGAAAGCTCCCCGATCAAGTAAAGGGTCGTAGCGTCCATGTCCCCCACTCTGCTGTCTCCAGCCGCTGGAGACTCAAGACCGTTGCCAAGCAGGTTGCACGACCTCTCGGGGCAGACCGGACGAAAGGGCGAGCGAAGCCTCGTCGAGGTCACCTACTCGGTTGCGTGCCCACGCTCGCGGGCGAGCCTTCCCTTCACCGTGGGCCGCCGCAAGCGCCCGCCGTGCCCCCGGTGGGCGCCCCCTAAGATTCGCCACCTCCCGGCCCCACCCTGCCGTCCCACGTTCAGCGGGCGTCCCTTGCCTCCGCCCCTTCTGGCCGGGGCGAGACTGGGAAGCCGTGTTACAAGGGCAACTCCTCTCACACGCACTGGTGTTATTGATCAGAAACTCATTGGGTTCAGGCTCGTTGACGGTGTGTGAGTGATCTGGTGGGGGATGCGCGGACCTGGTCGCCGGACGCGCAGGAGGC
>NZ_JBVHOQ010000102.1:0-6153 GCF_055568375.1 Streptomyces sp. NPDC026062
CCACCCCCACCCACCGGACAGAACGCACCCCGCGGAGCACCCGCACCGAGCCCGTCCGGCGATTGAGGACAAAGACCCCAGCCCCGGACCGGGGCGAGGCCAAAGACCCCCGCCGCCGCCCGCCCAAGGGCCCCGCATCACGGAAGGGTGAATGCTCTATGCGATGTCGTTTGGAAGGCACTATCGTCAGATTCTGACGAGAGGCCTTGGTAAACGACATAATTTGATGCATGGAGGGGATGGCATGCTGCTTCGGTTCCAGGTCACGAATCATGCTTCGCTCCGGGAGGAGCAGGAGCTGTCCCTCGTCGCGGCCGACCGTCATCCGGAGCGTGCCGAGGCTGAAGTCACCGGCGGTGGTGTCCGAGCAGTTCCTGTGGTGGCCATCTACGGCACCAACGCCTCCGGGAAGTCGAACGTCATCGACTCTCTCGGATGGATGCGATCGGCGGTGCTGTCGTCGTTCCGCCGATGGGACCCCAGTGGTGGCGTCCCGCGTCGACCGTTCTCCCTGAGGCGGGACGTGGCGGAGCACCCCAGCTCCTTCGCCGTCGACTTCGTGGTGAATGGGGTGCATCATCAGTTCGGCTTCTCGGTCGATGACGACCGGGTGACCGAGGAATGGCTCTACTACTACCCCGAGGGCCGGCAGCGCCGCCTCTATGAACGCGGAGGTGACGGTGTCGTCACCTTCGGACGGTGGCTCACCGGCAGGCGCAAGTTGATCGCGGAGCTGTTGAGGCCGAACAGCCTCTACCTCTCAGTTGCGGCTGCGCAGGGGCATGACCAACTCGGCGCCGTGTTCGGTTGGTTCCGGTCGGAACTGCGGATGGCGACGGATCGCGACTTCCCGCAGCGACTCGATTCGACGGTCCGGCTCTGCCTCACCGATCGCGACACGGACGTGACGGGTCCGGTGATGGCGCTCCTTCGCTTCGCCGACCTGGGTGTGTCGGGGCTGGAGATCGAGGAGTGGGACGAGGCGGCTCGTGAAGACCACGATCGCATCACGCGGGCGCTCAGAGACGCACTGGGTGACAAGGTCCAGGTCCAGCAGGACGGCAGCAAGCGGGTGCGGGTGGAGCACCGTACGGAGGAGGGGGTCTTTCCCCTCGACCTCGCGTACGAGTCGAGTGGAACGCGTACATGGATCGGGCTCATCGGTCCGGTGATCACCACGCTGGCTTCCGGTGGGGTGCTCTGCGTCGATGAACTCGACGCGCGCTTGCATCCGTACCTGGTGGACGCGCTGGTGGGCATGTTCCAGTCGCCCGAGACCAATCGTTCAGGGGCGCAACTGGTGTTCAGTACGCACGAAGCCGCGCTGCTCGGCCGTAACGTCAGGACCGAACTCTTCCGGGACCAGGTCTGGTTCACGGAGAAGGATCCGAGCACTCTCGCGACACGACTGTTTCCGATGACCGAGTTCTCCGTACGGAACTCTGCGGAGAATCTGGAGCGTCGTTATCTGGCTGGGCGCTACGGCGCGGTGCCGCATCTGGACGACGAGTTCCTGCGTGACATGACTTCGGCATATTCCCATGGGGGTGGGTGTGAAGCGGGGAAAGCCGCTGAAGCGGGCCAAGGGCGAACGCCCGGAGCAGCGTAGGTTCCTGGTCTACTGCGAGAGAGGGTGCACGGAGGAACAGTATTTCAGGGGACTGAAGTCGGAACTGCGCACTCTCCCGGTCGCGGTCCAGTTGGGCAGCGAGCGCGGAGAGCCGAGATCGCCCGTGCGCGCGGCGATCGCCCACAAGCAACGGGCTTCCCGTTCCCGGGAGGACCGCTGGATGGAGTACGACGAGGTCTGGTGCGTCATCGACGTCGAAGCTCCTGTTCCCCATCCCACGCTGGACGAGGCGCTGGCACTGGCGCGGCGCAACGGTATCGAGGTGGCGCTCACCAATCCGTGTTTCGAGACATGGCTGCTTCTGCACTTCAAGGACGTGTCCGGCTACGAGTCATCGGCCGGCGCGCAGAGAGCGCTTGAGGGCCTGGGGACCTGCGGCTACTCAGTCGCTCGCAAGCACATCGAGTACGCGAGCCTGCGAGAGGGATACGGACAGGCCAAGGACCGTGCGCTGGCGCTGCGGAGCCGAGGTGACAGAGGCCACAACGGTAACCCCTGGACGGATGTCGACCGGCTGGTCGCGCGACTGAAACAGGCGCGCCACGGGCGTGGGTGAGGGATGACACGGCTCTTGGCGGCCGTCCACCACGAACGGGCCCGCACCCGCGCACCGGCCCCATCCGGTCGGCGCAGGCGTGAGGCGGCCGTAGGACGGCGGTCAGGAGGCCCGGCGACGGCCTTCGGGGGACCACGTCGGCACGTTCACCAGGACGCCCGGCGACATGACTCCGTCCCGGACCCGCGCACCGTTACGTCTGGTCGTCCGCCAGTTCGGCCACACCCGTGATCCGGTGCAGGGGATACGTGCGGACCTCGTCCGCCGTGTGGTCGTACGCCGTCACATAGCCGCCCTCGACGCGGACCGGGGCGATCACGCGCTGGCTGGCGGCGCCCTCCGCGTTGACGTAGCCGATCCAGATCGCCGAGCCCGTCATCGCCGCGGCCTGGACGGTGACCAGGGTCTCGGCCGAAGTCGTACGGGGCAGGGCGCCCGATGCGGAGGCGGACGCGGAGGGGCCGGTTTCCTTGTGGACGACCGTCGCCGCCGTGTCCCCGGCCCGGATCGCCCGGACCGCCGCACCCAGCAGCGTGGAGTCGGGCACCGGCGGGCCTTCGGGTACGGGTACGGGGGCCGTGCGGGGCGGTGTGCGGCGGGCACCGGCGTGGGTGATCAGGACGTCCCCGTCGGCGGACTCCGCGGCGGGCGCGTACCCCATCTCGCGCAGACCGTCGAGGAGGGACGCCGGGTCGGTCTGGGCGGCCAGGGCCGTCGGGGCGAGGCGGCGCAGCCGCAGGGTCGCGGAGCGCTTGTCGGCGAGGATCTCGTTGAGGACGGCCTCGTCGTCGCAGCGTACGTATGCGGAGGCGGCGCCGATCCGCAGATGGCCGTGGCGGCGGGCCACGTCGTCGATGAGGTAGCTGAGCGGCTGCGGCACCGGCGTACGGCTGTGCGCGGCGAGGAAGGCGTGCAGGTCGGCGGCGGACTGCCCGGCGTCCAGGGCGCGGCGCACGGAGCCGGGTGTGAAGCGGTAGACCGTCGCGCCGCCCTTCGACTCGATGTCCGCGAGGACGCCGAGCATGTCCGCGAGGGGGCGTTCCAGCGGGCCCGGGGCGACGGCTGTCAGGTCGGCCTGGAGCAGGACGTGGCCGAGAGGTTCCGGGATGAGCGGGGCGAGCCGGGCAGCGGCCTCGGAAGGCTCGCCGGAGAGCAGGGCGCGGGTCTGCGAGGCGAGGGCGCCGCGGCCGGTGATGCCGAGGAACTCCGACTCGTTCAGCGTCCACAGGGCGATCCGGGACCGCAGGTCGGTCGTGTCCCCGGGCGAGGCGGAGGCGCCGCGCAGCGGGCGTTCCCAGCGGAGCCGGGCCAGCACGGTCTCGGGGTCGGGGGCCGAGCCGGGCGGGAGCTCGGCGAGCAGCGAAAGGACCCGGCGGCGGACCTCCGGCGCGACGGAGCGGTCCAGTTCGGGGCCGAGCGCGGACAGGGCACGGCCCTTGGCGTCCTGGCCGCCGACCAGGCCCGAGGTACGGGTGGCGGCGAGCCAGGCCGACGCGAGCTCCACCCAGCGGTCCTGGGCGGAGAGTTCCGTCCAGTCGTCGTACGCGGGAGTCGGCGCGTACCGTTCGTCCGCCTCGCCGTCGGAGGCCAGCAGCCCGGCCGCGTAGGCGAGCTCGATCCAGAACGCGGCGACGGGTTCCGACACGTCCAGCACGGTGGCGGTCCGCTTCAGCTCGCGGACGCTGAGGCCGCCGGCCCGCAGTATGGCGGGGCCGCCGCCGTTCCAGCTCTTCAGGAGCTCCTCGACGGTGGACACGGCCAGGAACGCCTGGCCGGCGGCCGCGCTGTCCACAGCCTGTGGATCGCGTTCGGCGACGGCGACGACGGCGGGCGCCAGCGGTTCGGGCACCCGGTGCGCGCGCCCGGCGCGCAGATGCAGCGCGGCCTCGCGCGGCAGTACGACGGTGCGGGTCGACACGGGCAGCAGAAGCCCTCGGTCGCGCAGCCACTTCACGGGCGGGGTGGGGTTCGGGGTCACTTCACCGTACGGCGGACCCCAGACCAGCCGGTCCAGTACGGACAGCGCCTCGACGGGGGCGGTGTCGAGGAGCGCGCCCATCCGGATCCGGTCGGTGAAGAGGGCGGACAGAGCGGTCACCGCGGAGACCGGGTCGTGGGTGGCGGGCAGCCCGGCCTCGTGCAGGATCTCCTGGAGCCGGCCCGGTGACATGCCGGCGGTGGCCTCGGCGACGGTCGGCCCGAGCCCGGTGGGGGAGGGGTGCTGCGGTGAGGGCGACAGCAGTTCACGGGCGGTGCGCACCAGGCGCAGCCGGTCGTTCTCCCCCCAGACAAGGGCCTGTTCGCGCAGCGTGGCGAGGGCGCCGGGCAGGGCGGCCACGATCGCGGCACCCGCGTCGTCCCGGTGCTCCCCGTCGTCCCGGCCGTCGCCGGTGAGCAGACCGAGCAGGACGTCGTACGGCGCCGGGTCGGGCGCGACGGCCAGTGCCTCGGCGGTCTGCAGGGCGAAGCGGTCGAGGTGTTCCAGGGCGCGTACGACGGAGGCACGGGTGCCGGCGCGCGTCGCGAGCTGGGTGATGTCGCCGGGCACGGGGCTGAGGAGGTCGGGCCGGGCACGCAGCAGCCCGGCCAGTGACTCGTCGTCCCGGGCGCGCAGAGCCTCGGCGAGCGTCCGCGGTGGTGTGGTCATCCCCATCCGTCCCACGGTAGTCGCTCCGGACAGGCCCGAGGGCGCTACCGTCGGTGCAGGGCGGTAGAGGGGAAGATCGCGTGGGGATCGAGAGCGACCAGCTGGTCTACGACTACCTGAGCCGGGTCGGCGACCTGGCACAGCAACAACAGCTGTCCTCGGGCACCCGGATGAGGCTCGTGTCGGAGCTGCGGGGCGAGATCGACCGGCAGCGTGTGGCGCAGGCGGCGAACACACCGGGGGCGGTGCGCCGCATCATCGGGAAGCTCGGCACCCCGGACGAACTCGTCGCGGCAGCGGCCCGGTCGGGCGACGACCCGTCGTCGCCGTCCTTGCCGCAGGAGCCGGATCAGGGTGGTGCGCAGGCGGCGGACATCCCTCGCCCGCGCCGGGCGAGGCTCCGGAAAGAGAGTTCGGGCCGGGGCGCGTCGGAAACGCGGGGCGAGGCGCGGGAGGACGCTTCGCGGACCTCACCCGGGCCCGTGCCGTCCCCGCCGCACCGCGCCGGTTCGGACGAACTCGGCCCGTCCCGCGACGACACGGACTGGTGGAGCGTCGCCCCGAGCCGGTTCGGCGACGACGAGTTCGGCGCGGGGACCGACGTACCGGGCTTCCGGGGCGGAGTGGAGATCCCGGCCTTGCTGAGGCCGCCGGTTCCGGATGACGACGAGGACGAGGACGACGGCGAGGGCGACGCCCACGAGGACGAGGCGGAGTACGAGGGGGAGGCCGAGGAGCCGCGCCGACGGAGGCGGCGGCTGCCGAGGCTGCGCCGGGGTCGGGGCGAGGGCCGGGGCCGGGGCCGGGGCCGAGAGGATGCCGCTCCTCGTGGCTTCTCGCACCCGATGCTCCTGCTGGCCGCCGCGCTGCTGGTGGCCGGTGCGGTGATGGACACCCCGCAGGCCCTGCTGGCCCTGGCGGGCGGCTGGCTGCTCGCCTACAGCTCCCGCAAGCTGTCGCGCGCGGAGGCGAAGTGGGCGGTGATGGGGCTGCCCGGAGTCGTCGCGGCGGGCGCCCTCGTCTGGCTGTGGGGCCGGTTGGACGGGCGCTGGGGCGCGCCCATCGAGGAGGGCCGGATGGGACCCGCGATCGGCGATACGTGGCCGTGGGTGGTGCGGGGTGCGGCCGTGGCCTCCGCGCTCTACCTGGTGTGGCGGGCGCGGGGCCCTCGGGCGGGCGGCGGTGGTGTTTCCTGACCTTGCCCCGGTCCGGGGTCGGGGGTTCCGTCCTCAATCGCCGGACGGGCTCGGTGCGGGTGCTCCGCGGGGTGCGCGGTTGCCCGGTGGGTGGGGGTGGGGTCCCTCCGGGGCGTCTCCTCAG
>NZ_JBVHOQ010000103.1:0-5388 GCF_055568375.1 Streptomyces sp. NPDC026062
GACTCTATCAGACTCTTTCGTGTCCGATTCCCGGTCGAAGCGGGTCTCGCATTTTCGCTTTCCAGTTCTTCGCTTTCGCGCTTCCCTTTCCGGCGAGCTCAACTCTATCAGAGTATTTCGGCCCTGATTCCCGCTGCCGAGTGAGCCGTGACGACCCGTCCGCCCGGCCGATCGTCTTAGCGAGATCGGCCTGCTGACGGTACGTCATGCGGGGTGCCGTGGCCCTGGGGTCCTGGCTGCCCTGCGCAGCACACACCATACCCACGCCCAACTCGTCGGCGAATCCGGGGCCCGGTTCACCACGGTCTGCAGCCACATCCGCAAGCCGGCAGAGGTCATGGGCCCATTCGGACAAGCCGGGATGCGGCCGTCCGGCCTGCGGAACGGCCCGAGGTTTCCCGGGCCCTTACTCGTCCCTAGGCTCCGCTCGTACCCACTGCGTCACACACTCGCCGAGCCGCTTCGCGCCCCGGACGGTTCCTCTCGGTGCTGCTGTTGTCCTCCCTCATGGACCGTGCCGAAACAATGATCCTGATGTCTGCCCCCGTGTGTCTTTCCCGCGGTCCCGCGACGGGACCACCGGACTCCGGGCCGGCACGGCTGTTGCCCCTTGTCGGAGTCGTGACATGAGGGGGCGTCCCTGTGCCGGCAGGTGTCGTCGGAGACTCGGAGACGTAGATGAGAGGTCCGGCCGCCGTCCGCTCCGGCGCAATGCCGGGCAGTACTCGGGTGGCAGGCCTGCGTAGCGTGGATGCGCGCGACACTGCTACCGAGGCCCCGGCACCACCAACCCCCGTGGCCAGGGTGTGGCGTCCGATCCGGCAACAACGCCCCGATCCGCGCCAACTGCGCGTCACTCGACGACATGCCTCAACGAACGACTCGCATCTGCGGAGGCAACGGCCGCCCGCCGTACCGGTCAGATAGGTCGCAGTACCTGATCAGGCTCTGCGGAAGCAGCCCCGGCGAACTCTGCGAAGTCCTCGTTGCCGAGCGCCAGGCCCACCTGGACACCGTGCGCCGCGGCAGGCAGGGCTCGAAACTCCCGAGGCTCAGGCGACTCGATGAGTTCCTGGTCATAGACGGGGTCAAGGCCACTCACATCTTCCCAGACGGTCGACAGAGCCAGCAACGCCCGCGCCGGCGACCGCATGGTGCCGCGGTCAGCAATGAAGACAACAACCAGGTCCTCATCCACCACGGCGCCAAGAACCTCGTCGGCCGTTGCTCCTGACCAAGCAGGCGCATCGACCAGCTGCACTGCTGCGGCAAACTCCCCAACCACCGCGTTCCACGTCTCGTCGTCGCTGAAGTCGGTCCTGATGACGAGAACGTCGAACAAGTCGCGTCCGATCTCAGGCAGCACTCGCTCAGGAGTCTCCGGCAGCCTCATGCCCAGGACTCTCCCACCCCGCGCCGACAACCAGCTCCTGCCGGAGTGATCCAGAAGAGACGGCCCGGCGATGTCTTCAGAATGATCACGGTTGGTGGAGCATGCTGCTGGGCTATGCCGCCATGAACTGTCCTATTCCGAGTGGGAGTTCGTCCGCCCGTTGCTGCCCGAGTCGTTGCGGGGCGGAAGCGGATGGACGACCGCAGGGTCCTGAACGGGGCCGTGCGGAAGTTTCGTGCTGCCGTCGCCTGGCGGGATGTGCGCGAGTGATACGGGCCGTGGGCCTCTCTTCGTACCCGTTTCCGCGGGTGGGCGCTGGACAGCACGTTCAATCGGATGCTCCGGGCGGCCCAGGCGAAGGCCGATGCGGCCGGCGACGTTGAATGGCTCGTCACGGTCGACTCGACCGTCGTGCGCGCTCACCAGCATGCGGCCGGGGCCCGAAGGGGGGCTCAGCGACCCGGCTCTCGGACGGTCCGGAAGTGGGCTGACCAGCAGGATTCGCCTGGCCTGCGACGGGCGGGGCCGTCCCCTGGCTTTCGTCGTCACTGGCAGCAACACCAACGGCTGCACCCGGTTCACCGCCGTGATGGAAGCCATCCGGGTTCCTCGGATCGGGCCGGGGCGGCCCAGCGTCCGGCCCGATCACGTCCTGGGAGACAAGGGCTAGAGCTCGAAGGCGATCCGCTCCTGGTTGCGGCATCGCGGCATCCCGCACACCATCCCTGAGCGAGCCGCCCAGATAGCGAACCGAGCCCGGCAGGGCAGTCGGGAAGGCCGCCCGCCGGTCTTCGACCGCGAGGTCCACAAGCACCGCAACGTCGTGGAACGGTGCCTCAGCCGACTTGAGCAAGGGCAAGGGATTGCCACCCGCCATGACAAAACTGCCGAGTTCTGCGGAGCAGCCGTTGCCCTTGCCTCACTTGTGATGTGGGCCTGACATTCGACGCTCGGCTTCGTCCAGTCATGCGCTCTGCTGACGGGTCCGCTCCGTCAGCCTCGCAGAGCCAGAGCGGCCCCCAGGCCGACCAGTCCCACGCCCGACGCTCCAGCCAGTCCGCGCCGGACACTACGGCGGCGCAACAGGACCTCGACTCGGGCGAGGAGCAAGAGAACCAGCGCGAACCACATCAGGCACATGAGCCAGAAGACTCCGGCCAGAACACTGTGCGAGGCCGTCGCTCCCAGGCCGGGCAGGATGAACTGCGGGAAGAGCGCCAGGTAGAAGACCGCCACCTTGGGATTGAGCAGATTACTGATCAGGCCCTGCCGGAAGGCGGTGCGCACGGTACGTCCCGCAGCCGCTGGGGCGGGCTCGGCGGAGCAGGAAGCCGGAGTATCTGCGGCAGCACTGCGGCGCAGGCGAACGAAATCGGCCAGGGACTGGGCGCCGAGATGGACGAGGTAGAGGGCGCCGACGACGCGGAGAATGGTGTAGCCGACCTGTGAGGCGGCCAGCGGAGCTGTCAGACCAGCGACCGCTGCCGATGCCAGTACGGCGTGTCCCAGCATGATCCCCCAGCAGTCGCCCGGCCCGCGCGCCGCCCCGACCGGGCCGTGTATGCCAGCAGCAGGGTCAGATCAGGTCCGGGCACGACGATGATGACCAGGGACGCGGCGACGAAGCCGAGTAGTTCTGCCACAGAGACCGGTCCGTTCAGCGCGTACATGGCCCGGGACAGTCGTACCGGGAGCCGTCGCACGGGGTCGGGGCCCTGCAACGGCGGCAGTGCCATTCCAGCGCACGATGCCGCTGTAAGGGCAGGGCCAATCCGAACGATCTGGACTGCCTGTGCAAAGGCCGCGTCGGGCGGACGCGACATTTGACGACAGGCCCTGGGCGAGACCGAGGCACCTGGCTCCGCGATCATCTCGGGTCCGGCCCGCACACACCGTCGCGATGTCCGGCACACCGTCCTGTCCCGCGAGCGCGTCATGCACCCCGGTCCGTATTCCAGTCGGCCTGGTTGTCATCGGCCGCGACAACCGCGAGAGCCATGCGTTCCACTGCGGCCACCGTTCCCGCCAGAACCAGCCCCAGAGCCTCTGCCGTCCGCCCGGACAGTTGCGACCACGAAGCGTACGAAGCCCCGTCCAAGGCCACCCCTCACTCCCGGGGAGCGTCGTCCAGCAACCTGCCGGGCCACGAGCACAGCCCCTGGGCTGATGTCAGTGCAGGTCGAGGACCATCACGTCAAAGAGGTCCACAGCCGCGCCTCGCCGATCTTCCGGTATCCCCACACGCCCGGCACGCGGCCGACGCTGTCCAGCTTTCCCGGGTGGCCGTTCAACAACACCCGCCCGCCCCAGGGCTGTCGAGCAGCGTCTCGTACAGGCGCCGCGCAATGCCTCACCGTGCCACGCCTTATCAGCGCCGCGGTCCACCCACTCCGCCCAACGTGTCGCTGCTGCGTCAGCTGATTTCCCCCGGGGCCTGTTCCGTACGCACCTGCCAAGTCCGGGAACCACGGCACTGTCGACGTCCTGGGTGAACGGCAGGCCAAGCGAATACGCATCAACCAACCTTCGAGGAAGGCGAGTTGCACACCTGTACGCCGCCGGGTGGCACCTTGCCCGCCACCGGGACGATCCGCTTCCCGCCACCGACTGGGCCGAGACGTCTTCGGCACCCAGCGCCTCATGGGGTGGCCCGCCAACCGGCGGCCAGTCCAGACGTAGTTCATCAGTCCGGAGTACATCTCCACGTACACGGAAGCTGCCGGGGCGGCTCAGGACCTGTCCAGGCCGTTCCGGCGGACCGCGCGTTTTCATCATGCGTGATCAGAAGAAATCCACGCCGCCGTTTCCCAGCCGTCCGACCAGATCGGCCATTGTCTTCGGCGAGGCCGCCCGGGTGGCCGGCCATCCACCTGCGATACCGCGGCAGACAGGCGGCGCAACGGGGCCGAACAATCACCAGCAAGCTCAACGAGTACCGCGGCCTGGTCGTGCGAACGCACGAGCCCGCAATTGCCCACCAGGCCGCACTCCACCTCAGGGCCATCCTCGTCTGTGCCCGCGAATGGCCAAGGAGAAAACCTCAGTACTGGTTGTCGACGCCGAGGGCGTGTTCTTTGAGGAACGCGCCCGCATGGGCCGCTGCCTCTTCCGCGGTCACATAACGCACCCCCTCGTCGGCCGTGCCCGATGTGCCGTCAGCCGCCCTACCCGTCCAGTTCCATTGCCCGGCAGGCTCTTGCACCAGCTCAGCTGTCCCTCCGAAAAGTGCAAGCCTGCGCCTGCCCGCCGCCGCTGGTGTCGGGCGGCTCACGGCGTCGGGCCACTTCTTGCGAGCACCCTGCCGGGTGATGCCCCAAGTGGCCCCCAACTGCTCGTAACTTGCACCGTAGGAACCGGCGGTTACTGCCGCCTGCCCAGCCAGCCGCCTGACCTCGACATCCATTACCTTCCAAGCAGCCAGGACAGACAGCGCCACTTCGGCAGGATCCGCGTCCCACATACGGTCCGCCGGCAGACCGCTCTGCCGGGATCGGATAGCCGAGGCCAGAGGGTTCAAGGCGTCGTACAGGGCCTTGTCGAGCTCCACCTGCTCTTCTGGGGTGATCTCAGAGACCATCATGCGACAACCATAGTTCCTCTGCTCGCATCCGTAAACTAAAGTTTCCGAGCTGACTGTAACTGCGGCCCCCACCGCAGCAGAGGCGCAGGCTCCAGGCGTCGATCGCAGAGAGACGTGGGCCATGCCCGTACCTCACCACTCGATCCTCGTGCCGCGACGACCGCCGGAAGTGACAGTGCTGCAGCGGCCTGGTGTGCCATGTACGACCCAGCGAAGCGGGCGGATGTCGTCCCGGCCGGGCCATTGCGGGGCATCGAACTCCCGTTCTCCCCCACGATTCACCATCAACTTGCACATCGTTCTGGTCGTGAACGCAGAAGAGCCCCGTGCCACAAGGGCACGGGGCTTTTCCACAATGATTGTTCGGCGGCGTCCTACTCTCCCACAGGGTCCCCCCTGCAGTACCATCGGCGCT
>NZ_JBVHOQ010000104.1:0-5268 GCF_055568375.1 Streptomyces sp. NPDC026062
CCAGCCTCGCAGGGCCTCGGGGTGGACGCCGAGGTCGACGGCCAGCTTCTTGATCTGTGGCTTCGGATCCGAGGTGCGATACATCCGCACCGCACGCTCACGCAATTCCAGCGAGTACTTCCTGGGGGCAGCCATGGTCGATGTTCCTCTCATGAAAACCATCTGACCCTCTGTCACCATCCTCCGCATCTCGGGGGAACCTCAGGTCATCCGGCGCCTGCAAGGCCGCGAAACGAACCGAGGGGAATCAGGCCGGTTCATCCGTGCTCAAGGAATGGAGAACCATTCAGTGCGGGCGGTTCAAGCCAAAATGGAGGTCGGGCCGAAGCGAGGTACTTTCCTATTCTCGTATGAGGTATATCTATCGTGCTGGCACTTCCCGGCCAGTCACATGTCCAGTTAGGCAAGGGAGCACTCAATGGTGCCGAATGGGTTGAGTGCTCCAGGCGATCCAGGAGATTCGATCAAGGGTGAGGTGAGCGATGCCACGAGTCCTGAGACCCAACCCAGAGTTGCGGGCGCTGCTGGCGGAGGCGAACTGGAGTGGCCAGGATTTGGCTCGCGCGGTCAATCGGGCAGGCGCGGAGAGCGGACTGATCTTGCGGTACGACCGCACCGCGGTTGCGCACTGGCTGGCTGGCAGCCGACCGGCTGAGCACATTGCCGTGCTGGTTGCCGAATGCCTTTCACGGGTACTGGGGCGGCAGGTATCGGTTGCTCAGACAGCGCTGCGGGGCTTCGATCATGGCGCCTCACCCATCGAGCCCTCCGCTCTGCGACTGGAAGACATCGTGGCGCCCCTCATGGAACTTGCCGCTGACGACTCGGGCAGGCCGAAGAAGGCTCGCACCGTCGCCTACGCCGTAGGGTTGTCGCCCGATCCGCCTCCTGCCATCTCGTCGTCATCTCCGCCACTGCCGACGCCACGTCGGAAGGTTGTCCCCACAGTCGCCCGATCTGCCGAATTGTTACTTCCGATATTTACGCAGAACGACGCCCAATACGGCGGTGGCCACAGCCGTCAGGCCCTTTCTGTGTACCTGGCGGCGGATATCGTCCCCCCGCTAAGAGTCGGTGCCGCACCGCGAAAGCAAGAACTCCTGCTCGCCCAAGCAGCACGGTTGACTTACCTGGTCGGATACATGTCCTTCGATCAGAATCTCGGCGGTGTGGCGCAGGTGTACTACCGGACTGCCGCTCGCCTCGCGACACAAGCTGGTGACCGGGGAGTTTACGCCACCGTCCTCCGAGCCATGAGCGTTCAGGCGTACTTCCTGGGGCACGAAAGCCATGCCCTGGATCTCGCTGAAGCGGCGGCCCGGCACATTCCCCGTCTGCCAGCCGGATTCGCTCCGCACCTCACAGCACAAGTGGCCCTGGCTAGCGCCGCTCGCGGCGACAGTCGGCGAGCACGCGCAGAGCTGCACCGGGCTGAGCAACTGGCCGAGACGACGAACGGTTCGCATGGCACGTTGGGTGAATTTCATCTGGCGGCGCTTGCTCACCAGCGAGGAGAGCTACTCAAGGCGACAGGTGACCTCGACGGCGCGATCCGAGCACTCACGCTGTCTCTACGTACCCGGCCGGCCGAAGAACGGCGGGCGCGCGCTCTCACCAGGGCAAGACTGGCAGAACTGATGCTGCAACAGGGGTTTCTGGATGAGGCATGTGCCCATTGGGCCAGCTTCCTGGACGATCTGCCGACCCTTCGGTCGGCGCGGGCCACCGACGCGTTGGCGACGATGCATTCCCGTCTCAGACCGTACCGCCGTACGTCTGCGGCCAAGGTCATACTCGACCGTGTCCGGCTCCATCTCGCGACTCCACAGGTTTGGCAGTTTTGAATGACGCCACAAGCATTCCCGAGGAAAGCGAAATTCAGAAGAATTCCAGTCGGCTATCGGTGCTCCGCAGTGTCCTGGTTGGTCGAACGCCGCACCAGCCCTTCGCCACCCAGTGCCGTTGCAACCGCTCACGGCGTGCACATACCCCCTGCATACGCCTGCGGCCAATCACCGATCGAAGTGTGATTCGATTCATACGGCCACCGAGGATTGCCTTGGTTTTTCCGCTTCTGAATCATCACTGATGCGCGTTGGAAGGCCACTCAACCTTCCTGACGACCCCAGGGATGAGTCCCTGGGGATCGAGAGCACCGCATGGTCGCGTCAAGTATCAGATATATCCGTCATTGGGGAGTGGTGGCAGTGCAACGTAGTAGTCTACTTGAGACCTTCAACCACATCGGCGTTTCAATCGGGCGAGGTTCAGTCATCGTCCCTGCATCCTGGGTGCATCCGCAGCGCGGCCCGATCGTCTGCCCCGCGCGGCCTCTCCTCTCCCGGATTGCCGAGGAGGCCGGCTACGCCGTAGACACCCAGGTACTGACCGCCAATGGATTGTCCCCGGCGCACCGAAATACGGTCACGCTTTACGGTGCGACCTACACGGACCCAACCGGAGGAGCGGTCGGGTTCGCAGTCGGCGCACGCTCCTCGGAGGCGGCAACGCGAGCCTTCGCTTCTCAGTTGGTCGCCGAGTGGCACGCCGCCCTCCGGACGAGGAGAATGATCGTCCCCATCGGCGCGGACGAACAGGCGGCGACACGGGGGACCGCCGAACGCCCCATTGGTGGCGCGGTGTCTGCGCAATCGCCGGATCTCGACATCGGCGCATGGCGCGCGTGCGGTTGTGCCTCGACCACGGCCTGCCCGGGAGTCGAGCTTGCGGTGGACGCAGTCCACCGATTCAAAGCAAGAGGAGACGACATTGTTCTTGTGGGCGAACCAGTGTCGGCCTGGTGCAAGGAGCCCTTCCTGGCCAGGGAGCATCAGGGGCGCCTAACTCACTGCCGTACACCTGAAGAGGCTGAGCAGCTGGTGCTTGCCGCCCCGGAGAATGCCGCATTCGTCATTGCGCCCGGGACCCCCGCCTCAGTATCAGGGCGCATCGTCACCGTCCTGCGAAGCCGATTTCCTCGGCTACGCGGCCAGCACCCCGACGAATGGTGCTACACGGCAACCGACCTGCAGGCCGCGGCTCGTTCAGCGATCAGCGAATGCGACACGCTTCTCCTCGCCGGCATTGGCAGCAGTCCGGTAGGGACCATTTCAGCTGCTGAGGCATTACGGGCATCCGTTCCTGTGCACACCATCGGCGATCTCAGCGAACTGCGTCCCGAGCACGTCAACGCGTCCAGTATCGCCATCGTCAGTGCCGCGCGCTCATCCTCCACAGAAGCCGATGTCATGCGCGCCCTGACCGGTCTAGGGCCTTCGGTCATCGTCCGACGCGTGGTCAATAGCGTCGGCCTCAACGGACTCAACTGGCGTGCGTCCAAGGGGACGTGAAGGGCCGGTGGGTACGTACCGTGAAGGGCTTTGTCCGGGGCTGTGAAGCGTTCGCTGCAACTTCCGATCATGGACGATACATCGATGACCAGCAACAACGTGACCGAGGCCGAACCTGTGGAGCCGTCTGAGACGGCGCCGTCGAAGTCTGTGGACGACCCGATGATCGACGAACTGGCGGGCCGGGCTCAGGCCGAGGGCCTGCAGCTGACCGGCGAGGGCGGACTGCTCCAGCAGCTGACGAAGCGGCTTTCGGAGTCGGCCCTCAAGGGCGAGATCACCGACCACCTCGGCTATTGTCCTGAGCCGTTGATTCGTGTGCAGGATGCGGCGAGGGTGTCGAGGATGTCATCAGCGGTCTTCGTCCCGACGAACGGCTTGGGGTTCTTGTTCCACTCGTTGATCCAGCGGCGGATGTCGCGTTCGAGTTCGACGACGCTGCGGTGGGCCGAGTGGCGGAATTTGCGGGAGGTCGGCTCGGCAAACCAGTGCTCGACGAGGTTGAGCCAGGACGCCGAGGTGGGGGTGAAGTGCAGGTGGAAGCGGGGGGATGCAGCAGCCACTTCTTGACCGGCTCGGTCTTGTGGGTGGCGTAGTTGTCCAGGACCACGTGGAGTTCGAGGTACTGGGGGACAGCTGCGTCGATGCCCCTTGTCGGCGTACGGACTTTTTTTGGCTCTGGCAAGATTTTCGTAGGCGGAGATCATCTCGGTGACACGGTCGGCCGGTCCGCATGGCGTCAGCGGAGGTGAGCGATCAGGGCCACGCGGTGGCGGAGGAGACGGACGCCGGCTCGTCCGGCCATGATGCGTTTCTGCAGTTTGACGTCCGTGATAGGTCACGTCCCGTGACGTGGTGTAGGTGATCACTCGGTTGTGCCGGGCAGGAGGGTTGTGGTGTCTGGATAGAGGTTGTCCATGCTCTCGGTGGAGAGGTAGCGGCGGGGGAAGGCGATCCACTCGTCGTGGAGTTCGGCGAGGACAGCGGTGGCGAGCCGGTTGACGGCTGCGGTGTTCGGGAAGACCTGGACGACATCGGAGCGGCGTTTGATCTCCCGGTTGAGGCGTTCGAGCGGGTTGGTCGACTGGATCTTCTTCCAGTGCTGGTGAGGGAAGTCCGCGAAGGCGGTCAGGTCTTCCTTCGCGTGCAGGAGCATTTCTCTGACCTTGGGGAAGTGTTCGCCGAGCATGTCCGCGACGGTGTCGAGATAGGCCCGGACGGTTTCGGCGGTGGGCTGAGCGAAGAGTGTGCGGATCGTCGCGGCGACCATCGCCGCGGCTCCCTTGGGGATCGCGGAGAAGACGTTGCGGACGAAGTGGACCCGGCGGCGCTGCCAGGCGGCGCCGAGCATGACCTTGCGGATGGCTTTGACCAGGCCGCTGTGGCTGTCGGAGATGACCAGGCGGACACCGCTCAGGCCGCGCTCTCGCAACGAGCGCAGGAAGGCGGCCCAGAAGGCCTCGGTCTCGCTGTCGCCGACCATGACGACCAAGGACCTCGCGGCCGCCGTCCTCGGTGACACCGGTGGCGATGACCACGGCCTGGGAGACGATCCGGTGGTCCACTCGGGCCTTGACGTAGGTCGCGTCGAGATACACGTAAGGGAATCGGGTGTGGTCCAGCGGCCGGGTGCGGAACGCGTCGAGCTGTTCGTCGAGATCGCCGCAGATCCGGGAGACCTCGCTCTTCGATATGCCGGTGTCCGAGCCGAGTGCCTTGACCAGGTCGTCGACGCTGCGGGTGGAGACCCCCGTAGGCATCAACGAAGCCAATAGACCGTTCCATTCGCCCCGCCGACCGATGGCTGATTCTTCCCGCCTTCTCATATTGATCCGAAACGCTTTGGGTTCAGGCTCGTTGACGGTGTGTGAGTGATCTGGTGGGGGATGCGCGGACCTGGTCGCCGGACGCGCAGGAG
>NZ_JBVHOQ010000105.1:0-5050 GCF_055568375.1 Streptomyces sp. NPDC026062
CCGGGTCCCACCGCGTACCGGCGGAACGTTCGTCGTTCGAGGAGACGCCCCGGAGGGGCACCGGACCCCCACCCACCGGGACAAGGCGAACCCCGCAACGCGGAGCGACCCGCACCCCGGACCGGGGCAACGGATGCGCCCCCGCCGTCAGCCCGCCATCTTCGTCTGGAACTCGTCGAGGATCTGGCCCGCCGCCGTGTAGCCGATGCCGGCGATCCACAGGCGGTCGTCGACCTTGAAGACCTTGCCGTTCTTGGAGGCGGTCAGCCCCTTCCACAGGCCGCTCTTCATCGTCTTCGTCGTCCCCGCCTTGTCCGGGTCGCCGTACGTGGACGTGAAGACGACATCCGCGTCGGCGAGGTCGATCTTCTCGGGGGAGACGTCGTAGGAGAAGCCGTCCTTGGCCTTGTCGGTGATGGCGGGGCGGCCCATGCCGAGGTCGGCGAGGATCGAGCCGATGTAGTTCTGCTTGCCGTAGATGCGGATGTCGGCGCCCTCGACGAAGCGGACGAAGTTGACGTCCGTGGCTGCCGCCTTCTCCTTGCCGCCGATCGCCTCGGTCACCTTCGCGATGTGGGCGTCGTACGCGGCGATGACCTTCTTCGCCCCGGCCTGCTTGCCGAGCGCCTCGGCGTGGACCTGGAAGTTCTCCTTCCAGGCGCTGCCCGTGGACTCCGTCATCACGGTGGGGGCGATGGCGCTGAGTTCCTTGTACCGGTCTCCGTCGCGGACCTTGCTGGTGAGGATCAGGTCAGGCTTCAGGGAGGCCACGGCCTCCATGCTCGGGTTGGCGATCTCGCCGACCTCGGTGAGCTTCTTCGTCTTGTCCGCGGGAAGGTATGTGGGGAAGCCGTCCTCCGTCGCCGAGTGGGTCGCGCCCACGGGCTGGACACCCAGGGTGAGCGCGGAGTCCAGCTCGCCGGTGTCGAGGACGACGACGCGCTTGGGTGCCACGGGGACCTTCACGTCACCCATGGCCGTCTTGACGGTGTGGGTCGCGGCGGCGTCCGTGCCGGCGCTGTCGGAGTCCGAGTCGGACGAACCGCAGGCGGAGAGCGCGAGCGTGCCGGTCAGGGCGAGGGCGCCGAGGGTGATGCCGCGGCGGCGCTGGGCGGTGGACATGAAGGGCCTTTCCGTGGGTGGTGTGGGTCAGGAGGAAGCCGTGGGCTGCCAGGGCGCACCCGGCACGACGAGCGGGGATCCCGTCACCGGGTCCGGGACGATCACGGCTTCGAGGCCGAAGACCTCGCGTACGAGCTCCGCCGTGACGACGTCCTGCGGGTGGCCCTCGGCGACGATCCGGCCCGCCTTCATGGCGACCAGGTGGTCGGCGTAGCGGGCCGCCTGGTTGAGGTCGTGCAGCACGGTCACCACGGTCCGGCCCCGGGTCCCGTCGGCGGCCGGGGCGGCGAGCCGGCGCACCAGGTCGAGGACCTCCACCTGGTGGGCGATGTCGAGGTAGGTGGTCGGCTCGTCGAGGAGCAGCAGGTCCGTGTCCTGGGCGAGTGCCATCGCGATCCAGACGCGCTGGCGCTGCCCGCCGGAGAGCTCGTCCACCGACCGGGGGCCGAGCGCGGTGATGTCGGTGCGTTCCATGGCCTCGGTCACCGCCCGTTCGTCCTCCTGGGACCACTGCTGCCACCAGTGCTGGTGGGGCTGGCGGCCACGGGCGACGAGGTCGGAGACGGTGATCGCCTCGGGGGCCACGGGGGTCTGCGGGAGCAGGCCGATCGACTGGGCGATCTTCTTCGTGGGGATCTTCGACAGCTCGGTGCCGTCCAGGAGCACCGCCCCGCCGCGCGGCTTGAGGAGCCGGCCGAGCGCGCGCAGTGTCGTCGACTTGCCGCAGGCGTTCGGCCCGACGATGACGGTGACCTTGCCGTCGGGGACGGCGAGGTCCAGCTCGTGGACGACGGTGCGGTCCTCGTAGGCCAGGGTCAGCTCGCGCACCGTCAGCCGGCTGGTCGCGACGTCCTGCTGTCGGGTCGTGGTCATGCGTTGCCTCCCGAGCGGCCACCGTGACCGCGGATGATCAGCCAGATCAGATACGGGGCGCCGACCGCCGCCGTCAGGACGCCCACCGGCAGTTCGGTGGGGGAGAAGAGCCTGCGTGCCAGCAGGTCCGCGAAGACCACGATCACCGCGCCGAGCAGGGCCGAACAGAGCAGCGGGATCTGCGCGGTGCGGGTCATGCGGCGGGCGATCTGCGGGGCGAGCAGCGCGACGAAGTCGACCGGTCCGGCCGTCCCCGTGGCCACGGACGCCAGGATCACACCGAGCGCGACGAGCCCCAGCCGTACCCGCCCCAGCCGGACCCCGAGCGCGGTCGCCGTGTCGTCGTCCATGGACACGGACCGCTGGGCGCGGGCGGCCCACAGGATGGCGGGCAGCAGGACCAGCAGGGTCCAGCCGATGGGCGCGGCCTCGTCGTAGCCCCGGCCGTTGAGCGACCCCGTCATCCAGATCTGCGCCTGCTGGGCGACGAGATAGTCGCCCTTGGTCAGGAACAGGGTGGTGACCGAGCGCAGCGCGATCGCGAAGCCGATGCCGATGAGGACGAAGCGGGTGGCGTGCAGCCCGCCGCGCCATGCGAAGGCGTAGACGAGCGCCGCGGCCGCGACGCCGCCGATCACCGACAGGTACGGCAGCACGGTGTACGAGGTGATGCCGAACGTCATCGCGCCGACCGTGAGCGCGCTGGCGCCCTGGCTGATGCCGATGATGTCGGGGCTTGCGAGGGGGTTGCGGGCCACGGTCTGGATCAGCGCGCCGGCGATCCCGAACGCGAGGCCGACGAGCAGCCCGACGATCATGCGCGGCAGCCTCAGCGTGCCCACGACGAGTTCGTCGGGGGAGGGCCGTCCCAGGATCACGTTCAGGACCTCGGACGGCGCGACGAAGCTCTCGCCGACGCAGAGGTACGCGACACAGACGACGGCCAGCAGCACGACGAGCGACGCGGCGACGACCGAGGCCCGGCGGTGCAGGAGGAACCGTCCGCGCGTTCCGATCGTCACGAGGCTGTACCCGGCGGGCCGCACCGCGGCCGTGGGGGCGCTCATGCGGGCACCGCCTTCCGGCGCACCAGCGTGACCAGGAACGGCACCCCGATCAGGGCCGTCATGACTCCGGCGGGCACCTCGCTCGGCGGGAAGACGATCCGGCCGATGACATCGGAGACGAGCAGCATCACGGGTCCGATCAGGGCGGCCATCGGGAGCACCCAGCGGTGGTCGCTGCCGACGACCGCACGGGCGATATGGGGAACGGCGAGGCCGATGAACGCGATCGGCCCGGCCGCGGCGACCCCGGCCCCGGTGAGCACGGTGGCACCGATGCCCCCCACGATCCGTACGGTCGCGATCTTCTGCCCGAGGCCCTTCGCCATGTCCTCGCCGAGCGCGAGCGCGTCGAGGCCGCGGGCGACGCAGAGCACGAGCACCGTGCCGAGCAGCAGGAACGGCCAGATCTGCTGGGCCACCTCGGCCTCGCGGCCGGCGATCGAGCCGACCTGCCAGAACCGGAACTCGTCCAGCGCGGACGCTTTCGTGGTCAGCACGGCCATGGTCACCGACACCAGCAGTGCGTTGATCGCGGCGCCGCCGAGCGCGAGCTTCACCGGGGTGGCGCCACCGCGCCCGCTGGAGGCGATGGCGTACACGGCGACGGAGGCGATGGCCGCCCCCGCGAAGGCGAACCAGACATATCCGGTGAGCGTGTGGATCCCCGCGTACGCGATGGCGAGCACCACCCCGACCGAAGCCCCCTGGCTGATGCCGAGGATGCCGGGGTCGGCGATGGGGTTACGGGTGATGCCCTGGAGGACCGTCCCGGCGAGGGCGAGCGAGGCGCCGACCATCAGGCCGATCAGGGTGCGGGGAACCCGCATGTTCCGGATGACCTCGGCGGCGTCGGAGTGCCCTCCGTGGACCAGTGCGTCGAACACCTCGGACGGGGGTATGGAGCGCGCCCCGACGGCGAGACTGAGCAGTACGGCGACCAGCAGCGCCACGACGGCGGCCGCCGTCGCGAGAGCGCGTCTGGAGCGGCGTGGTGCGGCGGCTGACATCGGACCCCATCGACAAGCGAAACAAAGCAAAACAAAGCCAAGCAAAGTAAGGCTTGGCTAAGTCTAAGCGTCGGGTGTGCGGGGCCGTCCGGGGGTGTGCGGGGAGCGGTGGTCGGCACAATGGAGGACATGGCTACGCAGGTACTGACGGTCGGCTTCGACCTGGACATGACGATCATCGACTCACGCCCCGGCATCGCGGCCGCGTTCGTGGCGCTCTCGGCGGAGACGGGGGCGGTCATCGACACCGATCTGGTGGTGAGCCGGCTGGGACCGCCCCTGGAGCAGGAGATCGCACACTGGTTCCCGGCGGCCGACGTGGCCGCGGTGGCCGACCGCTACCGCGAGATCTACCCCACTTACGCGATAGGCCCGTCGCTCGCGATGCCCGGGGCGCGGGAGTCGATCGAGGCGATCCGTGCGCTGGGCGGCCGGACGATGGTCGTCACCGCGAAGTACGAGCCGAACGCGAAGCTGCACCTGGCACACCTCGGCATCGAACCCGACGTGATCGTGGGCGGCCTCTGGGCCGAGGCGAAGGCCCAGGCGCTGCGCGCGCACGGAGCGGGCGTGTACGTGGGCGACCACACGGGCGACGTACGCGGCGCCCAG
This sequence comes from Streptomyces sp. NPDC026062, assembly GCF_055568375.1. NCBI lineage: Bacteria > Bacillati > Actinomycetota > Actinomycetes > Kitasatosporales > Streptomycetaceae > Streptomyces > Streptomyces sp. NPDC026062. The sequence continues at coordinate 4,682 of NZ_JBVHOQ010000105.1, forward strand.
GCCGCGGACGCCTTCTCGGTGGGCGTGACGACGGGACCGTGCGACGAGGCGGAGCTGCGCGCGGCGGGCGCGGACGTCGTCCTGCCGTCCCTGACGGAGTTCCCGGCGTGGCTGGAGACGTACACGGCGTAGTAGGGGGCCCTTGGGCGGGCGGCAGCGAGGCCCTGTCCGTTGCCCCGGTCCGGGGCGCGGGGTTCCGTCCTCAATCGCCGGACGGGCTCGGTGCGGGTGCTCCGTGGGGGTGCGGGTGCTCCGCGTTGCGGGTTCGCGTCACCCCGGTGGGTGGGGGTCCGGTGCCCCTCCGGGGCGTCTCCTCGAACGACGAACGTTCCGCCGGTACGCGGTGGTGCCCGGGTATCTGTTCGTCGT
>NZ_JBVHOQ010000106.1:0-4633 GCF_055568375.1 Streptomyces sp. NPDC026062
GACGCTTTGACGAGTTGGCTCCAGGCTCCTATGAGGTCACGTCCGTCCGGCGGCAGCGCTTGTTGCGTGCCCGGCCGGACGGTCGACAGATCAACCCCAGGACACTCGTGGGGTCGGTCGTAGCAAGAGTCAGACCGTCACGGCCGGGACTGCCCGATCCTTGCGGGATCCGGTACGAACAGACTGACAGTCGTAACTGTCGCCGACCGAGCCCATCGAGAGGCGAATTCCGTGCTTTCGGCATGCCAGGGCGAATGCGTCCGATGTGTATTGAGTGCCGCGGTCCGAGTGGACTACCACACCGTCGACAGATCTGCCACGGGTGGCGACAGCGGCCTCAAGCGCGTTGATGACGAGATCGGCCCGCATGTGGTCGGCCATGGACCAGCCGACCACCCGCCGCGAGTGCATGTCGATGACCGTCGCCAGGTACATCCAGTCGTTTCCGACCGGCAAGTAGGTGATGTCGCCGCACCAGCGGACATCCGTCCTGGGCGCGGTGAAGTCGCGCCGCACGAGGTCCGGAGCCTTGGGCGCTCGCGCGTCCTGCACGGTAGTCCGCTTCCCTTTACGCAGGTGACGGCCGGTGATGCCGGCGGCCCGCATCAGTCTCGCGACCCGTTTGTGATTCACCACCGGACCCGATTCCCGCAGCTCACGCGTGATCCTCGGGACACCGTAGGCGCCCTTGGTCCCGGTGTGAATGCCGCGGATCTGTTCGGTCAACGCCGCCTCGGCGCCGCCCTGGCCGCCCGGGCGGGCCCGGCGGCCCGCCAGCGGTAGAAACCGGACCGGGAGACGCCGAAGATTCTGCATAGCCGCTGTATGCCGTACCCCATGTGGTGGTCGGAGATGAATCGCCAGCGGCCGGTCATCGACCCATCTCCTTCGCAAAATACTGCGCCGCCTTCTTGAGGATCTCCTTCTCCAGCTCCAGTTCACGCACCTGCTTGCGCAGCCGCTTCAGTTCCTCACGCTCCACCGGGGTCATCGGCTCACCACCCCCGCTGGCCTGGACCGCCTCGGCCGCACGCACCCACTGCCGCAGGGACTCGGCGTTGACGCCGAGGTCCTTGGCCACCGAGTTGACGGACCGGCCGGTGGAGGCCACCAGCTTGACCGCGTCCTGCTTGAACTCTTCCGAATACCGGGCTGTACCCACCACGACACCTCCATGCCAGATCCCACGATCTGACCCTCAAGAGATGTCCACAAAAGCGGGCAAACCCCAGCTCGGGGGCTGTACCGGTGCCCGCTACTCGTACCGGTACTTCAACGAGTCCGCCTCGGACTGCTCGATGTCGGCGATCGTCAGCTCCGGTATCCGCAACTGGGCCAGCGTCACCTCGGCCGACGTCGGCTGGGCGTCCGCCGGGAGCCACTGTTCCGGTTTCCAGGCTCCGCTGCGCATAAGCGACTTGGGGCAGTGCGGGTAGACCTCCTCGATCCCCAGCACCAGCGCACTGGCGGGCGGCTTGCCCACGGCGGTCAGCTGCGACAGCAGTTCCGGGCGAGTGGAGACGCAGGCGCGGCCGTTCACTCTGAGTGTGGTGGGGCGCCCCGGGATGAAGAACAGCAGCCCGGCCCGTCCGGTGGCGATGATGTTCCGCAGGCTGTCCAGGCGCTTGTTGCCGGTCGCGTCCGGTATCGCCAGCGTCTGAGCGTCCAGAACGGAGACGAAGCCGGCAGGGCCGCCGCGCGGGGAGACGTCGCAGTTGCCCTCGGCGTCCGCGCTGGCGACCAGGACCAGCGAGGAGCATTCGATCAGCCGGCGGGTCTGGGCGGTGAGTTCGGTCATCTGCTTGCGCACAGCCGAGTCGCTGGGCAGTTGGTAGGTCTGACGCAGGGTCTCCTGATCGGGCACGGCGTCAAGGAGAAGTGAGTCGAAGGCACTGAGGGAAGGGGAGGCTGTCATTGCTCCGGACCTTGGTGGAGACGACGTGCCGACCTGCCGACCGGCGGTTGCCCGGGCGGCCGGCACGAGGACGTGGAGAGGTTCTTTCCGAATGATCGTGTGGATCTTTACCGCCTGACGGTCACATTCCGATGAAGCTCACTGTCTCCGCCATGTCCGCCCGCCCGGTGCGCAGCCGTGGCGCGCCTTCCTCCTCGAATCCCACGGAGACACCGCAGAGCAGCACGAGCCCGTCGTCGGCTCCCACCATCCGGCTGACGGTCCTGCGATACATCGTCCACATCACCTGGGGGCAGCTGTGCAGCCCTTCCGCCCTCAGCAGCAGCATGACCGTCTGCAGATACATCCCCGCGTCCGCCCACTGCCCGGGTCCCATCGTCCGGTCGAGGTAGCAGAACAGCACGACCGGCGCCCCGAACGCCCCCGAGTTCAGGGCGGCGATCTTCATGGGCCTTTCGGGGTCGTCCCGTTCGATGCCCAACGCTTCGTAGCGCTGGGCCGCCGCGGCGGCGAAACGGTCCGTGTACGGAGAGGCCAGTCCGGCCGGGTACATCGGGTATTCCCGCTCGTCGCCCGGGTCGCCCGCCAGCGCCCTGGCCGTCGCACGCCGCTTCAGTTCGGCCAGCGGCTCGCCGCCCACGGCGTAGACGCGCCACGGCTGGAGGTTCCCGCTCGACGGAGCGCGCGTCGCCGCGGTCAGTACGCGTTCGAGAGCCTCTTGGGGTACCGGCTCATCGCTGAACGCCCGCACCGCCCGGCGACCGTTCACGGCCTCGTACACATCCACGTGGTTCTCGTCCTCCCACTCAGCTCACCCGACGTAGGCCGGCTCACCCGACATGGCCCGGCTGCGGACCGGTACGGGCCTTCGCCGGTCCCGGATCGCCGGCCGCGGCTCCTGCCCGCTCCGCCATCAAGTGTCGCCCCTCCTCCGGATTCCCCTCCGGCGGGCGGTCGTTGACATGCGCGAGCGCCCCGGAGAACTGCGCCGCAGCGCCCAAGGGAGTGTGCGGGGATTCGGTCGGGCGTCTGCCGGACGGCTTGCGGAAGCACCGGAGGCCGGCACCCCACCGGCAGTGGCCGTCAATACGTCACGGTGATTATTCACGCCGTCCCGGCAGTTCACCGACGGGGTTTATGAGCGATCGCAACCGGAAGGCAAATACCGCAGGCCGTCGGCCGCCCCGCGTCTCAGTAGTTGATGACCGAATCGATGTAGACCTTGGGTTCGTCCGGAAACTCGCCCTCGTAGCTTTCGCCCACGACGGCGGCCTTCCTGCCGGTCCGGCCCGCCGCCAGATTCGGGAAGTCGAATTCGGTGGCGCGCACCCAGTCCTCACCGATTCCCACGCTGACAGTGACTCTGAAGTTGAGGGTCCTGTCATAGGTGTTGGTGGTATCGCAGGCGACATCGAAACCGCGCGCACCACGCGTGACCCGGACCTCCACATCGTCAAGCGTAATGACTTTGGTCTTCCCCTCATGGGTGATGACCGGTGCGGTCGGTTCCGGACTCGCCTCGGTTGCCTCCGGAGCGCTCGGCGTACCGCTCGACGCGTCACCAGGAGGCGCGGAGGGGGCGGCAGGAGATGACGAAGGGGCTGCGGAAGGGCTTGTACCGTCCGAGCATCCGGTGACCAGGGCGGTAATGAGCAGTGCTGCGCCCCACGTCGCGGGGCGCAGCACAGTGCGGCCGAATCGCATCAGTTGCAGGCACCCACAGTGAGGTAGTTGTCGACGACGACCTTGGTGCCGACCTTCATGTACGAGTACGCCTGACCGCAGTAGCCACGGTTCTGGTACAGGGGCCCCGCATAACTGCTGAACGTCCCGGAGTCCTCGACATCGGCAGTCGCGGTGTAGTTGTCCGCCAGCTTCAGGCGCATGGGGTGCGCGACTCCGGTGTCATTGAAGAACACGGCGCAGATCGGCTTGTCGTAGTAACTGCTCCCGGTCGTCTTGCCATTGGTCCAGGTGTACGTGGTGCCGTAAGTGCCGTACCTGGCGGCATTGACCGAGACGGTGTACCCGGATCCGCATACGTTGGCGGCGGCCGCGGCAACCTCCGCGTCGGCCGCGACGATCCGCTTGGTTGCGTCACTTGCCTGCTTGTCGACCTGGATGCCCTTGACGTCCACGGTCGCAATCGAGGCATTCGTCGTCGACCGGGCTCCGTCGGCCGCGGACGCGGTAGGTGCCGCCACGGTCACAGCGAGCAGAACGGCACAGATTCCAGCAACCCCGACAGAAGTCTTCACTCTTCCCCCATAAAGTGACAGTCAGGTAATCCCGACGTACAGAGAGTACCGCACTGATTGCACACGGCTTAAGAAAATCCTGATCTCCCCAACCATGAAAGGGCTGACGCATGGCACGCGAGGGGAACATCAAGCCGAATCGGCCGCAGCGGTGCAGCGGGGCCCGAAGAGGAGAAATCGGCCATCGCATTCACGACATTCACACACACGCCACGGCTCAGCGATCCGCATATATGCAGTGATGACGGAAGGCCCACCGGCGGCGTGATTCATCAATCAGATCAAGCCACTCATCGTCTTTCAGTCATCTTGGGGGCCTGGGACGCGGACAGTGCCCCGCCGGTCGGCACCCGCTCTCAACTCCGGGCGGGGGCCTGTGCGGTGGAGCCACGCGGGGTGAGTGACGGGGTGGGTACCTGTACGGAACCGGTGTGTTCGCCCTCGATGACCGCGAACAGGG
>NZ_JBVHOQ010000107.1:0-4568 GCF_055568375.1 Streptomyces sp. NPDC026062
TGCCCAAGTACAACGAGTACAAGAAGGCCGACAGCGACCACCTGCTGGAGACCACGGGCCGTGAGCTGCGCAAGCTCATGAGCTGGGTCAACGACAAGGAGAACAGCCAATGACGCAACGCCCCGTCGTCCTCAGCGCTGAAGAGTTGTCGCCCGCGACTATCGACGCCCTGGGCCCGGACTTCGAGATCCGACGCTGCAACGGGACAGACCGCGCGGAACTTCTTTCCGCCATCGCCGATGTTGACGCGGTCCTGATCCGCTCGGCCACCAAGGTCGATGCCGAGGCCATCGCAGCCGCGAACACGCTGAAGGTCGTCGCACGAGCCGGCGTGGGCTTGGACAACGTGGACGTGTCGGCCGCCACTAAGGCCGGCGTAATGGTCGTCAATGCCCCGATGTCGAACATCGTGACCGCCGCCGAGCTGGCTTGCGGCCTCCTCATTGCCACCGCGCGCAACATCCCGCAGGGCTCGCAGGCCCTCAAGGCCGGCGTGTGGAAGCGCAGCAAGTACACCGGTGTGGAGCTGGACAAGAAGACCCTCGGTGTCGTCGGCCTCGGCCGGATCGGCGCGCTCGTCGCGCAGCGCATGTCCGCATTCGGCATGAAGGTCGTCGCGTACGACCCGTACGTGCAGCCCGCGCGCGCCGCGCATATGGGCGTGAAGGTCCTCTCGCTCGACGAACTGCTGGAGGTCTCCGACTTCATCACCGTGCACCTGCCGAAGACCCCCGAGACCCTGGGACTCATTGGTGATGAGGCACTGCACAAAGTCAAGGCAGGTGTGCGCATCGTGAACGCTGCGCGCGGCGGGATCGTCGACGAGGAGGCGCTGTATTCGGCGCTCAAGGAGGGCCGCGTTGCCGGCGCCGGTCTCGACGTGTACGCGGAGGAGCCCTGTACGGACTCCCCGCTCTTCCAGTTCGACCAGGTCGTCTGCACCCCGCACCTCGGCGCCTCTACGCATGAGGCACAGGAGAAAGCCGGTATCGCCGTCGCCAAGTCGGTGCGCCTCGCCCTCACCGGTGAGCTGGTGCCCGATGCGGTGAACATCCAGGGTGGCATCATCGCTGAGGACGTCAAGCCGGGCCTGCCGCTCGCCGAGCGCCTCGGCAGAACCTTCACCGCGCTCGCTGGTGAGGTCACGGTCTGCCTCGACGTCGAGGTGTACGGCGAGATCACCCAGCACGACGTGAAGATGCTAGAACTGTCCGTGCTCAAGGGCGTGTTTGAGGGCGTCGTCGACGAAACGGTGAGCTACGCGAACGCGCCGCTATTCGCGCAGGAGCGCGGTGTCGAGGTCCGCCTCACGACCTCGTCTGAGTCGCCTGACCACCGCAACGTCGTCACCGTGCGCGGCACCCTCAGTGACGGCCAGGAGGTGTCGGTCTCCTGCACGCTGGTCGGCCGCTAGAACCTCCGGAAAGTCGCTGCCGTCGGCGAGTTTGGTGTGGACCTGGCCCTCGCCGACCACATGGTCGTCCTGCGCTACGAGGACTGTTCCGGCGTCGTCGGCAGCGTCCTCGGTGAGGGCCGGATCAACACCGTCGGCATGCAGGTCTCCTACGCGGACGTCAGTGGCGAGGCCCTCGCGGACACGGCACCTGGCCGGCGAGCTGTCCCGTCAGGGCTACCGGGTGGGTGCACCGACGGTGGACCAGCTCCTTACGACCTCGCATGGTTAGCGGTTACGATGGCCTCGCTGTCTCTTTAGGCTGTTCGTGGTGGGGACACAGGCACGTGGGCTGATCATGTCGGAGCGTCGGGTCACGGGCCTCTCCGTGACTGTAATTGCCGATCTGGTCGCGGAATTGGGTCCGGTCTGGCAGGCCCGCAGGGATGCTGAACTGCTGGACCGACCGCGTCGGCGAGCCGGGGCGGGTGCGAAGTACAAACTGGTCTTCATCGACCGGCTGCTGGCCACACTCGTGCATCTCAGGCACGGCGTCACCCACGACGTGCTGGCCTGCTGGTTCCAGGTGGACCGGTCGACCATCACCCGTGCGGTCGGCGAGATCCAGCCCCTGCTCGCCGACCGGGGCTGTCGTGTCGAGGGCGGTCTGCGACTTCGCACGCTGGCCGATGTAATCGCCTATCTCGGCGCCACCGGCCAGACCGCGCTGATGGACGCCACCGAGATCCGAGTCCGTCGCCCAAGCGCACACCGTGGTGGACGTAGCCGCTTCATATCGGCAAGAGCCGCATCAGCGCCATGAAGGCCCTCGTCGTCACCGATCAGCGCGGACGGCCACTGTTCTGCGGCGAGGTCCGGGCCGGCTCCGTCGCCGACATCACCCAAGCCCGTGACTCCGGCCCGGTCGACCTGCTCGCCGACACCGTCGACCTGCAGATCCTCGCCGACGCCGGCTATCAGGGCCTCGCGGCCCAACCTACGGCCAGGTCGTCACCCCGCCGCGCAAACGACGCGGCAAACACCTCGAACATCTGCAATGGCTGATGGCACACCATGAGGCTGCGCGCTTCGCCCGCTCTTCAGCCAGAATCCCTGTCGAACACGGCATCGCCCACCTCAAGAACTGGAGGGCCCTCGCCCGACACCATCCGAGCCGTCGCCGGCCTCCTGACCGACCAACAAGCCACCCCTCACACGAAGGCACTCGCACTGCCCGCCACACCCGCATGATCAAAACGCCGACCGCAACCTCAACACGCCCTCACCCCAACCATGCACGAGGTCGTAAGGGCTTGCCGGGAACAAGTCGTGGCTTTCAGCTGAGGGGCTCGTTGGTCTGGTATGGGGAGACCGGAGGGGATCGAGGCCGTTCTGGCAGCGAAGTTCCAGGTGTTGTTGCCGCATCTGGACGAGCGTCAGCGTCGGCTGGCCATGGGAGCGGAAGCACTGTCGCTGGGGCATGGCGGCATCAGGATCGTCGCCGCTGCAGCCGGGGTCCGGGAGGCCACGGTCTCGCGTGGGGCGGCTGAACTGGAGTCAGGTCAGGTTCCGTTGGGGCGGGTGCGCCATCCCGGCGGAGGGCGGAAGAAGGCGGCCGAGCCGGACTCCGGGCTGCGGCCGGCACTGCTGGCGCTGGTCGAGCCCGACGAGCGGGGCGACCCGATGTCGCCGCTGCGCTGGACGACGAAGTCGACGCGGAAGCTGGCGGCGGAGCTCACCCGCCAGGGGCACCGGGTCTCCGCCGACACCGTCGCCGGCCTGCTGCGGGAGGAGGGCTTCAGCCTGCAGGCCAACGCCAAGACCATCGAAGGTGCCCAGCACCCCGACAGGGATGCCCAGTTCCGCTACCTCAACGAGCAGGCACGAGACCACAGGGACGCCGGGGACCCGGTGATCAGCGTGGACAGCAAGAAGAAGGAACTGATCGGCCACTACAAAAACGCCGGGCACGAATGGCAGCCCGCAGGACAGCCCGTGAGGGTCAAGACGCACGACTTCCCCGGCCAGGCCGAGAAGGCCATTCCCTACGGAATCTACGACATGACGGCGAACACCGGCTGGGTCAGCATCGGCACCGATCACGACACGGCGGCGTTCGCCGTCGCCTCAATCCGACGCTGGTGGCAGGCGGTCGGCCGGCACGACTACCCCGGCGCCCGCCGACTGCTGATCACCGCTGACGGTGGCGGCTCCAACGGCTACCGCACCCGGGGATGGAAGACCCAGCTCGCCGATCTCGCCGCCGAGACCAGCCTTGAGATCACAGTGTGTCACCTGCCGCCCGGAACCTCGAAGTGGAACAAGATCGAGCACCGGCTGTTCTCCCACATCACCATGAACTGGCGAGGCAGGCCTCTGAACAGCCACGAAGTCATGCTCCAGACGATCGCCGCGACCACCAGCCGCACCGGCCTCACCGTCCAGGCCGAACTCGACAGCGGTGAGTACCCCACCGGCATCCGCGTCAGCGGCGACGAGATCGCCGCCCTCCCCATCACCCGCCACCACTTCCACGGCGACTGGAACTACACCCTCCACCCCCAGCGCCCGGAGGACACGGCGACCACCACCAGCACACAGGACGAAGCCTTGGCGGACGGACCGGCCCACCTCACGTGGCGTTCGCTCCAGGACCCGGAACTGACCGGGATGACCCGCCGGCGGCTCAACGAACTCATCGACGTGCTGACTCCAGCGATGGAGATTCAACGCGAGCAAGTGCTCCGCGCCCGCAGAGGCCACGAACGCCTGGTGGCCCCTGGCACAGGAGCCAAACCCAAGCTCACCTCAGCCGACCGGGTCCTGGCCACCGTGCTCCACCTGCGAACTCGCGACCATGGACCTCCTGGGCCAGCTCTTCAACACCACCGCCATGACCACCAGCCGCACAGCGAAAGGCGTCCGCCCGCTCCTGGAAGCCCACGGAGTTCACATCCCTGCCTCAACCGCCCGCTTCCGCACACCGGCTGACATCGCGAAATTCCAAGAACTCGACAAAAGCAAGATCAAATCGACGTGTTGATTCCCGGCAAGCCCTAACCTTGGCGTTTATGCAGCTCTGAACCGTCCCGGGTCAGGTGGAGGCTCGATTCCGTGAAAGGATTGAGTCATGGCACGACCCTCCCGTTACCCCCTTGAGCTGCGCCGCCGTGCG
>NZ_JBVHOQ010000108.1:0-4319 GCF_055568375.1 Streptomyces sp. NPDC026062
ACAGCGCCAGCCCCACATCGTCACCGGCTACTTCAAAGCCCCGCACGTCCGATACGTCCTCGACGAGTGAACCCAATGAGTTTCTGATCAATAGGACTGTGCGGGGTGCCCGGTGGAGGCGCCGCATTCACAAAAGGGGGGCCTCCGTGCGCACACGCACAGGGTGGCGTCACGCTCTCATCGGCGCGTTGGCGAGTTCTATGGTCGTGCTCGGATCCACCGCCTACGGCGGTACCGGCGCGTCCGCCGCGTCCGGTGTGGCGGGCGCGAGCACGGCAACGGTCACGAGCTCGTCCCAGAACACGGCGGCGACCAAGGCCGCCGCGCAGGCGGCCACTGTCACGTCCGCGACCACCGCACCGGTGGCCGTGACCAGGTGGACGCAGACCAGTGAGCCAGGCGATCCGATAGGTCAGGGGAGCAGCCTGGCTTACACACCCAAGACGGCGAGTTTCACCGTTTCCGGCACCGCCGAGTACGTACGGATCCGCGTCATGCCCAGCGATATCACCAACTGGGACGTGGAGTTCGCCGCGCCGCACGGCGACGAGCTCACCCCCGGGGTCTACACCCGGGCGGAGGGAGCGGCGGTACGCACCGGGCATGCCACGGGCTCACCGTGATCGGTGAGGACCGCGGCTGTGTGGACGCCTACGGCCAGTTCACGATCAACCAGATAGAGACGGACGCCTCGGGTGCGGTCACCGTCCTCGACGCCAGCTACACCCAGCGATGCGGGAGCGCGACCGCGCCGGCCCTCAGAGACTCCCTCAAGTACCAAGCAATGTCGCTGAGTTACTCCTACAGCGCGGATACGGGGAGTACCTTCGCGCAGCACGCGATCGCCGCGTCCAGCACGCATACCGGTGGCAGCAGCACGTTCGCGCTCACCCCGACCGCCGAGGGCGTCCAGTACGTGGTGTCGGGCCGGCGCGAGTACTGGGAGATGTCGCTGGAGCCGCCGACGGGCGAGCGGTTCGAGGAGGGCCGCACCTATCCCATCGCGTTCTCCAGCAGTGAGGGCGTCGCGGGCGTCGTGATCAACGTGTCCGCCTACGGCTGCGTCCGCACTGTCACCGGCGACCTGTCCTTCACCCGGCTGACGCGGGAGGACGGCGGCACCATCAAGGCATTCGCCGCCACCTTCACGCTGCGCTGCGACGGCACCGACCCCGCACTGCACGGCACCATCCACCACTACGCCTGACACGCACGCGCGTCCTGGCACGGCGATAACGGCAGCGCTGTCGCCGTGAGGGAAGCTGCGGGCCGTGCACCATCTGGGCCGATGGAGGGCTTCACCTGGGAAGTGCCTCCGACGGCGCAGGAAAGAGGACCTCGGCAATCCTCATTCTTGCTGGTCAGAGGTGCTTTCTGGCTTTTTGATTTTCTGCCGGACAGCTCGCTTCATGAAAGCGCGAGGTTAGGGCTTGGTCATGTGTGGTTTGTGGTGGCGTGTCTTCTTGATCGGTCGTGTCGTTGACCGGGTGCGCTGAGTGAGGAGTTGGCTGCGGTCCCGTGTGATCTGGGGGACTTCGCGGCGGAGATGTTCGAGCCGTTCGCGCGGTAGGATCAGCGTCGGTGAGGCGGGGTCTATCTGCGGGGGCTGTTGCTGGACGGCGGGCGCAAGTCGGTGGAGCCGATGGCCGTCCGGCTGGGCGAGGACGGTAACCGGCAGGCCCTGGCCCCCTTCGTCACCTCCAGCCCGTGGGATACGGCGCATGTGCGGGCCCGGCTGGCCTGGCGCATGCAGCCGGTCATCAAACCCACCGCGCTGGTCATCGATGACACCGGATTCCTCAAGGACGGGGACGCGTCGGCGTGCGTGACCCGGCAGTACACCGGCACCGCGGGCAAGGTCACCAATTGCCAGGCCGGGGTTTCGCTTCACCTGGCTTCCAACGGCGCCTCGGCGGCGGTGAACTGGCGCCTGTTCCTGACCTGGAGCTGGGATCCCGCCTCGCCCAGGGCCGATCCGGCCAAAGTAGCCCGCCGTGACAAGTGCGCCATCCCTGCCCAGGTGGGCCATGTCGAGAAGTGGCAACTGGCTCTCGACATGATCGACGAGACGCGGTCCCGGGGGCGTCGAGGTGCCCCAGGTCATCGCCGACGGCGGCCACGGGGACACCGCCGCCTTCCGGCTCGGCCTGGAAACACGAGGTCTCGACTACGTGGTGGGCATCTCGACCACGACGCCCGCGCAGCCCGAAGACGCACAGCCATGCACACCTGCCCACTCCGGCTGCGGCCCCCATCCGGTTCTGCCTACCCCGAGCCGGCCCAGCAGGTAAAGAGCCTGGTCATCGCGGCCGGCAAATCCTCCGCGCGGCCGGTGCAGTGGAGGGAGGGATCACGGCCGGGCAGCGGCCGCAGCGGGTTCAAGCCCATGTACTCGCGCTTCGTGGCCCTGCGGATCCGGCCCGCCGGACGTGAGATCCGCAAGTCTGCGGCCACCGCCGAGCTCCCGGTCCGCTGGCTGCTGGCCGAATGGCCCGCCGACCAGAACGAGCCCGTGCAGTTCTGGCTCTCCAACCTGCCCGCAACCACCCCGCTGCCCGTTGTCGGCGTACTTACCTATGTGCAGAGGTGCGTACGGGTGAACGTGCAGAGCAAGTAGCCGCCCGTTGCGCTCATCGCCATACGAGAGGACGGGGCGGTGGACATTCGTTACTTCAATCAGACTGGCTGGACCGCGATCTTCAACGGCACCGAGACCGAGATAGGCCGCATGGTGCGGGTGGAGACATGTGACCCGCAACTGGAACGGCGCTTGTCGTCGACCCGAGGCGAGGCGCCATGCGTCCCGTCACGGACTACGAGGTCTTCTTCCATCTGGAGAAGGCCGACCAGGTCGTAGCCGCCGTTCCTGGTGGCGGGCCCATTGGAAAGACGAGAGCCCGGGAAACACGCCGCTCACGGAACTGGTGTTCGCGCGGCTGATCACCTCGCAGGACCGTGCAACGGCCCTCACGGTGGACGCTCACGGGCATGTTGACGATGCCGCAGTGCCGATGCCTTCATCCCGCCGGGCGAGGAACTGGGCCAGGATTGAACTTCCAGATCAGGCGACTTCCGTCTCACGCTCGATGGCCTTGAGGCGGTTCGTCAGCCGGTAGCTGAGGCCGTCGATGGCGACGACTTCGCATTGGTGCAGTAGGCGGTCGAGGATGGCGATTGCACATTGACTTGGGTGGCGGTGGCGTCGGTGCCCGACTACCACAGCCAGACGGGCTTCGGTGTCGCGCCGCTGGGTGGGTGGTCGACCCGCAGCAGGATCACGGTGCCTTCGATCACCGGCAGGGCGCCCAGTTGTGCGGTCCAGGCCGAGCGGTGGGTCAGTCTCGGGTGCAAGCGGTCCCAGGCCTGGGCGGTCGCGGTTCCGTAGAGCCGCGTCTCGGTCACCGACCCTGTGTGGGGTGGGCCCCAGGTGGCGGGGTCGCCGAAGACGAATTCGCCGCCGTGGCGGGGCGGCCGGCCCCGCAGGCCGGGCTCGCGGGGTGGGGCAGCGCGGCGCAGGACACGGTCCGAGCGCATCCGGCCCAGCACCTGCACCGGCAGGTCCTTGAGGAGGAAGGCGAGGCGGGGGACGTCGTATCCGGCGTCGACCACGATCAGGATGTCCGGGTCGCCGTCGTTCCACTGCCCGGCTTCCATGAGTCGTTCGATGAGGTCGCGCATCTGCCTGGCGGTCACGGTGGCGGCGTCGTCGCCCGGTGCCAGGCGAGTTGCGTCCAGTGGTGCGGTCCAGGAAGTGCGGCCGGTTTCGAGTGCGCAGATCACCGAGTAGGGCCAGCCGGGCACCGGGATGTGCTGGTCCTTGCCCCGGCCGTAGGTGTGGCACAGGATCCGCTGCGGCGAGGTGTGCGCACTGGGCCGCAACCAGCAGGTCAGGTCGGCGGCCAGGACCAAGCGTCCGTCCGCCGCCCGCGGAAGCTCCACCGCCGCCAGCGCCCGCCGTAGCCGACCCACCTCGACCCGGCCCGCCGACAGGGCGTCGTACAGCCCGCCGTGCCCGCGTCGGTGTTCGCCGACCAGCGAGAGTTCCACCAGCGACCGGACCGGACCATCGGCGCACAACACCGCGTCCGCGAGTTCGAACAAGGCATCCGCACGCCTGGTCAGACAGGAGTAGAACGCACCCCGGAAGCGTGACAGTTCCGCAAACGGATCCCCCGGGACAGTGTCGTGCGACAGACCCATGCTCACGGCTTTCGTGCTGAACAATGAGCATTTTCAGTGTGGCCACTGATCAGGTGACGGGCCGGTGTGAGGTCGGGATGGGCAACGGACAGGGCCCCGTGCCGTTGAGGGAGGTGTTC
>NZ_JBVHOQ010000109.1:0-3543 GCF_055568375.1 Streptomyces sp. NPDC026062
CCTCCTGCGCGTCCGGCGACCAGGTCCGCGCATCCCCCACCAGATCACTCACACACCGTCAACAAGCCTGAACCCAAAGCGTTTCGGATCAATAGGCAATGCTTCCGTTGGGGTTGATTAGACTGAATCCTGTGTAGGGAACGAGTGCCGGGGGAATCCTAATCGCCCCATCGCGTCGTTGATTTTGCTCGAGGAGGGCTACCACGGTGCGGCCGATGGGAAGACCGGATCCGTTCAGCGTGGCTATGTACTCCTTATTTTTCGCACGGCCGCGACTGACCCTGATACCGGCTCGGCGCCCCTGGAAGCTTCCGCACTCGGAAACTGATGAGATCTCGCGGAAGGTGTTCTGGCTCGGCAGCCAGACTTCGAGGTCATAGGTACGGCGTGCCGAGAACCCTAGGTCAGCAGCACGCAGATCAACTACCCGGTAGTGGAGGCCAAGCTGCTGGAGGCAATCCTCTGCATCAGCCAGCAGGACTTGGAGTTGCCCATCGACTTCCTCTAGAAGGCATAGTCGCACGAGTTCGACCTTGGAGAACTGGTGGAGGCGAATAAGGCCGCGCGTGTCCCGACCGTAGGAGCCGGCCTCGGATCGGAAACAGGCGGTATGTGCCGTAAGCCTCAGGGGTAGGTCACCTTCAAGCAGGGTCTCGCCACTGTAGAGATTGACGAGCGGCACTTCAGCCGTCGGAATCAGGTACAGGCACCGATTCGCCACTTGAGTGGCAAAGAGGTCTCCGGTGAACTTCGGCAGTTGCCCCGTGCCTTGCATGGTCTCCGGGGTTACCAGATACGGGACGCTGTGCTCAGTGTACCGGTGCTTTTGCGTGTGCAGATCGAGGAGAAAGGAGGCCAGTGCGCGTTCGAGCAAGGCGCCGGCGCCTCGGAACACCGCGAAGCGGGTCCCCGAGAGCTTGCCGGCTCTGGCGAGGTCAAGGATGCCGGCCGACGATGCCAGATCGACGTGGTCGCGTGGTTTGAAGTCGAAAGTTGGCGTCTTGCCCCATCTGCTTAATTCAACAGGGGGATCCTCGGGGCCGCCATCGGGCGCCTCGTCCGAAGGGATGTTAGGGACCGTCAGGAGAAACGCTTTGAGGCCGCTTTCTGCGGTCTTCTGCGCTTCATCTGCTGGCTGGATCTGGCTCTTCAGATGTTTCGCTGCGGTTAGGTCAGCTTGTTCCCGCGCGCCACGTTGATCGGCAAGTTTACGGGTGATCCAGTTGAGTTCTTCCCTCAGAGACTGCCGATGTGCGATGGCTTGTGCGCGCTGACGCACAAGCCCAGACAAAGTCTCAGTGTCAAGAACGTATCTGCGCCTGCTCAATTTTTGCTCGGACTGAGCATCGGGATGCAGCAACTGCTGAGGGTCGTGCACGGTGTCTCCTTAGTCAGCCAGGGCGCTTTCTAACAGGCGGGCCAGTTGCTGGGGGGCTGAGTCGATGATGTGTGGCCAGGCGGTGATGACCGCGTCCGGTCCGCCAGCTTCGAGGAACTTGCCTGCGATCAACTTCTGATGGTCGCGGCGCAGTGCAGGTCCGATGGCGCCGCGGGGAATTGAGCGCTGTTGGGTGTAGCAACGACCGTCCTTCAGGCGCACGCTGACTCGGGCCGGCGTGGGTTTGACAGCCTCCATGAAGTCGTCGACAGGGGCACCAATGGTCCCGGCGAGGTCGACCAAGTCCTTCCCGCCGAACCGCTCTAGCCAGGCGTGGGCCGCGCCACCGGCTTGGCGTAGCGACTCGCCGAAAGGAGCGTCGCCGATCATCATGGTGCGAGTCATTTCCTGGTCGTGAACGAGCCGCACCCGCTCGGCGAGCTTCCAACGATCTGCGGCCACGATAGCTGGGCGAAAAAAGTCATCGACAGACAGACGGCCCGTCAGCAACGCAGTGGCCACCGGGTAAGGGGTCGTCAGTACGAGTGCACCGATGGGTGTTTTGTGTCCATCTAAGTAAGGCTGCGCCTTACGCGCCGCATAGACGGTGTAGAGCGAGCCCTCGACGAGAATGTCGTCGATATCGTCGAGATCCCACTGCGGCATACGGTCGTGAAGATCGATAGCACAATCGATCGCAGCATCGATGCCAGGGCCACCGGGGTGGAGCTTGAAAGAGAGGGTTTCTGTGTGCCAACGCTGTCCTAGACCACGAGTCACAGCCTCAGGCGTCGGCACGTCGGCAAACTGACGAAGAAAGCCATCCTCGTGCTCCAGTAGATCCGCAGCACCCTGCAAGCCTCCTTGCGCGGCATCACAGGCGTCCAGCCCCATTCGCACGCCCACCGGCACGTGCAGAAGCCGCGCGTCCGTGGTAACAAAACCACGCATCAAAGTCCACGGAGGCGCGCTCAGGGCCAGTGAAAATGCGTCGGTCCACACATCAGCCGGAGCCCGCTCGCAAGCCAGCCGACCAGCAACCGCTCCCACTACATGGGTATGCAGCGCAGTCTGCCCCCGAAAGGGGCCCAATGTCGCTGCTGCCGTAACTCGGGCCGCGCACTCATTAGCGAGCACGACCGCACGCAACAGTTCCGCCCCTGAGAGGCGCAGGTGATGGGCGTAGGCGAGGGGCACGCCGACCGTCGAGGGCCCCAGATGCCCTGCGTACGCAGTGTCGTCGAGGTTAAGCCAGGCGCCCGCCGCGGACAGAAGGCGGGCCGACTGCGCTACGTCGTCCTGCCATGGCAGGCCCAGCGCCTGGACCAATCGTCGGCCATCTTTTTGTGCGAGTCCGGTGCGGATAGCGGCGAGTTGGGACAGTATGTGGCTGGCAGCGAAGTCCTGCACCCGGGCGGGTACGTCGGACAGCTCTAGGGAGCTCGCCCACACGGCGAGGGACACCAATTGACCGTGCCTCGACTCGCCGCTACTTGATGCCTCACTCACTGTTATCCTCCGTTCTCTCGGTGGAAACTCGCGAAAACTGGGGCTGCACCAGGCATGACTTCGACCGAAATGCTGGACCGGTTTCTCTCCACGGCCCCCTTTCGCTCTCGAAGTGCGGTCAATCTCCGTCGGTGCGTTGCAAATTCGCCTCGGTACCGCGCGCGTAGGTCACCCCGGCCTGCCCCAACTTCCTGCTGGAACGCAGCATATCCAATGCCCCCCAGTGGGTATCGAGGGGTCCAGAACACAGATTTCCTGGAGCCCACCACCCGGGATCAAATAAGGCAGGCGGTTTTACATGTCTGCACGATGACGATCCCCGTCGGCGTTTACCAACATGGTTGCTCCCGAATGAATAAACGGCAATCCGACAGCATTGACGCTCCCCCTCGCGCCCGCGGGTCACCGCGATTCGGAAGAGAATTAGAGCTCAAGAGAAGATGCGCGGAGAGGGCAGGATTCGAACCTGCGCGAGCCGAAACTCGACCGAGTTAACACTCGGACCCCGATAGGCCACTACGGGCACCTCTCCCAAACCACCCCCGAAAGGGCGAGCGGACTGCGCGGAGAGGGCAGGATTCGAACCTGCGCGAGCCGAAACTCGACCGAGTTAACACTCGGACCCCGATAGGCCACTACGGGCACCTCTCCCAAAC
>NZ_JBVHOQ010000109.1:3641-3956 GCF_055568375.1 Streptomyces sp. NPDC026062
ACCCCCGAAAGGGCGAGCGGACTGCGCGGAGAGGGCAGGATTCGAACCTGCGCGAGCCGAAACTCGACCGAGTTAACACTCGGACCCCGATAGGCCCTCTCCTCTAGCATTCTTCCGAAGTTAATCGCCGTCATGCCGTTGAGTAGCACTCTACTCCGTGAGTCTGACAGCACCCTGACGTTTTCCTGACGACGAAATCTCTCGGAACTGGACCGGGTCATATTGATCCGAAACGCTTTGGATTCAGGCTCGTTGACGGTGTGTGAGTGATCTGGTGGGGGATGCGCGGACCTGGTCGCCGGACGCGCAGGAGGC
>NZ_JBVHOQ010000110.1:0-3941 GCF_055568375.1 Streptomyces sp. NPDC026062
AACCGCACAGCCTCCTGCGCGTCCGGCGACCAGGTCCGCGCATCCCCCACCAGATCACTCACACACCGTCAACGAGCCTGAACCCAAAGCGTTTCTGATCAATAGTACTCCAGTTGTAGATCCTGATCTTGAGCCGTTGGCCGCCCTTTTGCACCGGTGCGGGTCGTAGGGCTGCGGCAGACTGGTGCACCCCTGCGGAGAGGTGCGCAGGTGTCAACGGATCGACGGCCGATGGATCTTGAAATTTACGTGGAGCGGACCCGGAGCGGCCCGTGCTTCGTCTGTGCGTTCCTGGCCGGGAACCCGGACTACCCCCATGCGACGGTTTTCGAGGATGCCGATCACGTGGCGTTCCTGGACCGGTGGCCCACGGTGCCGGGCAAGGTCCTGGTCGCGCCGAAGGCGCACGTCGAGCACGTCGTGCGCGACCTGGACGAGGCGGCCTACAGCCGGCTCATGCTGTTCGTCCGGGAGATCACCCTCGCCGTCGAGGCAGTGTGCGGGCCGGAGCGCACCTACCTGTACTCGCTCGGCAGCCAGCAGGGCAATGCGCATCTGCACTGGCACATCGCAGCCCTGCCGCCCGGTGTTCCCTACCCTGAGCAGCAGTTCCACGCTCTGATGACGGAGAACGGGGTCCTGACACCGTCGCCGGAGCAGGCGGCCTCGATGGCTGCGCGTCTGCGTGGGGCCGTCATCGCCCGGGGTGTGCTCAAACCTGGATGACCGGCGACGTCCAGCTGCTTCCGGTCGGTGGCACATCTGAAATCTCGATGGTCGGGACCGGTCGGCACGTGGATGCGGCCACCGTTGATCATCGGCGTGTGAAGACAAACGATCATGCGGTGGCCGCGGGTCACAGCGTAGACCCTGCCCGCTGGCAGGAGACGTTCGAGGGCCTGATGGGCCGCATCGCCGGCCGGTTCGCGCGCGTCGAACCCCGGCGCCGGGTCCGGAGCCTGGTACTCGGGCTGCTGTCGGACCTGCCGCGCAAGAACTGCTGGACCATCGCCGAGTGGGCCAACGAGAAGACACCGGTCGGCATGCAGCATCTGCTGGGGCGGGCAAAGTGGGATGCGGACCAGGTCCGCGACGACGTGCGTGACTACGTCGTCGAGCACTTGCAGGACGACCAGGCGGTCCTGGTGGTCGACGAGACCGGTGACGTGAAGAAGGGGACCAGCACGGTCGGCGTCCAGCGCCAGTACACCGGCACCGCGGGCAGAATCGAAAGCGCCCAGGTCGCCGTCTACCTGGTCTACGCGGGACAGCGCGGGCACGCCGCGGTGGACCGGGAACTGTACGTTCCGCGATCCTGGACCACAGACCCCGAACGCTGCCGCGCCGCCGGACTCGGCGAGGAGACCGCTTTCGCCACCAAGCCGGAGTTGGCTGCCCGCATGGTCGCCCGGTTCCTGGACGCCGGCCACCGAGCCGTCTGGGTGGCCGGCGACGAGGTCT
This sequence comes from Streptomyces sp. NPDC026062, assembly GCF_055568375.1. Taxonomy (NCBI): domain Bacteria; kingdom Bacillati; phylum Actinomycetota; class Actinomycetes; order Kitasatosporales; family Streptomycetaceae; genus Streptomyces; species Streptomyces sp. NPDC026062. The sequence continues at coordinate 1,462 of NZ_JBVHOQ010000110.1, forward strand.
ACGGCGGCAACCCGAAACTGCGGACCATCCTGGAGGAACGCGGCACCGGCTACGTCCTCGCGGTTGCCTGCTCGTACGAAGCCACCACCGGCGCCGGAAAGTTCCGCGCGGACGCCCTGGCGAAGAAGGTACCCAAGCGAGCCTGGCAGAAGCTGTCGGCCGGGACGGGAGCGAAGGGCCACCGGTTCTACGACTGGGCCGTTATCGACCTCGCCGACCCCCGCCCCGGGAGCAGCCAACTGCTGATCCGCCGCAACCGCAGCACCGGCGAACTCGCCTACTACCGTTGCTACTCGCCCGCCGCAGTGCCACTGGCCAAACTGGTGCGAGTTGCAGGATCAAGGTGGCGGGTGGAGGAGTTCTTCCAGGCCGGCAAGGGCCTGGCCTCCCTGGACCAGCACCAGGTCCGCCGCTATCCGTCCTGGTCGCGCTGGGTCACCCTCGCCATGCTCGCGCATGCATTCCTGGCTGTCGTCCGCGCGTATGAACACACCCGTGCCCCCGCACCGGACGGACTCATACCGCTCACCTGCAACGAGATCCGGCGCCTGTTCATCGCACTCGCCATCCGACCGGTCCTCGACGCTGCCCACCTGCTCGGCTGGTCCCTGTGGCGACGTCGCCATCAGGCCCAGTCCCAGGCCAGCCACTACCGACGACAAGCCGCCCAGGACTGAAGATCAGCATCTACAACTGGAGTATTAGGACAGCTGACGGTGGACATCCTCCAGGAACTTCCAGTTGGCAACCGTATGACGTTTGCGAACAAAGGGGCTCGGCGGCACAACAACCTCCACGGTTGCCCCTTGGACACGGAGCAATCCGATGCCATAGAATGCTGCACGCATCACAGCCTCCTCCTTGCGCCTCAACACACCATCAATCAGTACGGCACGAGCAGTGAATGGCGTGAACCGCTCGGCCTGCTCCATCGCCGACTCCCAGCCGCGTCCAGACACGAACACCATGTCGACATGCACCGGCTGGGTCGCCAGACGGGTAATCAATCCGTCGCGCCGAACCACAGCCCCCTTCGGAAGGCACTTCAACGCTCGGCGCTCCTTGTCGCTCAGTGACCCGGCAGGAACAGGCTCTCCGAGTGGCAGCGCCATCAAGAGGTTCAAGGCATCCGGCCGCGTCAGCGGTTTCATCCCCGCAGCCGCCCGCCGCTCCCGCTCTCGCGACTCGAATCGGTAGGCCGCAACGACCTTCGCCCCCAAGGCTTCAACGACCGCCAGGCTCGCTTCGCGGGGTACGAGATCGCCGGGAGCCAGCGCTCCCGCAACCACACCCAAGGACTCTCGTGCCGCGATTGCCATCGACCAACCCGCTCTCGTCCCGCATCGACGCTCTTCCAGCAGGGCTGTGCGCGCCCATCCTTACCGCTTGCCACGCGCAACCAGGAGCAGCCTCAACAACAAAGCCAACGGACCTCAACCGGCCCTAGACACGGGAACGCGCCCAAACGAACGGCAAGGCTAGTACGGACACTCGCACGATCATCGACCACCTCCCCGAACAGCTCCACATCGGTCACCCACCGCCCTCTCGCTGCACAATCTGCACCCACAACAGGTCGCGGACGAGCGACTGCGATCGTAGCCATCCCACGCCACGATGCCTACAGCTGTTCGAATTCTGGGGCGCGCCCCAGCTACCGGAAGCATCTCCCAGGCCACGGCCGACCAGCACCGCGCCAGCGGGGGCAACATCTGTCACGTCCGTGTCACCAACAACGTCGACGCACCTGGACCACCGAGACCAAACCCGCGTGAACAGGATCGAACTGGACCACATGGACGCCACAAGACGCCATCTACCACCTGTGCCATGTGGTACCCAGGGACGGCCCGATCACCAGGACCGGAGCGTCTTCTGGCCCGTCAAAGCGGTATTGGAGGGTGTTCGATGATGTCTCGCTCACCCGCCCGACCCTCTCATCTCTCACTATCTCTCACTGAACCGGGTCGGCCCTGCCGGCCGCGCCCCTTCGTCTGCGCGGGCAGCCCGGGCGCCGGGCCGCCTGCCGGACGCCCGTGGAGCCCGTCCCACGTGACGGCGGCAGCGCGCAGGTCTTCCACGCCGGGCTTCACGTAGTACCTCTTGGTCGTACTCACGTTCTTGTGACCGGCCCACCGCGCGAGAATATGGTCAGGCACTCCGTTGTTGGCCAGGAAAGTCAGGCACGACGAGCGAGCGTCGTACAACCGGACACGTCGAAGTTCGAGGACTTCCATAATCCTGTACGCGCGCCGACGCAGCTGCTTACCCGTGAACGCTTCGCCGCTTTCGTGCACCGCGACATAGCCGGAATTTGCGTACGCCTCCCCCAAGGCCATCTTCTCTTTGGCCTGGAGGCGCTTCAATGCCCGGAGCGCCTCGAGAACTGAGCCTTTTCCAACCTCAGGTTGAGGCGTGGTGAAGGACGACGACGGCCTTCACGATGTCGGTGATCCGGTTGGTGCTGCAGCGGAGCTTCC
>NZ_JBVHOQ010000111.1:0-3572 GCF_055568375.1 Streptomyces sp. NPDC026062
GCCTCCTGCGCGTCCGGCGACCAGGTCCGCGCATCCCCCACCAGATCACTCACACACCGTCAACGAGCCTGAATCCAAAGCGTTTCGGATCAATAGTGATCCGGCCGACGGGGTCGAGCTCGAAGCGCTGTGTACCGTACAGAGTGTCGTTCACAGTAACGACGTAGCCGTCAGCGCCGTACGTGTATGCGCGGTGCTTCAGGGAGCGGCCGCCCGCGCTCAGTCTTTGGTCGAGCAATTGACCGGCCCCATCCCAGGATGAGGCTAGGTTCAGCCCGGTGCCGAAGGCCCGGTCGATCTCGCGGCCTGCGGTGTCATGGGTGAAAACGATGTGCTGAGCGCCCGCCGTCATGTGGGTGCGGCGACCGGCGGCATCATGGGCATAGGTCGATATGTGGCCGGTGGGAGTGACTCTGCGTGTGCGCCGGCCCAGGGCATCGTACGCATACGTTGTGGTGCGACCGTCGGCCATCTCCGTCTTGATCAGTCCGCGTCGATCGTACTGATACAGCAGTTCACTGTCCGGGCCCGCGGCCCGCACCAAGCGGCCTGCGCCGTCGTACCCGAACGTCGATATTTCGCCCGCGGCGTCCTCGCGGATCACTCGCCCCAGCACGTCGTGTGCATAGGAAATGCTTTCGCCAACTGGAGTGGTGCGAAGTACGAGCCGTCCCGCGGGGTCGTACGTGTAAATGGTGGTGCGCTGGTCGAAGTCCGTCTCTGAGATCAACCGCCCGGCGGAGTCGTAGGTATAGGTCCAGGACGCCCCCTGGGGGTTGGTGACTCTGGTCAGACGAAGTTCCGAGTCGTAACTGAACTCGTAGTGGCTGCCGTCCGGTTCTGTCCGAGCTGCCAAGGTGTCGAAGTGGGTGTACTCGAAGCGTGTCGTGCGGCCGGCAGTGTTCGTATGGCGAATGCAGTTTCCTTCGCCGTCGTAGATCCAGGACTCGCTCATGCCATTTGGCCCTGTGCGGCGGCTGAGGTCCCCGTCGATCGACCACTCGAATCGGGTGACCGAGCCTGAGTGATCGGTGACGCTTACGGGACGGCCGAAGGCGTCTCGCTCGTAGCGCAGGCTGCCGCCCAGCGGATCTGTGACTTCCATGGGGAGTCCGGCTGTGTTGCAGCTCAAGGTAGTGACCGCGCCCAGCGCATCGGTGGCTGAAGCGAGACCGCCGCGGGCGTCGTAGGCATATTGAGTGGCGTGCCCAGCAGGGTCGGTGACCATGGTTCGATTGCCACGACCATCGAACTCCTGGCCGCGACGAGCGCCATCCGCTGCGACGAACGTTGTGGGAAGACCGAGCCGGTTGCGGTGCAGGCGGATTCGGCTGCCGTCCGGGTGTGTTACCGCAGAGAGCTTTCCGTTCGTGTCGTAGGCGAACGCGGTAGTTCGCCCGAGAGGATCCATGCGGCTGAGCCGGTTGCCGTGTGTGTCGTAGGTGAAGCGGGTGGTGTGGCCCAGCGGGTCGGTGGTCGCGAGGACGCGGCTTCCCGCGCCTATGAGGTGGCGTGTGGTGTGGCCCTCGGCGGTGGTCAGGGTGGTGGCTCGGTGCCCCGTCGCAGGATCGTGCAGACCGTAGCTGAGGGTGACGTGGAAGTGGCCTGACTCGCCGCCCTCGGAGATCACCCTGTGCTGATCGTCGTACGTGTAGGTGTAGCGGCTGTCGTTGGAGTCGATCCAGCCCGTCACCCTGCGGTGGTCGTCGTACGTGAAGGTGAGGGTGGCGCCGGAGGGCTTGGTGACCGCGGTGAGGTTTCCGTCCGTGTAGCCGTAGGCCATGACGGGCCGGGCAGGTCCGTCATCTGGGCGGTTGTCCTCACCGGTACGTGCTGGAGCCAGCACCAGCGTCGTGACGCGGCCGCCGGCCGTGGCTACGGACAGCTGGTAGCCGGCGGAGTGGACGAGTGCCTGGGGTGTGCCGTCGTCGGTGCGGTCGAAGGTGATGGTGTTGTGGTTGCGGTCGCTGATTTCGGCGAGCCAGGCGGTGCCGTCTTCGCCGGGCTCCGTCCCGGGTGGGGCGTCGAAGTGGCGTGTGAGGCCGGTGTCGGGGTCAGTGAGTGTGTAGTCGCCGGTCTCCGCACGGCTGAGGACGCTGCGTGAGGTTCCGGATTCGGGGCGGGTGGGGAGACCGGGTGCGGGGTGGGGGTAGGTGATGAGACGGCCGTCGTCGGTGACGTGGATGACGCCGGTGGCGTCGATTTCCAGGTGCTCGTCGATGGTGGAGGACCAGGAGGGGCCGAAGAAGCGGCCTGCGGTGTAGCCGGATTCGACGCGGCGGGTGAAGGCGAGCGGCAGGACGCCGGGCAGGACGATGTCGGTCTGGGGCAGGAACATGCGGCCGGAGGCGAGGTCGACCGGGTCGGTGCCCTTGGTGGTGCGTTCCTCGGGGGTGCGGTTGTGGGTGCCTTCGGGGGCGTCGTCGATCAGGCGGCGGGCCTTGTTCGCGTCCTGGGCGAGGTCGGCGAGTTCCTTCGCGGTCCGGGCTCCCTTGACCGCGGCGCCGCCACCGCCGGTCGCGGCGGTGAGGACCAGGTCGGGGACGAGTCGGCCGAGCCCTTCGGACGGGTCCTTCATGAACTCGGTGACCATCTGCTTGCCGGCGCCCCAGGGGTCGTTGGCGACCTGGACGAGTCCGGCGGCGGTGTTGTTCAGCGCGAGGGCGTACTCGGCGGGGTGCGTGACGTTGTACGGGTCCATCGGGTTGACGGTCCGTACGAAGTTGAGAAGCCCGGCCGTGCCCTTGGCGACCCCGCCGACGAAGTGCGTGTTCATGATCTGGGTCTCGGCGAGCCCGTCCATGGCCTGCTCGGCGTAGCTCGGCTTCTTCGGCGCGGCGTCACGCGCGGCCGCCACGGCGGTGCGGGCGGTCTCGGCTGCGGTGTTGCGCTGCGTACGCGCCTCGGCGAGGAGCTGCTGGGCCTCCTCCATGCGTGCCTTGCCGGGGTCGGTGAACTCGCCGGGCCTGGGCGGCAGGGTGGCGGGGTCGCGTTTGTCGGCGGGCTGGGCGTTGTATGTGTCGACAGCCTTGTTGAACGTGTCGCACTTTTCCTTGTGGGCGTCCATCGCCTCTTCGGAGGCTTTGATGCCCGCCTTCCACTTGTCGATCGCCAACTGGGCCTGGCCCTGCGCCCACTCGACCGTTCCGGCGAACGACTCCAGCGCCCCTGCGGCCTTCTCGAAGGCGTCGGCGGCCTTGAACCACTGGGGCGGCTCCACGGACACCGAGTCCCGGAACGCGTCCGCCGTCTTCCCCTTGAGCTCGGAGGCGTCCAGCCCCTTGAGCCCACCACCGACCTTGTCGAGCGAGCTCTGCAGGTTCTTCAGGTGCGTGGCGGTCGAGCGGATCTCGGACGGGCTGCCATAGACCAGCTTCTTCTTGTCTTCCGTCTGGCCGAGATCCATTTCCTCGACCTCGGCGCCCATCCGGTTCGCCACCGAGCGCGACTGTTCACGCACCCAGTCCGCGCCGGAGTCTGAATCGCCCCGGGTTCGGTAGAGATCTCAGATTGTGGTTGTGACCTGGGGTTTCGTGAGTTCGGTGTAGTAGTTGGTTTCGTACTCGACGGGC
>NZ_JBVHOQ010000112.1:0-3350 GCF_055568375.1 Streptomyces sp. NPDC026062
CCTCCTGCGCGTCCGGCGACCAGGTCCGCGCATCCCCCACCAGATCACTCACACACCGTCAACGAGCCTGAACCCAATGAGTTTCTGATCAATAGTCACTATTACAACGGCTAACCTCGATCTTTCGTGATGGGCCGCTGGCGGAGTCGGTGGCCCATTTCGTTGTTGGTGCCCGCAGTTGGGCAGGTCGGGGGCCCGAGTGTCGTGTCGGGTGGACGCCGGGCTCCACTGCTCCGGGATGGAACGTTTTCTCGCGGGGATGGGCGATCTGCTGCTCAGCCGGGGTTCGGCAGCGCGTTGAGACGCTCGATCGCGTCCGTGATGGCGTCTGTCCAGGGCCAGTGGCGTGCGAATTTCAGGTGCCGGCGGCGGGCGGTCGTGACGATTTGGGCGGCGGCGGAGAAGAGGCGGAGCCGCAGCCGACGTGGTTCCCATCTGCGAGTCTCGCCGGTCAGGGCGAGCATGGGCATCCAGGCGAGCAGGTCCAGGGCGATCTGGACGATCTCCAGCCAGATCTGGCTCTGTGCCGTCTTGTGCAGGGGCAGGTTACGCAGGCCGGTGGCCCGGGCGGCGCGGATGCGGTCTTCGGCGCGTGCCCGCTGGCGGTGGCGTAGTTCGAGTGCGGCGATCGGGCTGTTGGCGGTGTTGGTGGCGAACGCGGTGAGCCGCAGTCCGTCGGTGTCGGTGAACCGCAACTGGGCTCCGGGGTGCGGGCGTTCTTTGCGGACGATCAGCCGCATGCCTGGCGGCCAGCCCTTGAGGGTGTCGCCGTCGAATTCGGCGACCCATGCTCCGTGACGGATCTCGCCGTCGGGTTCGACGGCTGGGGTCCAGGCGGTGGGCGGGACGGTGAGGACGGCCTGGTGGATGTGGTCGGTGATGGTCATGCCGACCGAGTACGACAGCCACCTGCCGCGCTGGGCGAGCCAGGCGGTGAACTCGTGGGTGCCGCCGGCGGAGTCGGTGCGGATCAGTGTCCGGCGTCCGCGCCGGTACTTCTTCGGGAGCTGGGCGAGGGCGAGCCGGGCGGTGGTGATGTGGTCGGCAGCGGTGTTGGAGCACGCGTTCCCCGGCCGCAGGAGCGCTGCCACGGGTTCCCCGGTCCCGTTTTTCCCGTGGTCGACGAACGCCGTCAGGGGATGGTGTCCGAAGGATTTCTTCCAGGTCGCGGTGGCGTCCTGTTTCACGGAGTGCGCCAGTACGAGCACCCCGTCGATGTCCACGATCACCTGCCCGCCGACGTCGGGAGCCGACGGACCGGCGAGCTTCCAGACGTGTTCGCGGGCGTGGGCCCGTGCGGTCCGGATCGCGTTCAGTGCTGTCGGCCCGGCAGCGGCGAGGGCATCGATGAGGCGGGAGACGGTGGGATCCGAGGCGACCGCACCGAACACGGCCGGTTCGGCCCGCAGCATGCCCGCGTCCGCCAGACAGTCCCCACCGAGCGCGACCGCGAGGGCCACGTCCAGCAGGATCTTCCCCGGATCATGCACCGTCCGCGGCTTGCGCCACGGTGCCAGCGCCGTCGATATCGCCTGATCCAGACCGGACTTGCGGACCGTCTCCACCAGCAGGACGCCTCCCGCTTGCGAGGCCACCGCGCGGCCACCGCCCCCGACGCGAACACGAGGATACGAACCGATACGTCTCTTCACCTGGGAAGTGCCTTCGACGATGGCAGCAACAAGGGCCTCAACAATCCTTATTCTAGCTGGTCAGAGGCACTTCTCGTTTACCTGACCACCCGTCGGACGCCAGGCTTCGCGAAAGCGCGAGGCTAAGAGCTTCTTCAGCGTTGCCGCTCCAGGGTGACGACGGCCTTGGCGATTGACGTCATGCGGTTGGGGCTGCAGCGGGATCTGCGGAAGATCCGCCAGTACTTCAGGCGGGCGACGCCGCGTTCGACGGGTGCTCGTGCCGCGGCCAGGGCACGGTTGCGGGTCCTGTCGGCGGGAGTGAGCTCCTGGAGGGGCCTGCGTTTGATGCCGGTGGTCAGCCACGGGCCGGCGCCCTGGTAGGCGAGATCGGCCACGATGGGAACGCCCTGGCGCTCGCAGATTCGGATGATCCGGTGGGTGCGCGCGGCGGTCAGATCGTGAGTGCGGCCCGGCAGGGCGGGCGAGAGCCATAACAGCCGGCCACCGGGATCGGTGACGACCTGCACGTTCACGCCGTGGCGCCGGTGTTTGTGGGAGTAGTCGGCCCGGCCGTCGCCGCCCCGGTCACACTCGGCGAGGGTGCCGTCGAGTAGGACGAAGTCGGGCTCGTGCTCGCGCAGTGTCTTCAGCAGACCCGGCGCACGCGCGGCGAGCAGGTCGACGACCGCGCTGGTGTAGGCGTGGGCGGTGGACTCGCTGATTCCGAATCCGGTGGCGATCTTCGCCAGAGTGATGTGTTCGCGCAGGTACACCAGCGCCACCATCGCGCGCTGGGACGGCCGGAGCTTGCAGCGCCGGTCGCCCTCACGGGTGACGATCAGCATGGTGGCCCACTCCACGAATGCATGCGGCAGGTCGAGTGCGGCAGGATGGATGACCAATGAGGCCCCCCGAGCAACGTGATTGAGACGTCAGACATCTCGATCAACAGCCCGGGGGCCTCGCTTGTTGCGCTTCACGGCCCATCACCCGATCGGTAGCGACCTCGAAGAAGCTCACTGATCGTTTCAGAATGAGTTGAGCTGTGGGTCTTGCGCTCGGGTGATCTTGGTCGGCAGGGTGCTCCGAGTGCGTGCTGATCTTGTTCCGGATGACCTGTGGGAGCGGGTGGCTCCGCTGCTGGACGCCGTCCCAGCGATTCGGGGCCTGCGAGGACGCCCCGCCGCAAACCCCGTCGTCTGTACGCCGATCGGGGCTATGACTTCGACAAGTACCGCCGTCTGCTGTGGAAGCGCGGCATCAAGCCGATGATCGCCCGACGCGGGGTCGCACACGGCTCCGGACTGGGAAAGGTGCGCTGGGTCGTCGAGCGCGCCTTCGCCTGGCTGCACCAGTTCAAGCGGCTCCGCATCCGCTACGAACGACGCGCGGATCTACACCAAGGTCTCCTCGAACTGGCCTGCAGTCTCATATGCCTTCGCCGTCTCCGAACTTCATTCTGAAGGATCAGTGATAGGCGACGTGCCGGAGGCGATGGCAAGTCGGCAAAGTCGGTTCCTACCCTTGGGCGGCTGAACTCAGGGGAGGTCGAAGGTGACGCCTCCCGAACCGTCCCAGTCCGGCGCCTTCGTGAGTGTGAGAGTCCCGTCCTCTGCCTCGAAGTGAATCGCCCCGGGTTCGGTAGAGATCTCAGATTGTGGTTGTGACCTGGGGTTTCGTGAGTTCGGTGTAGTAGTTGGTTTCGTACTCGACGGG
>NZ_JBVHOQ010000113.1:0-2996 GCF_055568375.1 Streptomyces sp. NPDC026062
GGCGGACGAACTCCCACTCGGCATCCGACAGTTCATGGCGACGTATCACCCGACCATGATCCACCACACAAGATCATTTGACGACAGAACCTAAGTCCGCACGCTGCTGGCATGGTCCACGCCTGGTCCACGCACCATGATCCGAAGCGGTACACGGGCGGGTCAGGGTGAGACAGGACCACATGACGAAGGGGTGCCCCTGGTCGGGACACCCCTTCTGTTCAGCACGTTCGCTGAGCTGGCGGTGGGTGTGGGATTTGAACCCACGGTGACATCGCTGCCACGACGGTTTTCAAGACCGTTCCCTTAGGCCGCTCGGGCAACCCACCTCGCGCCAACGGCCAACGAAGAGCCGCTTCGACGCGGAGGACAGCCTAGCCGGTCAGCTGTCGCCCTTGCGCTCGCCCAGGGTGACTTCCACCGTGGAGGTCTTGCCGTCGCGCTTGTAGGTCAGCGTGACCTTGTCACCCGGCTTGTGCGTCCAGATCTCACCGATCAGGGTCGGGCCGCTGTCGACGACGGTGTCGTTGAACTTGGTGATGACGTCGCCCGCCCTGAGGCCGGCCCGGGCCGCGGGGCCGTCCTTGGTGACCGCTTCGGTGCCGCCCGCGCTCTGGTCCGAGATGGCCGCGCCACCGGTCTTCTCCTCCATCGACACCGTGGCGCCGATGACCGGGTAGACCGGCTGGCCGGTCTTGATCAGCTGCTGGGCGACGTTCTTCGCCTGGTTGATCGGGATCGCGAAGCCGAGGCCGATGGAACCGGCCTGGCTCTGGCCCGTGCTTCCGGTCGACTGGATCGCCGAGTTGATGCCGATGACCGCGCCGCCCGCGCTCAGCAGCGGGCCGCCGGAGTTGCCCGGGTTGATCGAGGCGTCGGTCTGCAACGCGCTCATGTACGAGTTGCTGCCACCGGAGCCGTCGCCGGACGCGACCGGACGGTTCTTCGCACTGATGATGCCTGTGGTGACCGTGTTGGACAGGCCGAACGGGGCACCGATCGCGATCGTCGAATCGCCCACCGCCACCTGGTCCGAGTTGCCGAGCGGCAGCGGGGTGAGCCCCTGCGGCGGGTTCTTCAGCTTCAGGACGGCGACGTCGTAGCCCTGGGCCCGGCCGACTACCTCGGCGTCGTACTTCTTGCCGTTGGAGAACGTCGCCGTGAGCTGGCCGCTGTCCGCAGCGGAGGCCACCACGTGGTTGTTCGTGAGGATGTGGCCTTCCTTGTCGTACACGAAACCGGTGCCGGTGCCGCCCTCCCCGTCACCGCCCTGCGCGTCGATCGTGACCACGCTCGGGAGCGCCTTGGCCGCGACGCCCGCGACCGTGCCCGGGTCGCGCTTGAGGTCCTGCGGAGTACCCGACGCGGCGACCGTGGTCGAACCCGAGGAGCCGGAGTCGTTCCTGTCCGCCGCCCAGAAACCGAGGGCGCCGCCGACGCCGCCCGCGACTAGTGCGGCCACGACCACTGCGGCCACCAGGCCGCCCGCGCCCCGCTTGCGCGGCGCGTCGGAGGTCTGCACCTGACCCGGCGGGCCCCATGCGGGACCACCGCCGTGCGCCCCGTGCCCCTGGGCGTACGCCGGGACCGCCGGCGGGGGCGGGGGCCAGCCGGCTTCGGCTGCGGACTGCGGCACCGGCGGGGGCGCGTACTGAGGCGCGGCCGCCGGGACCGGGGCCGTGGGGGCCGTCTCCGGCCCCTGGGCGGGAGAGGCCGGCTGCTGCGCGGGGGGCGCATCCGGGCGCGCGGCAGGGGCGGGCGGGCTCTCGGGGAGCTCCTGGGGAGCGTCGGCCGGCACTGGAGGTGCGGACGGAACGGACGGGGCGGCCTCGGCCGCGGTGCCCTCGTTGCCCTCGTTCTCTGTGCTCACAGCTCTTTACTCCTCAGGTTCCACATCATGATTCGGCAAGAGATCCGCTGTGTACGTGTCCGCAGCCAGCTTTTCCCACAGCACGTCAGGCCACTGTAAGCAGGACCTGTGCATCTGCGCACAGGCCTTTACACCGGACAAAACGGTCTCGCGCCACAAGGTGCGCGCACCCATGGTCTCCCGGTGACACCATGATGCGGGTGACCCAAGCACGGCAGCAGCGCCCCAGCCAGCATCCCATCCAGGTCATCGCACACCGGGGCGCGTCCGACGACGCCCCCGAGCACACCCTGGCCGCGTACCGGAAGGCTATCGAGGACGGTGCCGACGCCCTGGAGTGCGACGTACGGCTCACGGCCGACGGTCATCTCGTATGCGTACACGACCGCCGGGTGAACCGCACCTCCAACGGCCGGGGCGCCGTCTCCGCCCTGGAGCTCAGCGAGCTCGCGGCCCTCGACTTCGGCTCGTGGAAGGACCGTGAGGAGGCGGAGTCCCCGGACTGGGATCCGGTGCCGGGCGAGCTGGCCTCCGTGCTGACCCTGGAACGGCTCCTTGAGCTCCTCGTCGAGACGCGAGCCGCCGGCCGGCCGCTCCATCTGGCCATCGAGACCAAGCACCCGACGCGCTGGGCGGGCCAGGTCGAGGAGCGGCTGCTGCACCTGCTGAAACGCTTCGAGCTCGACGCGCCGCCATCCGGTGCCCCCTCCCCGGTCCGCGTCATGAGCTTCTCGGCCCGTTCCCTGCACCGCGTCCAGAACGCCGCGCCGGGGCTCCCCACCGTCTACCTGATGCAGTTCGTCTCGCCGAGGCTGCGTGACGGACGGCTGCCGGCGGGTGCCCGAATCGCGGGACCGGGGATGCGGATCGTACGCAGTCACCCCGGGTACATCGACCGCCTCCACCGCGCCGGTCATCGGGCGCACGTCTGGACGGTCAACGAGCCGGAGGACGTCGAGCTCTGTGTGCGGCTCGGCGTCGAGGCCATCATCACCAATCGGCCGAAGCAGGTGCTGGCTCAGCTGGGGCGCTCCTAGGTTCTGTCGTCAAATGATCTTGTGTGGTGGATCATGGTCGGGTGATACGTCGCCATGAACTGTCGGATGCCGAGTGGGAGTTCGTCCGC
>NZ_JBVHOQ010000114.1:0-2900 GCF_055568375.1 Streptomyces sp. NPDC026062
CCGAAGGACATCGAGCTCGCCGCATAACCCCAACACCCCGAACCACACCAAACCCGACAGGGATACCTTGACGAAGGACATAGAGGCACCCCCCGATGTGAGAAAGGCAATGCCGTTGCTTTTGAGGGGGCCGGGCGGTTGAAGCGGTGTGCATATATCGCGACTGGAGCGGCTGGGGTTGGGGGTCCTGACTCGGTCGTGGCCGCCTGAGTTGGTGGACCGGGTGGTGGGTGAGGCGGGGTGCTCAGAGAAGCGCCGACGTCTGCTGTCCGCCCGGTTCACCGTGTACTTCGTGCTGGCGATGTGCTTGTTCCCGCAGGCCGACTACCTGGAGGTCTTGCGGCTGGTGAAGACCGGCGACAAAGGGCTGCGGACCTGGTCCGGGGTGAACAAGTCGTCATTGACCAGGGCCCGGCAACGGCTCGGCTGGCCGGTGATGCGGGATCTGTTCCGGTCCGTGGCCCGGCCGCTCGGCACGGACGGTGAGCTGTTTCGGGGACTGCGGGTGCTGGCCCTGGACGGAATGCTGCTGGCCGTGCCCGACTCCGCGGGCAACAACGACGCCTTCGGCAAGTCCGGCTCCCCTCGCAGTCCCATGGGATATCCGCAGGCCAGAGTCGTTGCGGTGGCCGAGTGTTTCTCCCACGCCGTACTGGACGCCGCGATTGGCGGGTTCAAGGACTCCGAGCGCATCGTCTCCGACGCCCTGGATGCCCACGTCGGAACCGGCACCCTGTTACTGGCCGACCGGGGCTTATGGGGTCTGGCCCGCTGGCACCGGCTCCGGGACCAGGGCACGCACCTGCTCTGGCGGATCGAGCGGCGCAAGGCCCGCCGGGTCCAAGACGTCCTGGCCGACGGCAGCTACCTCGCCCGGATCGAGGCGAACAAGCACAGCAAGGCCGCCGGGACGGTCAAGGCCCCGCCGGTGTTGGTCCGGGTGATCGAGTACCGAGTCGACGGACAGCCCGATGTCGTCCGGCTCATCACCAGCCTGCTTGATCACGAGAAATACCCTGCCGGAGAACTTGCTGTTCTCTATGCCCGGCGCTGGGAGATCGAGCTCGTCTTCGACGAGATCAAGACCCACCAACGCGGCCGGCCAGTCCTCAGATCGCAGACACCAGACGGCGTGCGGCAGGAATTCTACGCACACTTGATCGTGCACCACGCCACCCGAGACCTGTTGAGCGAAGCCGCTCACCTGCACAGCACCTCCGCCGAGCGGACCTCGTTCACCCGGGCCCTGCACGTCGTCCGCCGCTCAGTGATCTCACCGAGCTGCTTTTCCCCCCTCAGCGATCAAACGGGACCGGCGCCTCGCACTCGCCGAGATCGGCCGCAGCCTGCTGCCCCGCCGAAGAGCCCGTAGCGCTCCGCGAAAGATCCGGTCGTGCATCACCGGCTACGGCAGCAAAGTCCCAGGCGAACCCGCCACCAGCCGCCGCCCTCCGGTCGTCGTCACTCTCAACAACCGGTGGCACGACCACTAAAGCAACGGCATTGGTGAGAAAGGTTCGGGGGCGCTCGCAGTTCAGCAGTTGCGCTGCCCACATCTGATGCTGACCGACTCCCACCGTATACACCGTTTGCGGACCGTTCGTGAGGAAGTCGAGGCGCTGCAGTACGTATGGGGCCGTGAGCTGTGCTCCGTCGCCGTCCACACCGGACGGGTAGCGGTCGCGCCACATGTCAAGAGTGGTCCACCAGTCCGCGAGATCCGGCGCAGGCATACGGGACAATTGCCGACCCGCCTCGTCCAGTAGGGCCTGCAAGGCATGCAGGCAGTCCGCGTGCAGAGCAACATCGGCTACTCGCTTACGGGAGAGCTCCCCCCGGTCGATGTCGATGTGGACGACCCGGGCCTCAGGAGCGAATCCATCGAGTCTGCCGGTCACCCGATCGTCGAACCGTGTGCCAACGGCCAACAGCAGATCCGCGCGCTGCATGGCGGCGATGGCAGGCACGGTGCCATGCATGCCGGGCATGCCCAGATGCAGATGGTGGCTGGCAGGGAAGGCGCCGCGGGCCATGAGGGTGGTGACGACCGGCAGACGCAGCAACTCGGCCAATTCCCGCAGCGGCCCTGACGCCCCCGCCTTGACAACTCCTCCCCCCACGTAGAGCACTGGCCGGCGTGACGACAACAGGATGGTGACCGCTCGCTCCACAGAGGCAGGATCAAGCTGCGATGGTGGCGCGAGGGTCGATGCGCCCGTGGTTTCCGATGACCCCACATCCCCGCTCAACGCATCCTTCGTGACCGAGAGCAGAACAGGCCCGGGGCGCCCGTTCAACGCCCGCCCAGCAGCCTCGCGTACGGCCGCGGCGATATCGGCCGCGTCGGTGATCTCGGCGGCGTACTTGGTGACAGGTCGTACGACAGAGCAGATGTCGGTCTCCTGAAAGGCATCGCTACCGAGCTGCCGGCTGTCGACTTGCCCGGTAATTGCCAGGACCGGCACCGAATCCATGTGCGCGTCCATCAAAGGAGTGACGAGATTGGTCGCGCCAGGTCCGGAGGTGGCGAAGCACACCCCGATTCGCCCAGTGGCCTGCGCGTACCCAGACGCTGCGTGCCCGGCACCCTGCTCGTGCCGGGTCAGTACATGACGCAACCAGGGTGCGCCGCTCAGCGCGTTGTAGAGCGGTAGGTTGGCCCCGCCCGGAAGTCCGAAGACATGCGAGACGCCACATTTGTGCAGTGCTCCGAGGAGAGCCTCGGCGCCCGTCCGTGGCCGGGGCGGTTATGGCTTTCCCGTCCGTGCGTCCGTCATGGCGGGCCTCCCCCACGCTGTCTACGTTCTAGGAGTTGTCGTCAAAGTGTCACGCCCACATCAGCAGCGAGGCGAGGGTGACGGCTGCCTGGTAGGACTCGGCGGTCTTGTCGTAGCGGGTCG
>NZ_JBVHOQ010000115.1:0-2717 GCF_055568375.1 Streptomyces sp. NPDC026062
GAGCTGCATGTCCTGGGTGAGGATGCGGCGACTGATCCGGTGGTGGTGGCCGGTTATCTGGCTGAGTACCGTATCGATCATTTCAAGGTGGTTCCCTCGCATCTGGCGGCGCTGGGTGCCGGTGGGGGGTTGGCGAGGGTTCTGCCGGCCAAGTCGCTGGTGCTGGGTGGTGAGGCGGCTTCTGCCGGGTGGGTGCGGGAGCTGGTGTCGGCCGCGGGTGAGCGGGCGGTGTTCAACCATTACGGTCCGACCGAGACCACGATCGGTGTGGTCACGACGCGTCTGACGGCCGAGGGGGTGGCCGACGGTGTGGTGCCGGTCGGTACGCCGGCGGCCAACACGCGCGTGTATGTGCTGGACCAGTGGCTGTCCCCGGTGGCTCCCGGGGTTGCGGGTGAGCTGTATGTGGCTGGTGCGGGTCTGGCGCGCGGGTACGTGGGCCGGGCCGGACTGACGGCGGAGCGGTTCGTGGCCGGTCCGTTCGGTACGGCGGGCGAGCGGATGTACCGCACCGGGGATCTCGCGCGGTGGAACGCCGAGGGTCAGCTGGAGTACCTGGGCCGGGCGGACGAGCAGGTGAAGATCCGCGGCTTCCGCATCGAGCCCGGTGAGGTGCAGGCGGTCGTCGCCGGTCACCCGCAAGTCGCTCAGGCGGCGGTGATCGCCCGTGAGGACAGCCCCGGTGACAAGCGCCTGGTCGCCTACGTCGTGCCGACCGAGGTTCCGCAGAACGACGAACTCATCCGGGAGATAGTTCAGTTCGTGGCGGGTCGACTGCCGGAGCACATGGTGCCCGCAGCGGTCGTCACCCTGGACGCGCTGCCGCTGACGAGTAACGGCAAGCTCGACCGCAAGGCCCTGCCCGCACCCGAGTACACCGGTTCCGGCCGTGGTCCCGCCACGGTCCGCGAAGAGATTCTCTGCGCGGCGTTCGCCGAGGTCCTCGGCGTCGACAGCGTGGGCGTCGATGACAGCTTCTTCGCGCTGGGCGGCCACTCCCTCCTGGCGATCCGCCTGGCGGAGGTCCTGCGCGGCCGTGGTGTGTCGGTCTCGGTGCGGGCGCTGTTCCAGACCCCGACCGTTGCGGGGCTGGCTGCCGTGTCCGGGGCGGAGAGTGTCGTCGTACCGCCCAATGCCATTCCTGAGGGCGCGCGGGCGATCACGCCGGAGATGCTGCCGCTGGTGGAGCTGACCGCCGAGGAGGTCGAGCGGGTCGTCGCCACCGTCGAGGGAGGCGCGGCGAACGTCGCCGACATCTACCCCCTCGCCCCCCTCCAGGAGGGCCTGCTCTTCCACCACCTCCTCGCCGGCACCGGCGAGGACGCCTATGTGACGCCGGTCGTGGTGGAGTTCGACTCGCGCGCGCGGCTGGACGCGTTCACCGAGGCACTGCAACGTGTGGTGGACCGCCATGACATCTATCGGACCGGGATCGTGTGGGAGGGCCTGCGCGAGCCGGTGCAGGTGGTGCGGCGGCACGCCGAGCTCCCCGTCGAGGAGGTCTCCCTCGACCCGCATGCTGCGGATCCGGTGGCGGAGCTGGTCGCTTGCGGCGGTCTGTCGATCGATCTGGGCCGGGCTCCGCTGATCGGACTGCACATCGCCGCAGTACCGGACTCGGGCGAGTGGCTGGCCCTGGTACGGGCGCATCACATGGTGCGCGACCACATGGGTCTCGAACTCCTGCTGGCCGAGGTGGAGGCGTTCCTCGCGGGTCGGGGTGACCAGCTGGCCGAGGCGCTGCCGTTCCGGAACTTCGTCGCGCAGGCGCACGGCGGGGTGGAGCGGGCCGCGCACGAGCGGTACTTCGCCGAGCTGCTGGGTGATGTGGACGAGCCGACCGCGCCGTTCGGTCTGGTGGACGTGCGTGGTGGGGGCGCGGATGTGTCGCGTGTGGTGTCGGATCTGGGACCGGATCTGTCGGTGCGGGTGCGTGAGGCCGCTCGGCGGACCGGTGCGAGCCCGGCCACGGTGATGCATGTGGCGTGGGCGCGGGTGCTGGGTGCGCTCAGTGGCCGGGACGACGTCGTGTTCGGCACGGTGCTCTTCGGACGCATGAACGCCGGCTCCGGCTCCGATCGGGTGGCGGGTCCGTTCATCAACACGCTGCCGGTGCGAATGCGCCTCGGTGATGGTGCGGGTGTTCTCGCTGCGGTGCAGGGGATGCGCGATCAGCTGGCGGGTCTGCTGGAGCACGAGCACGCGCCGCTGGTTCTGGCGCAGCAGGCCAGTGGCGTGCCGGGGGACACCCCGCTGTTCACGTCGCTGTTCAACTACCGGCACAACGGTGGTGCCGGCGCGGATAGCGGCGCCGGTCCGGGCCTTGAGGGCATCCGGACGGTGTTCTCGCGGGAGCGGACGAACTACCCGTTGTCGGTCTCGGTCGACGACGACGGCACTGAGCTGTCGGTGTCGGTGGACGCGGTGGCGTCGGTGGACGGTTCGGCGGTTGCCGCGATGGTGATCAACGCGGCAGGCGATGTGGTGTCCGCCCTGGAAGGCGCGCTGGAAGGTGGTGCGGACCGGTCGCTGAGCGCGGTGGATGTGCTGGGTGAGGCTGAGCGGCAGCGGCTGTTGGTTGAGTGGAACGGCACTGCGGCCGGGGTGCCTTCGGGGACGATTCCGGAGTTGTTCGAGGCGCGGGTGGCGCGGACGCCGGATGCGGTTGCTGTGGTGTTCGAGGGTGTTGAGGTGTCGTATGCGGAGTTGGATGCGCG
>NZ_JBVHOQ010000116.1:0-2657 GCF_055568375.1 Streptomyces sp. NPDC026062
CCACCCCCCAGGTCATCTCGGACAGGGGGACCAAGTCATGCCGGGCCCGGAGGCCAGCGGCCCCGTTGCGGAGCCGTGGAAAACATAACGGGGAGAGCGCGGTCCACACCCTGCGGGGCATCATCGCCGACCACGGCAGCGTCAGCATCTACATGGCACACGGCGGCACGAACTTCGGTCTGTGGGCCGGCGCCAACGAGTCCGATGGCCGGCTGGAACCCGTCGTCACGAGCTACGACTCCGACGCTCCCATCGCCGAGGACGGCCGGTTCACTCCCAAGTTCTACGCGATGCGCGAAGCCCTCGGCGCTCATGGGCCCCTGCGCTCGCCCGAGCAGCTGCCCACGCTCCCGCCCGCCCGCGTCCCGCTGGTCCACCGCGCCGACCTGCTCACCGGCCTGCGCGCCGTACCGGCGAAGACCACGACCACCCCGCTCCCCGCCTCGTTCGAACAGCTCGGGCTCGACGCCGGCCTGGTCCTGCACACCGCGCACCCGCGCATCCCGGCGGGCGAGCACCGGCTGATCTTCACCGACGTGCGGGACCGCGCCCTGGCCTTCGCCGACGGCGCCCTCCTCGGAGTCGTGGACCCCGACGCGCCGGAGCTTCCGGTGCCCGGGACCGGCCGGCCGATACGTCTGGAGGTCCTGGTCGAGAACCTGGGCCGGGTCAACTACGGTCCGGGGGTGGGCCGTCACAAGGGTCTGCTCGGTCCGGTCCTCGTCGACCGGCGCATGGTGCAGGGCTGGGACAACACCCCGTCGCACTTCAGGAGTGGTCCTCGGCGGAACTGTCAGACGCGCTCGGCGCGGGCTCGGCGTCCATGTCCACGTGCATGTCCGCGTCCACGACCACGTCGGTGCCTGTGCCGGTGGGGGTGCCTGTGCCGATGATGCAGGTGTCCTCAGCGGCGGCACCCGCGACCGGGTTCGCCGTGGCCGAAGTGCACGTCGACACCCCTGCGGACACCTTCCTCGCGCTGCCCGGCTCGCGCCACGGCCTCGTCTGGGTCAACGGCTTCCTGCTCGGCCGCCACTGGGACATCGGCCCCCAGGTCACCCTCTACTGCCCGGCACCGCTGCTGTGCGCGGGTGCCAACACGGTCACCGTCCTCGAACTGGAAGGCCTGGGCGGCACCCTGGAGCTCAGGGACCATCCGGAGCTGGGTCCGCCTGAGGAGTACGTGGAGGAGTTCGCCTGACTTCCGCCCGGAGAGCGGTCATCCGGGAGACGCTGATCCACGTTCCGTGAGCAGATCCACCATCGGGCGCCCAGCTCAAGGAGGCATGGCCGCGGGGCATCGGCATCGGCATCGGCATCGGCATCGGCGGACGGTCGACTGGTCCTGGGGAAGAACCTGATGGTGCAGGTACTGCACGTTCTGCCGGATCACGGTCGCCGGCCCCATCCAGCCCGCTGCCAGCCGCTCTTCCACCCGACAGGTGCCAGCGGTTCCCGCGCGTGGTCACGCATGCGCCACGGCCTGTCCGCCTGCCCGAACCGGCCCGCAATCCGGGCGAAGTCCGGCTCCAACTCGGGTTTCCAGCAGTCACCTTCAGGTATGTCCCCCATGTTCGAAGAACGACAGTCGGCAGCTCAGGACACGAGATCTCGCTGTTGTAGTCCTGAAGGCCCCGGGCCGGTGACCCGCAGTGACCGTTCCCCCAGGTCATCGGATCGGCTGCTCTCCTCCGGGGTGTTCGGAGGCAGACGCCGCCGCGCTCCTTCGCGACCCGCGCGGGTGCCGGGAAGGGGCGCGGCGGGGCTGTCTACCCCTACCGGCGCGGGCTCCGGGCCGGGGGTTCGGCACGCGAACCCGTACCGCACCCCCATTTGGGGCCGTGTCCTGTACTCGTGTGCTCGGCTCAGCTCCCGATCAATGCGCCGCGAAGGCGAGAACGGCGTTCTGCCCGCCGAAGCCGAAGGAGTTCGTGAGTGCCAGACCGACCGGGCGGCGCCGGGCCTCCTTGGTCACCACGTCGACGTCGATCTCCGGGTCCTGGCTTTCGAGGTTCGCCGTCGGCGGGATCAGCCCGTTCTCGAGTGTCAGCACCGTCAGGGCCGCCTCGATCGCCCCGGCTGCGCCGAGCGTGTGCCCGAGGACGCCCTTGGTGGAGGTGACCGCGGGGCCGTGACCGAGGCAGCGGGTCAGGACCCTTGCCTCGGCCAGGTCGTTCAGCGGCGTCGACGTCCCGTGCGCGTTGACGTGGTCCACGTCCGACGGAACGGCACCTGCGTCGAGGAGGGCGGCGCGGACGGCCCGCTCCACACCGGCGCCGGCCGGGTCGGGGGCGGTCGCGTGGTACGCGTCTGCGGAGGCGCCGTAGCCGACGAGCCTGGCCCGGACCCGGGCGCCGCGTGCCGCGGCGTGGTCGGCGCGTTCGAGGACGAGGATCCCGCTGCCCTCCCCGATGACGAATCCGTCGCGGTCGGTGTCGAACGGGCGTGATGCCGTCCCCGGCGACTCCCCGCGGGTCGACAGCGCCCGCATCCGGCTGAAGCCGGTGACGATGAGCGGCACCACCGCAGCCTCGGTGCCGCCCGCCAGAACGATGTCGCACACGCCCTAGCTGTTCTGTCCACGGAGGTTGGTGACAGGTTTCACGGTGGGGTGATCTTGAACGAGTGAGGGCCTTCCGGGTTCGGTGTGGATTGCG
>NZ_JBVHOQ010000117.1:0-2573 GCF_055568375.1 Streptomyces sp. NPDC026062
TGGCCCGCGGAGTGGACCAGGGCCAGCGGCAGGCCGTCCTCGTCGCGGTCGACGCTGATCCGGTGGCCGTTGCGGTCGGTCACCTCCGACAGCCAGGCGGTTCCGTCACCCCCCGGCCCGGCACCGGACGGGGCGTCGAAGTCGAGGACCAGGCCGGTGTCGGGGTCGGTGACCGTGTAGTCGCCGCGGGTGTCGCGCGCCAGCAGCGTGCGGTCCCTGCCCGCCTCCGGTCTTGTGGGCGCGCCCGGGGCGGGGTGCGGGTAGCGGATCAGGAGCCCGTCGGCGGTGATGTGGATGACGCCGACGGCGTCGATCTGCAGACGCTCGTCGACGGTGGATGTCCAGGACGGGCCCAGGAAACGGCCGGCCGTCAGGCCGGACTCGGTGCGGCGGGTGAAGAGCAACGGCAGGATGCCGGGGACCGTGACGTCGGTCTGCGGGAGGTACATCCGGCCGGTGGCGAGGTCGACCGGGTCGGTGTCCTCGGATATTCGCTTGGCGTCCGGAGTGCTGTTGCCGCCTTCCGGGGCGTCGTCGACCAGGCGGCGCAGCCGTGCGGCCTCGGCGGCCTCGTCGGCGACGCGCACGCCCTTCACCGCGGCGCCGCCGCCACCGGTGGCGATGGTCAGCGCGATGTCGGGGATCAGCCGGCCGAATCCCTCGGCCGGATCCTTCATGAAGTCCTTGACCATCGTGGTGCCGGTGCCGACCGGGTCGTTGGCGGCGACCACCAGACCGGCGGCCAGACTGTTGAGGGACGTGACGTACTCGGCCGGATGCGTCAGGTTGTACGGGTCCATGGGGTTGACGCTGCGGACGAAGTTGAGCATGCCGGCCGTGGCCTTGATGATGCCCCCGTCCAGATGCATGCTCATGACCTGGAATTCCTCGGCCCCGTCGCGCAACTGCTCCGTGTACGAGGGCTTCCGCGGAGCCATGTCGCGGGCCGCACACACCGCCGTACGCGCGGTCTGCGCCGCCGAGTTCCGCTGCTCGCGGGCCGCGGCGAGGAGGTCCTGCGCGTCCTGCATCAGCTTCTTACCGGGATCGGTGAACGTCGAGGAGGGACGGGGAGGCAGCGAGGCGGGGTCACGCTTGTCCGAGGGCTGGGCGTTGTAGCGGTCGACCGCGCTGTTGAACTCGTCGACCTTCCTGCGGTGGGCATCCGCGGCGTCCTCGGAGGCCTTGACGCCCGCCTTCCACTTGTCGATCGCCGTCTGCGCCTGCCCCTGAGCCCAGGTGACGGTGTCGGCGAACGCGTCGAGAGCCCCGATCGCCTTCGCACTCGCATCGGCGGCGGCGTACCACTTGGGCGGCTGGGTGCCCACCGCCGTGCGCAGCGCGTCGGCCGTCTCGCCCTTGAGCTGCCCGGAGCCCAGACCCTTGAGACCGTCGCCGGTGCCGTCGAAGGCCGCCTGGAAAGCGCGGAGCTTGGTGACGGTGGCGTTGAGCTTGCCAGGACTGCCGTAGATCAGTTTGGTCTTGTCCTCGGTCTGCCCGAGGTCCATCTCGTCGACCTCCGCGCCCATCCGGTTGGCGACCGAACGGGACTGCTCGCGCACCCAGTCCGCACCCGATTCCCACCCGACGTCGTCCAGCCGGCCGGCGGTCCAGTTCCCGACGTCCTCGACCCGGTCACCGACCCACTCGACACCGTCCTCGATCGCGTCCTCGACCGAGTCGGGCGTGAGGTCGCTCAGGAAGTCGCCTATACCCACGTTCAGTTGCCCCCTGGCTCGCCCTGCTGCCGCGCCTGCTGGGCGCGTTCCTCCGGTGACGGGCCGAGCGTCTCGTCCAGTGCCTGGCCGAACTGCTCGTCGGAGATGCCGAGCGCGCTGTTGAACATGTCGGACTGCCGGCCGCCGTAGCCCTCGGTGAGGACCGTGCGACCGGTGTCCTTCCAGGTCTGCCCCATGTCCTGGCCGGCCTTCTCGAACGATTCGGGGCTGTAGTCCGGGCTCAGGTAGTCCGGCGTGAAGATGTCACCCCAGCCCTGCTCGGCGATCTCCTCCTCACTGGCGTGCGGGTTCCCGCCGAACAGGGAGTTGGCGCCCACCTTGAGCGTGCCCGCAAGGTACTGGTCGTTCTCCCACTGGGTGCCCGCCGCCAGACCGAGCCGGTTCGCCAGCCCGCCGGCATCCCGCACCAGGGCGCGTACACCCCACTCCCAGCGTTCGCAGAAGTCCTCGAAGTCGGTCGCGAGACCGTGGTGCCCGGCCTCCATCCCGGTCATCGCCATCGCTGAGAAACCCTTGCCCATCACCGAACCCGTGGCACCGCCGAGATCACCGAGGGCGTCGATCGTCGCGCCCACGCCCTTCGTGAACCTGGTGACCGACTCCTTGTCGAGATGCAGGTCCGCCCCGTCACC
Source organism: Streptomyces sp. NPDC026062 (assembly GCF_055568375.1). NCBI lineage: Bacteria > Bacillati > Actinomycetota > Actinomycetes > Kitasatosporales > Streptomycetaceae > Streptomyces > Streptomyces sp. NPDC026062. The sequence goes on from NZ_JBVHOQ010000117.1 coordinate 2,372, forward strand.
GCTCACGACCGTTCCTCCCCCGCCCCGCCCGCGTCGACGGCGACCGCCTCCGCAACGATGCCGACGACCGGCGGGAAGAACATCGAGCCGTCCTCGGTGGCGACATCGACCGCGAGACCGGCGGGCTCCCCCAGAGACGGCACGATCTCGTCGACGATGCGCGCGCCCAGCAACGCCGCGTAGTCCATGGCCTGATCGCCCG
>NZ_JBVHOQ010000118.1:0-2429 GCF_055568375.1 Streptomyces sp. NPDC026062
CGCGCATCCAACTCCGCATACGACACCTCAACACCCTCGAACACCACAGCAACCGCATCCGGCGTCCGCGCCACCCGCGCCTCGAACAACTCCGGCACAGTGACCCGCGGCATCTCAACCGCCGTGTCGTTCCACTCCACCAGAACCCGGCGCCGCTCACTCTCGTCCAGCACCCCGACAGCGCTCAGCGGCCGGTCCGGTTCGGCGGTGGCGGTTTCCAGGACACGGGCGAAGTACCCCGCGAACCGTGCGGCGGTAGCGGGCTCGAAGAGGTCCGCTGCCACGATCAGCATGCCGCGGAGCCCCGCCGGTTCCCCGTGGGCGTCGAAGGTCTCGCCGACGCTCACGTCCAGGTCGAACTTGGCCACCGCAGTGCCGGCGCTCTGCGCCGCCGGGGTTCCGCCGGTGCGCAGGCCCGGCAGGTCCAGCACCGCCTCGGCGTTGTTCTGCACGGCGAGCACGACCTGGAACAGCGGGTGCCTGGCCAGAGAGCGCGTCGGAGCCAGGTCCTCAACCAGACGTTCGAACGGCACGTCCTGGTGGGCGAATGCGGACAGACCCGCTTCGCGCACCCGTGACAGGAGCCCGCGGAACGTCGGGTTTCCGGACAGGTCCGTACGCAGCACCAACGTGTTGACGAAGAACCCGACCAGGTCGTCGAGAGCTTCATCGGTACGGCCGGCGTTCAGCGAACCGATGGGGATGTCGGTGCCCGCGCCCAGGTCGGACAGGAGCAGGGCCAGCGCGGCCTGGAGCGCCATCGCCACAGTCACGCCTTCGGCGCGGGCCACCTCCACGAGACGTGCGTGGACCTCGGCCGGGATCTCCAGCGGCACGGAGTGCCCCTGGTAGCCGGCGACCGCGGGGCGCGGGTGATCGTAGGGCAGCTCCAGCTCCTCCGGAGCGCCTGCCAGGGCTTCCCTCCAGTAGGCGATCTGCCGGGCCATGGGACTGTCGGGGTCTTCCTCGTCGCCGAGGAGTTCGCGCTGCCACAGCGCGTAGTCGGCGTACTGCACCGGCAGCGGCTCCCACGCCGGGGCGTGCCCCGCGCATCGCGCCTCGTACGCCACCGACACGTCCCGTGCCAGCGGCCGGGTCGACCAGCCGTCACCGGCGATGTGGTGGATGGTCACGACCAGCACGTGGTCCTCCGGGCCGTCCGAGAACAGCCATGCGCGGACCGGCACTTCAGTGGAGAGGTCGAAGGCATACCGTGCGGCGTCGCCGATCGCGGTGGCCAGACCGGTCTTCGGCACCTCGGTCACGTACAGGTCCCACTCCAGGTCCTCGACATCGAGGACGCGCTGGCAGGGCTCACCGTCCACCGTCGCAATGACCGTGCGGAGCACCTCGTGGCGGCCGATCACGTCTCGCAGCGCGGCGTTCAGAGCGGCGGTGTCCACGGCGCCGGTCATGCGCACGGCGACGGGGATGTTGTAGGTCGGGCTCGGGCCCTCCAACTCGCTGATGAACCAAAGACGGCGCTGAGCGTAGGACAGCGGCACTCGCTCCGGGCGCTCCCGCGCCGTCAGGGCAGTCCTGGCCTGCACGGCCTCGTCGATGTGGGCGGCGAGTCCGGCCACCGTCGGGGTGTCGAACAGGGCACGGACCTCGAGTTCGACGCCGAGCGCCACCCTGAGGCGGCTGACGAGGCGCACGGCGAGCAGGGAGTGGCCGCCGAGATCGAAGAAGTCGTCATCGACACCGACCTGGTCGAGTCCGATGACTTCGGCGAACGCGGCGCACAGGATCTCCTCGCGGGCGTTGGCCGGCGCGCGGCCCGTGCCTGCCGTGGTGGCGCCGGCCGGTGCGGGCAGCGCCTTGCGGTCGAGCTTGCCGTTGCTCGTCAGCGGCAGCGCGTCGAGGGTGACCACGGCCGACGGAACCATGTGCCCCGGGAGCCGCTGCGCGGTGAACTCCTTGACCGTGGCGGTCAGTTCGGCCATGTCCGCGTCCTCGTCCGCGGGGACGAGGTAGGCGACCAGACGCGAGTCACCGGGGGTGTCCTCACGGGCGATCACCGCCGCCTGAGCGACCTGCGGATGCGCGGTCAACACGGTCTGGATCTCGCCCGGCTCGACCCGGAAGCCGCGGATCTTCACCTGGTCGTCGGCGCGGCCCAGGAACACCAGCCGGCCGTCGGACGTCCACCGTGCGCGGTCGCCCGTGCGGTACATGCGCACCCCGGCGTCGCCGTACGGGCAGGCGACGAACCGTTCCGAGGTGAGGTCGGGGCGACGCACGTAGCCGCGTGCGAGCTGGGCGCCCGCGACGTACAGCTCGCCCACGACTCCCGGTCCGACGGGTCGCAGCGCGGCGTCGAGCACGTAGGCACGCGTGTTGGCCGCCGGCGTACCGACCGGCACCACACCGTCGGCCACCCCCTCGGCCGTCAGACGCGTCGTGACCACACCGATCGTGGTCTCGGT
>NZ_JBVHOQ010000120.1:0-2015 GCF_055568375.1 Streptomyces sp. NPDC026062
GACCCGCTACGACAAGACCGCCGAGTCCTACCAGGCAGCCGTCACCCTCGCCTCGCTGCTGATGTGGGCGTGACACTTTGACGACAACTCCTAGGTCGGCATGTGGTGGACCTGGCCATACGGGTGTGCTCCTGGCGGTCCGCTCCAGCGGACCGCCAGGAGCACACGGTGCAGCGGGAACGATTTACACCTCCACCCACAGGATGTACTGGCCGCCGCCGATCCCGTCGCAGTAGGCGTAACCGGCGTACGAATCGCGCAGCGATACGCATGTCGCGTAGGAGAACGTGCCGTATTTCACCATTCCCGGGACGGCAGCGGTCCCAGTTGTGCTGACTTCGGAGGCGGGGGCCGCCTGTGCGGTGGCGACCGACCCGCCGGCCAGTAGAGCGACTCCCGCCGCGAGGCCGGCAACCCATGTACGAGTACGCATGATGCTCCCTCAGGAAGATGTGTCGGACGATGTGCCGAGGTCCCGGGTTTCACCCTTCCTCCCACGTCTTCGGGAGGCGACTTCAGCCGAATCCGGGCAATGCCGAGAATGACCGCCCGGCCACCGGGCCGACAAGGAGATTCAGCGTTCGGGCGTGTTCGGAACGGAGCCCACTGGCATTCCGAACACCCCGAACACGGCCGGTTTCAGGACTGCCGGCTCACCGCCTGTGGGGTCATGCTGAAGCAATGAGCCAGAAGGGAGGCGGCCTTGCCGAGCTGCCTGAGGAATCACCACAGCCCGCACAGGCCCGGACCCCTGCCGAGTTCATCGCGGCCCTGCGCACGCTGCGAATCCGGTCCGGCCTGACCTACCGGCAGCTTGAGGGCAAGGCCACCGCGCACGCCGACGTACTCCCTGCCAGCACAATCGCGACCACTCTCGGTCGCGCTACCTTGCCCCGAGAAGGATTTGTCGACGCCTACACCCGCGCGTGCGGCCTGGGCGCCGAGGAAGTACACCGATGGCTCGAGACACGCCGCCGCATCGCAGTCGACGAACCCCTGGCAAACGGCGATGCGTGCGACGACGATCCCGGACCTCCGACCGTCGGCGCCTCCACTCCGTCGAGCCTCCCGCGGCGGCGCTGGGCGGCCGCCCTGCTCGGTGCCGCAGCTCTCGGGATCGCGGGCACACTCGGTGTCAGCAGTCTGTCGCACGACGCGTCGACACCAGCCGCCCTGCCCGAGATGCCGGTGACCGGTCTGCGCATGCTGGCCGTGGGCAGCTGGGCACAGATCCACCCCGCTCGCACACCCGAGCTGTGCCTCACCGAGGGCAGGGACCGCACCGGGCGATACCGAACCGCCATCGCCGCCCAACGGCCCTGTACGGATGCCGACCTGCCTCAGGTGTTCCTCGAACCGCTGGGCAAGGACACCGTGCAGATCCAGTGGCACCACCCGAAGCACGGCATCGGCTGCCTCACCGTCCTGTCGGAAGGACCGGGGCTCCACCTGCTGGAGCCCCGCGACGACTGTGCCGACCACGATCGGGCCCAGCAATTCCGCATCGAGCGCTTCGGCCCGCCTGTCACCGCCCACTTCCGTATCCGCCCGGTCATCACCGGCCGGTGCTTGAGCCTGCGCCACCAAGACACCCAGAACGGAGCAGAAGTCGTCCAGGGCCGCTGCTCCGGCGCCACCGACCAGGACTTCATGATCGAACTGACCCCGCCCCCGTACCCCGCTGCCGGACGGGACCCGTCGGCAAGGTGACGGTTCCCGTCCGGCAGCGGGGTACGCCCGACGCCTTGCCTGCCCGAACAGCACGGAAGCGTCGATCAGACTTCAGTCGTAGGGTTTCACGAGCTTCTGCAATGGTGTCACTGGACACCTGGCGGATCGCGGGGGCTCGGCAGGTGTCTGCTCGTCGATCCGGGCGTGGGCGCGGACCTCCACCTCTGGCTGGTCGGGGGAGTCGCGCGGGGGCCTTGACCCAAGGCCGGGTAGTTAACGTTTTCGCAGTTCATGCAAGGGGTGTTGGGGTCCACGTTGTGGCGGCGTAGAGGCCGGGGCCGAGT
>NZ_JBVHOQ010000121.1:0-1810 GCF_055568375.1 Streptomyces sp. NPDC026062
GGTCCCGGCCGCGGTCGTGGTGCTGGACGAGCTGCCGTTGACGGTGAACGGGAAGCTCGACCGCAAGGCCCTGCCCGCACCCGAGTACACCACCACTGCGAATTCCGGCAGAGGCCCGTCCACCCCCGAGGAAGAGGCCCTGTGCGAGGCGTTCGCGCAGGTCCTCGGACTGGAGAAGGTGGGAGTCGACGACGACTTCTTCGCCCTCGGAGGTCATTCCCTGCTCGCGGTACGGCTGGTCAGCCGTATCCGGGTGGCGCTGGGCGTCGAGCTCGGCATCGCGGCGCTGTTCGAGACGCCGACGGTGGCAGGGCTCGCACGGCAGCTCGGAAAGAAGAAGACAGCTCGGCCGGCGTTGCGGCCCATGCGTAACCAGGGGGAGTCCTGATGTTTCCGTTGTCATTCGCGCAGCGCCGTCTGTGGTTCGTCGAGCAGCTCGAGGGGCCCAGCGCCGCGTACAACATCCCGACAGCTCTGCGGCTTTCCGGCCAGGTGGACGTCGAGGCCCTTGATGCGGCCCTACGGGATGTGATCGGCCGTCACGAAGTGCTGCGGACGGTGTTCGGGGTGGCCGAGGGAGAGCCGTACCAGCGGGTCCTCGCCCTCGCGGACCTGGACTGGCAGCTCCAGGTCGTCGACCTGGCAGCCGACACCGGCGGAGCGTCTGACGTGGATGCTGCTGTGGCGGATGCGTCGCGGTATGCGTTCGACATCGCGTCGGAGATCCCTGTACGGGCTTGGCTGTTCGGTGTCGCTCCGGGTGAGCATGTGCTGGTTGTGGTGGTGCACCACATCGCCGGTGACGGCTGGTCGATGGGTCCGCTGGCGCGTGATGTGTCGGTGGCGTACGAGGCGCGGTGTGCGGGGCGTGCCCCCGAGTGGGAGCCGTTGCCGGTTCAGTACGCGGACTACGCGCTGTGGCAGCGTGAGCTGCTGGGCGACGAGAGCGATCCTGACAGCGTCCTGTCGCGTCAGGTCGCCTATTGGCGGGAGAAGCTGGCCGGTGCGCCGGAGGAGCTGACGCTGCCCTACGACCGTCCGCGTCCGTCCATGGCGAGTCACCGTGGGCTCACCATCCCCTTCGACGTTCCCGCCGAAGTGCACGCACGTCTCGCGGAGCTGGCCCGTGTCGAGGGCTGCACGCCCTTCATGGTGCTCCAGGCCGCCCTCGCGGTCCTGCTGTCCCGGTTCGGCGCGGGCACCGACATCCCCGTCGGCGCAGCGGTCGCCGGGCGCACCGATGAGGCCCTGGACGACCTGGTGGGCCTGTTCGTGAACACGCTGGTGCTGCGCACTGACCTGTCAGGAGACCCGACGTTCCGCGAACTGCTGTCCCGAGTACGCAAGGCCGGCATCTCGGCGTTCGCGCATCAGGACGTGCCGTTCGAGCGTCTGGTGGAGGAACTCGCACCGACGCGTTCCCTGGCCCGGCACCCGCTGTTCCAGGTGATGCTCACCCTCCAGAACAACGCCGGCGCCGCCGTGGACCTCTCTGGCGCCCAGCAGGTCGGAAAGCTCAGCACCCATGAGTCAGCAGCGGCCAAGTTCGATCTCGAGTTCACCGTGGGTGAGGTGTTTGGTCCGGGTGGTGTGCCTGCGGGGTTGCGGGGTGCGGTGATCGCTGCGGTGGATCTGTTCGAGGTGGGTTCGGTGGAGCGGCTCGTCGAGGGTCTGGTGCGGGTCCTGGGAGCTGTGGTCGAGGAGCCTGAGCTGCGGCTGAGCGCGGTGGATGTGCTGGGTGAGGCTGAGCGGCGCCGGGTTCTGGTGGAGTGGAACGACACGGCGGTTGAGATGCCGCGGGTCACTGTGC
>NZ_JBVHOQ010000122.1:0-1791 GCF_055568375.1 Streptomyces sp. NPDC026062
GGACGCTGTTGGTTAATTCGGGCCTGTGCGTGACGGCGGTCCTCAAGACCCGGTTGTGGTCTTGAGGACCGCCGTTGTCGTATTGGGGTGGGTGCGGGTGTCGATGCAGCCGAAGGAGTCTGGGGAGATCCCGGCGGAGACGGTGCGGGTCGCGCGGGCCGCGTTTCCGAAGGGGAGTCTGGCGATCCGGGTCCGGGACGAGCTGGGGCCGTTGTTCACCGACGAGCAGTTCGCGGATTTGTTCCCGGCGCGGGGAAGGGCGGCCTGGTCGCCGGGGCGGCTGGCGCTGGTGGTGCTCTTGCAGTTCGCCGAGGGCCTGACCGACCGGCAGGCCGCGGAAGCGGTGCGGGCCCGTATCGACTGGAAGTTCGCGCTGGGGCTGGAGCTGACTGATCCGGGCTTCGACTTTTCCGTGCTGTCGGAGTTCAGAGATCGTCTGGTCGGCGCGGATGGCGGGCGGTCGGTGTTGGACGGCATCTTGGCCGCTGCCCAGAAGAAGGGGCTGCTCAGCAAGGGTGGCAAGGCACGGACGGACTCCACGCATGTGTTGTCTGCGGCACGTGAGCTGAACTGGCTGGAGCTGGTCGGCGAGAGTCTGCGGGCGGCGCTGAACGCGGTGGCCCGCACAGATCCGGACTGGCTGGGCGCGCACGCATTGCCGGATTGGTTCACGCACTACGCAACCCGGATCGAGGACTCCCGTTTCCCCAAGGCCTGGGCCAAGCGGGTCGAGGTGGGGCGCCGGATCGGCGCGGACGGCATGCGTCTGCTGGAGATGATCTGGACAGACGGCACGCCCTTGGCGCTTCGGGCACTGCCAGAGGTGGAGTTCCTGCGGCAGCTGTGGGTCCAGCACTTCCGCCTGGTGGAGGGCGAGGTGGAGCGACGGGACCCAAAAGACCGGCCGCCGGGCGCGAAACGCCTGGTCACCCCCTATGACCCCGAGGCCAGGGGCAGCGTGAAGCGTGACACTTTCTGGGACGGCTTCAAGGTCCATCTCACTGAGACGTGCGAGCCGGAGACAGTGCACCTGATCACGAACGTGACCACCACCGTCGCCACGGTTCCTGACGACCGGATGGCCGCCGTGGTCCATGCCGGCCTCGCCGAACGCGACCTGCTGCCCGACGAACACTGGGTCGACACCGGCTATGCCAACGGCGGCGCGCTGGTCGCGGCCCGTCGTGATCACCGGGTCGCGCTGCACGGGCCGCTGAAGTCCGTGACTGTTCCGCACGCCCGTGGCGAGGCCGCCTTCGGGCAGGACGCGTTCACCATCGACTGGGACAACCAGCATGTGACCTGCCCGAACGGCATCACCAGCACGCAGTGGCACCAACGCCGTTCGGAAGACGGACTGCCGACCATCCGAGTCCGGTTCTCCCCGTCTGACTGCCGCACCTGCCCCCAGCTGCGGCAGTGCGTCAACTCCCCGAAGGCCCAGCGCCGGGAGATCAACCTCAGGCCCCGCGACGAATACGAAGCACTTCGGCAGACGCGGAAACTCCAACGAACCGACGAGTGGAAGGACCGCTACAAGATCCGCGCCGGGGTCGAAGGAACCATCTCCCAAGCAGTGCAAGCCTGCGGCCTGCGCAGATCCCGCTACCGCGGCCTGCCAAAGACCAGTCTTCAACACCAGCTCACCGGCGCCGCGGTCAACCTCGTCCGCATCAACGCATGGCTCACCGGCACACCCCATGCACGCACCCGCACCAGCCCCCTGGCAGCACTTCGCCCCGCCGCATACGACGGGGCGAAGCAGCCAGGCCCGAATTAACCAACAGCGTC
>NZ_JBVHOQ010000123.1:0-1639 GCF_055568375.1 Streptomyces sp. NPDC026062
GATCTTCCGCAGGTCCCGATGCAGCCCCAACCGCATGACGTCAATCGCCAAGGCCATCCTCACACTGGAGCGGCAACGCTGAAGAAGCTCAATGACCGGGGCCTTTTCTTGATTGCTCGATCCGAAGCCGGAGAGCACTTCAGCGACGGCCAGGGCACTGGCGACCCTCCTCCCGAGCCGATGCGCTCCCTGCCGCCCCGCACACCTCACCGATCGAAAGCAGCCACGGTCCTGGAACCGCCGATGGATGCGGGTGTGGTGCTCTACGGTGTTTGGGGCCGATAGCGAATGCGAACGGGGGTTCCATGGCTGAGGGGACAGCGCTGGCGGACCGAATAGCCGGTCAGCGGGCCGGGGTGGGTGATCCGCGCGCGCTGCTGGGGGAGTTCCGGCGGGCTTTGGTGCTGGTGCCGTTGGTCGGTGACGGGTTGTGGACTGCGGAGTTCGGCGGGGTGCGCTGGGTGTACGGGTTCACGGACGAGATGGCACTGGCGCGGTTCGCGCAGGGCCGGGATTCCGTTCATGACGCCGGGGCCGCTGGGTGCACTTGGGAGTTCGCGGAGTTGCGGGGTGCGCGGTTGCTGGACGAGGTTGTACCGGCGATGGGGATGCCCGCGGGGGTCGCGGTGAACATCGCTGATGCCGAGGGGTCCATGTTCTTTCCGCCGGTGACGGGGATCGTGCCGGACGCGGTTGCCGTAGACGGCGAGAACACGGTGCCTCCGCTGGGAAGCGACGGGGGGGGCGTGGGCTGTGAGCGGCGGCACGGGGGATCTGCACGTTGATCCGGGGAGTGTCCAGAAGATCACCAGTGGGCTGCGTGCGACGGTGGACGAGCTGGAGGAGATTGGTTCCGGCACCGGGGCGGTCCTGGGCAAGGGAGTGTCGGGCCTGTCGATGACCGGTATGGAGGCCGGTCACTACGGGTTGTCGGTGACGTTCGAGGACTTCTGCGAGCGGTGGGAGTGGGGGGTCCGGGCTCTGGTCCAGGACGCCAACGCCATCGCGGCGAAGCTGGGCCTGTCGGCCGGGGTCCTGTGGGAGGAAGAGAAGTACATCGAGGGCACGCTGAAGATCGTGGTCAACGCGGGTGTGGGCAATCCGAACGCGTCCGAGGCCGACATCGTCAAACAGGGCTGGGGTGAGGTACTCACCCCGGACTACCTGAGCCCGGACTACAGCCCGGAGTCGTTCGAGCGAGCCGGCGACGAGGCCAAGCAGACCTGGAAGGACACCGGACGGTCGCTGATGACCGAGGGCACCGGCGGTCTGCACAGCGACGTGGTGAACAACCTGCTCGGCCGCGACCAGGAGACCTTCGACCGGGACGTGGACGACGTGTTCGGGCCGTCGCCCGAGGAGCGGGCCCGGCAACAGCAGCAGGACAACGGGGGGAACTGATCCATGGGACTCGGGGATCTTGTCGGCGACCTCACACCGGACGTCATCGAGGACGCCATCGAGGACGGCACCAAGTGGGTCGGTGACCGGGTCGAGGACGTCGGGGACTGGACGGCCGACCGGCTGGAGGACGTGGGCTGGGACTGAACCGTCCCGGGTCAGGTGGAGGCTCGATTCCGTGAAAGGATTGAGTCATGGCACGACCCTCCCGTTACCCCCTTGAGCTGCGCCGCCGTGC
>NZ_JBVHOQ010000124.1:0-1610 GCF_055568375.1 Streptomyces sp. NPDC026062
CCGGAGTTGTTCGAGGCGCGGGTGGCGCGGACGCCGGATGCGGTTGCTGTGGTGTTCGAGGGTGTTGAGGTGTCGTATGCGGAGTTGGATGCGCGTGCGAATCGTCTGGCGCGGTTGCTGGTGGCCCGGGGTGTGGGTCTGGAGTCCGTGGTGGGGGTGTGCCTGGAGCGCGGTGTCGATCTGGTGGTGGCGTTGCTGGGTGTGCTGAAGGCGGGGGCTGCGTATCTGCCGGTTGATCCGGCCTATCCGGCTGAGCGGGTGGAGTTCATGCTCGCGGACGCGGGTGTGGATGTGGTGGTGACCTGTCAGGGCGTGCGGGCGGTGGTGCCGCGGGGCCGGGAGGTGCTGGTGCTGGATGATCCGGCGACAGCGCGCGGACTGGCGGGCGTGGATTCGTCGCGACTGTCGGCCGTGGAGTGTGGGGGTGCGCTGCTGGTGGGGCATCCGGCGTGGGTGATCTATACCTCGGGGTCGACGGGTCGGCCCAAGGGTGTGGTCGTCTCGCACACGGGTGTGGGTTCGCTGGTGGCGGCGCAGGCCGAGCGTTTCGGGATCGATGAGACGAGCCGGGTGCTGCAGTTCGCGTCGGTCGGCTTCGACGCGGCGTCGGCGGAGGTCTGGGTGACTCTGTGCGCGGGTGCCCGCCTGGTGGTGGCGCCGGCCGGGGAACTGGTGCCGGGGGCCGGGCTGGTCGAGGTGGTGGCGCTGCATGGTGTCACGCATGCCACTTTGCCGCCGGCGGTGCTGGCAGTGCTGGATCCCCTGGAGGTGCCGTCGCTGGTGACGGTGGTGTCGGCGGGCGAGGCGCTCGCCGCGGAGTCGGTGGCCGTGTGGGGGGCCGGTCGGCGGCTGGTGAACGCCTACGGTCCGACGGAGTCGACGGTGTGCGTGTCGATGTCGCGTCCGCTGGCGGCGGGCGATGTGCCGGGTATCGGCGGACCGGTGTTCAACACACGTGTGCATGTGCTCGACCAGTGGCTGTCTCCCGTGCCTGTCGGTGTGGCCGGCGAGCTGTATGTGGCTGGTGCGGGTCTGGCGCGCGGGTACGTGGGCCGGGCCGGTCTGACGGCGGAGCGGTTCGTGGCCGGTCCGTTCGGTACGGCGGGCGAGCGGATGTACCGCACCGGGGATCTCGTGCGGTGGAACGCCGAGGGTCAGCTGGAGTACCTGGGCCGGGCGGACGAGCAGGTGAAGATCCGCGGCTTCCGTATCGAGCCCGGTGAGGTGCAGGCGGTCCTTGCCGGTCACCCGCAGGTCGCTCAGGCGGCGGTGATCGCCCGTGAGGACAGCCCCGGTGACAAGCGCCTGGTCGCCTACGTCGTCCCGGCCGAGGAATCCCAGGTGGGTGAACTCGCCGACGAAGCGCGACAGTTCGCCTCACTACACCTGCCGGAGTACATGGTCCCGTCTGCGGTGGTCGTCCTGGACGCGCTGCCCCTGACCGTGAACGGAAAGCTCGACCGCAAGGCCCTTCCGGCACCCGAGTACACGACCGGTTCCGGCCGTGGTCCCGCCACGGTCCGTGAGGAGATCCTGTGCGCGGCGTTCGCCGAGGTCCTCGGCGTCGACAGTGTCGGTGTCGATGACGACTTCTTCGCGCTCGGCGGCCA
>NZ_JBVHOQ010000125.1:0-1586 GCF_055568375.1 Streptomyces sp. NPDC026062
GCCGCGGGTGTCGCGGGAATCATCAAGATGGTCCAGGCGATCCGCCACGGGATCCTCCCGAAAACCCTCCACATCGACGAACCCACCCCCCACGTCGACTGGACCGGCGGAAACGTACAACTCCTCACCGACACCCGCCCCTGGCCCGAACTCGACCACCCCCGCCGCGCCGGAATCTCCTCCTTCGGCATCAGCGGCACCAACGCCCACATCATCATCGAACAAGCCCCCACACCCACCCCCACACCAGCCGAAACCCCCACCCCCGCACCGCTCCCCCAGAACGAACCCACCCCCTTCACCTGGCTCCTCTCCGCCAAAACCGAACCCGCCCTGCACGACCAGGCCCGCCAACTCCTCCACCACATCGAAACCCACCCCCACCTCACCCCCGCGGCCATCGCCCACACCCTGATGAACCGCACCCACTTCCCCCACCGCGCCGGCATCACCGCCCACACCCTCACCCAAGCCACCACCGCACTCCACGACCTCACCACCCAAACCCCCAACCCCCACCTCACCACCCAGAACACCCCCACCACCCCCGGCAAAACCGTCTTCGTCTTCCCCGGCCAAGGCACCCAATGGACCCACATGGGCCTCGAACTCCTCAACACCTCACCCGTCTTCGCCCACCACCTCCACGCCTGCGACCAAGCCCTCCAACCCCACACCGGCTGGTCCCTCATCAACACCCTGAAAAACGAACCCGGCACCCCCGACCTCAACAACGTCGACATCCTCCAACCCGCCCTCTTCAGCATCATGGTCGCCCTCGCCCGCCTCTGGCAGCACCACGGCGTCCACCCCCACGCCGTCGTCGGCCACTCCCAAGGCGAAATAGCCGCCGCCCACATCGCCGGCGCCCTCACCCTCAACGACGCAGCCAAAATCATCGCCCTCCGCAGCAAAGCCCTCCGCCAACTCAGCGGAACCGGCACCATGGCCGCCATCCCCCTCCCCCACACCCACATCCAGCCCAACCTCCCCCCCAACACCGCCATCGCCGCCATCAACTCACCCCACAACACCATCATCTCCGGCGACACCCACACCCTCACCCAACTCGTCACCACCTACCAGAACCAAGGCATCGACGCCAAAACCATCCCCGTCGACTACGCCTCACACTCCCCCCACATCGAACCCCTCCACCACCAACTCACCACCACACTCAACGACATCACCCCCCAACCACCCACCATCCCCTTCCACTCCACCACCCACCCCAACACCACCCCCACCCTCAACGCCCAATACTGGTACGACAACCTCCGCAACACCGTCCAACTCCACCCCACCATCACCCACCTCCTCAACACCGGACACACCCACTACATCGAAATCAGCCCCCACCCCGTCCTCACCACCCCCATCACCCACACCATCGAAACCACCAACACCCCCGCCACCACCCACCACACCCTCCGCCGCAACCACGGCAACCACACCCAAATCCTCACCACACTCACCCACGCACACACCCACAACATCACCATCAACTGGCCCACCACCCAACCCACCCAACCCCAACCCCACACCCCCCTCCCCACCTACCCCTTCCAACACCACCACTACTGGCT
>NZ_JBVHOQ010000126.1:0-1544 GCF_055568375.1 Streptomyces sp. NPDC026062
GGGGGGTGCCTCTATGTCCTTCGTCAAGGTATCCCTGTCGGGTTTGGTGTGGTTCGGGGTGTTGGGGTTATGCGGCGAGCTCGATGTCCTTCGGTGTCCGGGATTCGTAGAAGGTGCCGTCGCGGAGCATGGCGAACAGGACGCTGATGCGTTGGCGGGCGAGGCGGAGGAGAGCTTGGGTGTGGGTCTTGCCGCGGGCTCGTTGCTTGTCGTAGTAGGCGCGGGAGGCGGGGTCGGCGTTCATGCAGGCGAAGGCGGACAGGAACATGGCCCGTTTGAGCTGGCGGTTGCCGCCGCGGGGTGCGTGTTCGCCGTGGATCGAGGTCCCGGACTGCCGGGTGGTGGGTGCGAGTCCGGCGTAGGAGGCGAGGTGGGCGGCGGTGGGGAAGCTGGTGCCGTCGCCGACGGTGACCAGCAGGACGGCGGCGGTCCTGACGCCGACGCCGGGCATCGACGTCAGGACCGGGGAAAGAGGGTGGGCCTCCAGAAGCGTGTTGATCTGCGTTTCCATCGCCCGTCGCTGGGTGTGGACGGCGGCCAGGGACGCGGCCAGGGAAGGGATGACGATGTCCAGGGTGCCGGTGCCCGGGACGACGACGGTCTGTTCGTCGAGCGCGTCGAAGACGTCGTCGATCAGCCGCTGAGCCATGCGTGGGGCTTTCGGGCGGATCAGCTCGACGAGTCGGCGGCGGCCGGCCTTGCGCAGGGCGGCCGGGGAGCCGTAGCGCTCCAGCAGCCAGGTGATGGCCTGGTGGTCGAGGCGGGGGCCGAGGACGCGTTCGAGGCCGGGGTGGAACTGGGTGAGCAGGCCGCGTATCCGGTTGGAGGTGCGGGTGGCCTCGGCGGCGAGGTCCTGGTCGAAACCGACGAGCACGGTGAGTTCGGCGGTGATCTCGTCGGTCAGTTCCAGGGATCGCAGGGTGTGTGGCATGGTGCGGGCCGCGTCCGCGATCACGGCCGCGTCGCGGGCGTCGGTCTTGGCCTCGCCGGGGTAGAGGTCGGCGATCCGTCGCATCGCCAGGCCGGGCAGGTAGGCGACGCGGCAGCCGGCATCGCGGGCGACGGTCAGTGGCAGGGCGCCGATCGAGGCGGGCTGGTCCACGATGACCAGGACGGTTCCGAACTTCGCGGCAAGTTTGTCGAAGACGGCCCGCAGCCTCGGCTCGCTGTTGGGCAACGGCTTGTCGAAGACCTTCTTCCCTGCCGGAGTCAGCCCGTGGCCGTGATGGGCGGACTTGCCGACGTCCAGGCCGAGGAACACGCCCACGTCTTCGATCTCGAACATCGCGCCCTTTCCAGGATGTTGACGGTGCCGGCCTCGGCTCGGGTGTCGTGCTCGCGCATCCACGTTATGCAGACCTGCCGCCCGCGAACCGCCCGGCGTTGCGCCGGACCGGACGGTGGCCGGACCTCTGATCAGCGTCTCCGACGAACACCCCCGAGCCCGGTGAACACCACCCCCCAGGTCATCTCGGACAGGGGGACCAAGTCATGCCGGGCCCGGAGGCCAGCGGCCCCGTTGCGGAGCCGTGGAAAACATAACG
>NZ_JBVHOQ010000127.1:0-1503 GCF_055568375.1 Streptomyces sp. NPDC026062
CGGAGAGTGTCGTCGTACCGCCCCATGCCATTCCTGAGGGCGCGCGGGCGATCACGCCGGAGATGCTGCCGCTGGTGGACCTGACCGCCGAGGAGGTCGAGCGGGTCGTCGCCACCGTCGAGGGCGGCGCGGCGAACGTCGCCGACATCTACCCCCTCGCCCCCCTCCAGGAGGGTCTGCTCTTCCACCACCTCCTCGCCGACGGCGGCGAGGACGCCTACGTCCTGCCGACGGTGCTGGAGTTCGACTCCCGTGAGCGGCTGGACGCGTTCGCCGGAGCGCTTCAGAAGGTCATGGACCGGCACGACATCCTGCGCACGGCCATCGTGTGGGAAGGCCTGCGCGAGCCGGTGCAGGTGGTGTGGCGGCACGCCGAGCTCCCCGTCGAGGAGGTACAGCTCGACCCGCACGACGCCGACCCGGTCGCGGGACTGCTGGCCGTCGGTGGCCTGTCGATGGACTTGGGCCAGGCACCGTTGATGACGCTGCACGCGGCGGCTGTCGCGGACGGCCGCCGGCTGCTGCTGGTCCGCGTGCATCACATGATCCAGGACCACACGGGCCTGGAACTCCTGCTGAGCGAGGTCGAGACGCTCCTCTCCGGCCGGGAGGAGGAGCTGCCTGCTCCGCTGCCGTTCCGCAACTTCGTGGCGCAGGCGCGTGACGGGGTGGAGCGGGCCGCGCACGAGCGGTACTTCGCCGAGCTGCTGGGCGACGTCGACGAGCCCACCGCACCGTACGGCCTGGTGGACGCCCACGGAGACGGCATGGACTCGGCGGAGGTACGGCGGGACGTCCCGTCGGTTCTCGGGGGCCGACTGCGCGACGCGGCGCAGCGGCTGGGTGTGAGCCCGGCCACGGTGATGCATGTGGCGTGGGCGCGGGTGCTGGGTGCGCTCAGTGGCCGGGACGACGTGGTCTTCGGCACGGTCCTGTTCGGGCGCATGAACGCCGGCGCTGGTGCGGACCGGGTGCCCGGTCCCTTCATGAACACCCTGCCGGTGCGGATGAGGGTGGAGGAGACCACCGCCCTGTCGGCGGTCGCGGCGATGCGTGACCAGCTGGCGGGTCTGCTGGAGCACGAGCACGCGCCACTTGTTCTGGCGCAGCGTGCCAGTGGTGTGCAGGGCGACGCGCCCCTGTTCACCTCGATGCTCAACTACCGCCACAACGTCGGCCTCAGCCGGGATGTCGCCGGGGTCGGCGAGGGCATGGGGGTGCTGTTCTCCCGTGAGCGCACCAACTACCCCCTGACCATGTCTGTCGACGACGACGGCGAGAGCCTGCGCCTCACGGTGGACGCTGTTGCTCCGATCGACGCGCAAGCTGTGCTGGCGATGGTGGGCACGGCTGTCGAGGGTCTGGTGTCCGCGCTGGAGGAGGCGCTGGAGGGTGGCGCGGACCGGTCGCTGAGCGCGGTGGATGTGCTGGGTGAGGCTGAGCGGCGCCGGGTTCTGGTGGAGTGGAACGACACGGCGGTTGAGATGCCGCGGGTCACTGTGC
>NZ_JBVHOQ010000128.1:0-1475 GCF_055568375.1 Streptomyces sp. NPDC026062
TCCACCGCAGCGATCACCGCACCCCGCAACCCCGCAGGCACACCACCCGGACCAAACACCTCACCCACGGTGAACTCGAGATCGAACTTGGCCGCCGGTGTGCCGGCCGAGGCTCCTTGTGCCCGGGCACCGGGCAAGTCCACGACAGCGTCGGCGTTGTTCTGGAGGGTGAGCATCACCTGGAACAGCGGGTGCCGGGCCAGGGAACGCGTCGGGGCGAGCTCCTCCACCAGACGCTCGAACGGCACGTCCTGGTGGGCAATGCCAGACAGACCCGTATCCCGCACCCGTGCGAGCAGATGGCGGAACGTCGGGTCGCCGGAAAGGTCCGCGCGCAGCACGAGCGTGTTCACGAAGAACCCGACCAGGTCGTCAAGGGCCTCGTCGGTGCGGCCCGCGTTGGCCGATCCGATGGGGATATCGGTGCCCGCGCCGAACCGGGACAGCAGGACCGCGAGGGCGGCCTGGAGCACCATGGCCACGGTCACGCCCTCGGCGCGCGCCACCTCCACGAGACGTGCGTGCACCTCGGCGGGAACGTCGAAGGGAACGCCGTGCCCACGGTGACTCGCCACGGACGGACGCGGACGGTCGTAGGGCAGCGTCAGCTCCTCCGGCGCACCGGCCAGCGTCTCCCGCCAATAGGCGACCTGACGCGACAGCACACTGTCCGGATCGCTCTCGTCGCCCAGCAGCTCACGCTGCCACAGCGCGTAGTCCGCGTACTGAACCGGCAACGGCTCCCACTCGGGGGCACGCCCCGCACACCGCGCCTCGTACGCCACCGACACATCACGCGCCAGCGGACCCATCGACCAGCCGTCACCGGCGATGTGGTGCACCACCACAACCAGCACATGCTCATCCGGAGCGACACCGAACAGCCAAGCCCGCACAGGGATCTCCGACGCGATGTCGAACGCATACCGCGACGCATCCGCCACAGCAGCATCCACGTCCACCACGGCGTCATCACCGACCAGCAGTTTCCAGTCCAGGTCCTCGTGGTCCAGGACGTGCTGGTAGGGCTCGCCGTCGGCGGTCGCGAACACCGTCCGCAGCACCTCGTGGCGGGCGATCACGTCCCGCAGCGCGGCGCCGAGGGCTTCCCGGTCCACCTGGCCCGTCAGGCGAAGCACGGTCGGAAGGTTGTAGGTGGCAGTCGGCCCTTCCAACTGCCCGATGAACCACAGACGGCGCTGCGCGTACGACAGCGGAAGGCGTTCCGGGCGCGGCCTCACTGTGAGCGCGGTCCGTGCTTGGTCGGCGCCATCGATGCGAGCCGCAAGTCCCGCCACGGTGGGCGCTTCGAACAGGGTGCGCAGCGACAGCTCGACCCCGAGCACCGACCGCACCCGGCTCACCAGGCGTACGGCGAGGAGCGAATGGCCGCCGAGGGCGAAGAAGCTGTCGTCGACGCCGACGGTGTCGACGCCGAGGACCTCGGCGAACGCCGCGCACAGGATCTCCTCGCG
>NZ_JBVHOQ010000129.1:0-1454 GCF_055568375.1 Streptomyces sp. NPDC026062
CTGACATTGATGCTGATACTGAGGTTCCGGTGGCTGTGGCTCTGGGTCTGACTGACGCCCTGCTGGGCTGTCTTCCGGTTGTACTGTCCAGCCGCCGGGACCTTTCCTCACGGCTCCGGCCGGGCGGAACATGACCTGATAGGAGCTTGGCCAGAAGCCCCTTCAATGTCCTGTCTGCGCCACCCGGCCGGTGCCCACCTCCGGTTGGAAGGCATTATCAGCATGACATCGAGGGTCACGGAGCACACTGCGGACCAGCATGTGTTCGGCGGAGTCGATTCCCACGCCGACACGGTCCATGTCGCTGTCATCAGCGACAACGGCGGCCATCTCGCGGACGCCGAATTCGCCACCACCGCCGCCGGATACGCAGCAGCCCTGGCTTTTCTGACCGCACACGGCCATGTGATCGCGATCGGTGTGGAAGGCACCTCCTCATACGGAGCCGGCTTCGCCCGGACCGCCCGCTCCCAGGGACACCGGGTCATCGAGGTCAACCGGCCCGACAGGGCCGAACGCCGCCGCACCGGCAAGTCGGACCCGA
Source organism: Streptomyces sp. NPDC026062 (assembly GCF_055568375.1). Taxonomy (NCBI): domain Bacteria; kingdom Bacillati; phylum Actinomycetota; class Actinomycetes; order Kitasatosporales; family Streptomycetaceae; genus Streptomyces; species Streptomyces sp. NPDC026062. The sequence goes on from NZ_JBVHOQ010000129.1 coordinate 545, forward strand.
TCGACGCCTACGCCGCCGCCCGCGCCGCCCTGTCCGGACGAGCCGACAGCGCCCCCAAGGACGACTCGGTCGCCGGGATACGCGCCCTGCGCAACGCCGCCCGCTCGGCGGTCAAGGCCCGCACCGCCGCACTCAACCAGATCGGCCACGTCCTCATCAGTGCCCCAGAGACCGTCCGCGGGAAATACGGGCAGCTCAAGGGAGCGGACCGCACCGAGACCCTGGCCCGGCTGAGGCCGGCCGGCGACGCGCTCCACGTCGCCGTCCTTACCGCGCTGAAGACTCTCGCCCGCCGTGTCAAAGACCTCACCGCCGAGCACGAGTTGCTGACCCGGGCCCTGGACGCCGAGACCACCGCAGGCAACCCGGGACTGCGGGCCGCCCACGGAGTCGGCCCTGACACCGCGGCACAGCTGCTGATCACCGCGGGAGGCAATCCTGAGCGGATGCGGACCGAGGCGTCCTTCGCGGCTCTCTGCGGAGCCGCTCCGGTCCCCGCCTCCAGCGGTAGGACCAACCGTCACCGCTTGTCCCGGGGCGGCGACCGGGCCGCCAACGCCGCGCTCTACCGCATCGCGCTGGTCCGCATGTCCAGCGACGCCAGGACCCGCGAATACGTCGCACGGCAAACCGCTGCCGGACGAACGAAGAAAGAGATCATCCGGATGCTGAAACGAGCCATCGCGCGGGAGATATTCCGCTGTCTGACCACCACGGTGACTGCGCCCGGCATCGATGACCTGCGGCCCCTGCGACAGACAAAGAACATCACCCTCACCGCCGCTGCCCAGCACTTCGGCATCTGGCCAACCGCCATCTCCAGGCTCGAAAGAGGACTCAGCAGAGACGACGACCTCGCCCTTGCCTACCGCGACTGGCTCCAGACCGCTTGACAGCAATAGGAGCTTCA
>NZ_JBVHOQ010000130.1:0-1440 GCF_055568375.1 Streptomyces sp. NPDC026062
GCTGAGCGCGGTGGATGTGCTGGGTGAGGCTGAGCGGCGCCGGGTTCTGGTGGAGTGGAACGACACGGCGGTTGAGATGCCGCGGGTCACTGTGCCGGAGTTGTTCGAGGCGCGGGTGGCGCGGATGCCGGGTGCGGTTGCTGTGGTGTTCGAGGGTGTTGAGGTGTCGTATGCGGAGTTGGATGCGCGTGCGAATCGTCTGGCGCGGTTGTTGGTGGCCCGGGGTGTGGGTCTGGAGTCCGTGGTGGGGGTGTGCCTGGAGCGTGGTGTCGATCTGGTGGTGGCGTTGCTGGGTGTGCTGAAGGCGGGGGCTGCGTATCTGCCGGTTGATCCGGAGCTTCCGGTTGAGCGGGTGGAGTTCATGCTCGCGGACGCGGGTGCGGATGTGGTGGTGACCTGCCGGGATGTGGGGGCGGTGGTGCCGGGGGGCCGGCGGGTGCTGGTGCTGGATGATCCGGCGACGGTGGGTGAGCTGGCGGGTGTTGAGGCTTGCGCGTTGTCGGTGGTGGAGCGTGGTGGTGCGTTGTCGGGTGGGCTGGCGGCGTATGTGTTGTTCACGTCGGGGTCGACGGGGCGGCCGAAGGGTGTGGTGGTGTCGCATGCCGGGATCGTGAACCGTTTGGTGTGGATGCAGTCGCGGTTCGGTCTGGTGCCGGGTGAGCGGGTGCTGCAGAAGACGCCGTTTGGTTTCGATGTGTCGGTGTGGGAGTTCTTCTGGCCGTTGTTGGAGGGCGGGGTGCTGGTGGTGGCCCGTCCGGGGGGTCATCGTGATCCGGCGTATGTGGCGGGGTTGATTGCGTCGCAGGGGGTTTCGACGGTGCATTTTGTGCCGTCGATGCTGGAGGCGTTCCTGGGGGAGTCGTCGGCGGTTTCGTGCCGGGGTCTTGTTCGGGTGGTGTGTTCGGGTGAGGCGTTGGCGGTGTCGTTGCGGGATCGGTTCTTCGAGGTCCTGGGTGATGGTGTGGAGTTGCACAATTTGTATGGGCCGACGGAGGCGTCGGTGGATGTGACGGCGTGGTGGTGTCGTCGGGGTGAGCCGGTGGTGCCGATCGGTGTGCCGGTGGCCAATACGCGGGTGTATGTGCTGGACCGGGGTTTGTCTGTGGTGGCTCCGGGGGTTGCGGGTGAGTTGTATCTGGCGGGTGTGCAGCTGGCACGGGGGTATGTGGGCCGGGCTGGTCTGACGGCGGAGCGGTTCGTGGCCAGTCCGTTCGGTGGGCCGGGTGAGCGGTTGTATCGCACTGGGGATCTGGTCCGCTGGGATGCTGATGGCCGGTTGGAGTATCTGGGCCGGGCGGACGAGCAGGTGAAGATCCGTGGGTTCCGTATCGAGCCGGGTGAGATCCAGAGTGTTGTGGCCGCGCATCCGTGGGTGGCTCAGGCGGCGGTGATCGCCCGTGAGGACATCCCGGGTGACAAGCGGCTGGTCGCCTACGTCGT
>NZ_JBVHOQ010000131.1:0-1417 GCF_055568375.1 Streptomyces sp. NPDC026062
AGGCTGAGACCTGATGCCGAGCCGATTGTGGTGAAGTGGATGATCCTATGCTGTCGAGAAAAGCCTCTAGCGAGTTTCATGGCGGCCCGTACCCTAAACCGACTCAGGTGGTCAGGTAGAGAATACCGAGGCGTTCGGGTGAACTATGGTTAAGGAACTCGGCAAAATGCCCCCGTAACTTCGGGAGAAGGGGGGCCATCACTGGTGATTGGATTTGCTCCATGAGCTGGGGGTGGCCGCAGAGACCAGCGAGAAGCGACTGTTTACTAAAAACACAGGTCCGTGCGAAGCCGTAAGGCGATGTATACGGACTGACGCCTGCCCGGTGCTGGAACGTTAAGGGGACCGGTTAGCTGACTTTCGGGTCGGCGAAGCTGAGAACTTAAGCGCCAGTAAACGGCGGTGGTAACTATAACCATCCTAAGGTAGCGAAATTCCTTGTCGGGTAAGTTCCGACCTGCACGAATGGCGTAACGACTTCTCGACTGTCTCAACCATAGGCCCGGTGAAATTGCACTACGAGTAAAGATGCTCGTTTCGCGCAGCAGGACGGAAAGACCCCGGGACCTTTACTATAGTTTGATATTGGTGTTCGGTTCGGCTTGTGTAGGATAGGTGGGAGACTTTGAAGCGGCCACGCCAGTGGTTGTGGAGTCGTCGTTGAAATACCACTCTGGTCGTGCTGGATGTCTAACCTGGGTCCGTGATCCGGATCAGGGACAGTGTCTGATGGGTAGTTTAACTGGGGCGGTTGCCTCCTAAAGAGTAACGGAGGCGCCCAAAGGTTCCCTCAGCCTGGTTGGCAATCAGGTGTTGAGTGTAAGTGCACAAGGGAGCTTGACTGTGAGACCGACGGGTCGAGCAGGGACGAAAGTCGGGACTAGTGATCCGGCAGTGGCTTGTGGAAGCGCTGTCGCTCAACGGATAAAAGGTACCCCGGGGATAACAGGCTGATCTTCCCCAAGAGTCCATATCGACGGGATGGTTTGGCACCTCGATGTCGGCTCGTCGCATCCTGGGGCTGGAGTCGGTCCCAAGGGTTGGGCTGTTCGCCCATTAAAGCGGTACGCGAGCTGGGTTTAGAACGTCGTGAGACAGTTCGGTCCCTATCCGCTGTGCGCGTAGGAATATTGAGAAGGGCTGTCCCTAGTACGAGAGGACCGGGACGGACGAACCTCTGGTGTGCCAGTTGTCCTGCCAAGGGCATGGCTGGTTGGCTACGTTCGGAAAGGATAACCGCTGAAAGCATCTAAGCGGGAAGCCTGCTTCGAGATGAGTATTCCCACCCTCTTGAAGGGTTAAGGCTCCCAGTAGACGACTGGGTTGATAGGCCAGATGTGGAAGCCCGGTAACGGGTGGAGCTGACTGGTACTAATAGGCCGAGGGCTTGTCCTCAGTTGCTCGCGTCCACTGTGTT
>NZ_JBVHOQ010000132.1:0-1406 GCF_055568375.1 Streptomyces sp. NPDC026062
ACAGCGCCAGCCCCACATCGTCACCGGCTACTTCAAAGCCCCGCACGTCCGATACGTCCTCGACGAGTGAACCCAATGAGTTTCTGATCAATAGCGCGCTCACCCCTTATCGGGCCGTTGGGACGACATGGAAGCCGCCGTTCCCGTCGAGGCGAAATCGCCGCTCGGGGCGGAATGCGTACAGCGCAATCGAGAATTCTTCGGGCCTCGGCCGGCATTCAATCCTGGCGGCCCTACCGCCGCGCCGACTGGAGCCGTTCGTCGGGCAGCGCGCGACCCGGTTGGGGGCCGGCGCGCTCGCCCGGGGCGGCACGGTGAACGTGATGGCCGGCATCGCCCGCTCCCTTTCGGCGGGGGTGATCACCCTCCTGCCCGGAAGGGGTGATCACCCATCTGCCCGGAAGGGGTGACGAAAACTCGGCCGGACTGCCTTGCCGGAGTGCGGCGTTCGCGAAGCACTTGGCAAACGTCACCCGCGCCGGCCTGGCCGGGGAGACCGCGGCGGTGTTCCACGCGATAACGGCGGCGGTTCACTCCCGACTGCCCGGCGCGCCCCCGGCCGGCTGCCGCACGAACTCACCGCCCTCCGCTGCCGGCCCCCGCCGCCGGCAGCGGAGGGCGGTGGACGACCTGGTCGGCACCGTCGGGCTGCTGCGGTACCGGTGGACCCGGGCGGTCTCCCCGTCCGTCCATGACAGGCCGCCGAGGCCGAGCTGTTGACGAGCCCGGGTGACGGCGGCGTAGGCGAGTCGGGCCTTGCAGTCCTGCGGGTCGCCCCGGGCAGGGAAGAAGAGGAGAAGTCCGGGGTGGGGGCACGCGGCCCCGCCCTGAGGCCGTCGGCGAGCGAGCGAGTGCGCGGCGATGCGTCTCCCCCGGTCAGCACTACGCGGTGTCCTGCTTCAAGAAGTCGCAAAACTTCGCGCATGGCGCCGCCGTTGGTTCGGCACAGGGCGGCGTCGGGGTGTTCGACCGGTCCGAGTCCGGTGGTGAGGGTGTCGGTGCCCGTGAGGTGCAAGGGAGCCTCGGCGAGGGAGAGCCGACGAGGGAGAGCCGACGGCTGACTTCGGCGGCGGGTCCGGGGCCGGAGCGGATGGGCTTGGGCAGCGTCAGGGCTGTGCCGTGGAAGGTGGTCATGACGTCGCGGGCGCCGCGCCATGGGCCGATGGCTTGCGCGGAGTCTCCATCATGACGAGCTGGGCGTGCTCGCGCCGGGTGTTGAAGACGTGCTCGGCTACGGTGTCCGGGGCTTCGCCGGGCAGGAGAAAGCCGGCGGGGATCTTCGGTTCGGTCAGTGAGCATTTTCAGTGTGGCCACTGAGCATTTTCAGTGTGGCCACTGATCAGGTGACGGGCCGGTGTGAGGTCGGGATGGGCAACGGACAGGGCCCCGTGCCGTTGAGGGAGGTG
>NZ_JBVHOQ010000133.1:0-1382 GCF_055568375.1 Streptomyces sp. NPDC026062
TTGAGACGTCAGACATCTCGATCAACAGCCCGGGGGCCTCGCTCGTTGCACTTCACGGCCCATCACCCGATCGGGGGCCAACTCGAAGAGGCTCACTGATGGCAACAGCGGTACAGGTCCGAGACCCCCGGAGTCTCGTCCCCATCCAGGTGTGGGACAGGGAAGTCCGGCTGATCATGCGGGATCACGTCATGGGACGTGACCTGGCTGAGCGCATCTTCGGTCAGGCCGTCGCCTACCTGGTGACCTCAGCCGAGTGCCCCGAGACGCGCATGGGGCCCTCCCAGGCCGTGGACCTGGGCGTCCACTCGTTCGTGCTCGACTCGGTCAACTACATGGCGTTCTGCGACCAGCACGCGGGACGCTACATCCACCACGTCCCGCACCTGCCCGGAGAGGGAGCCGGGGAGCCCCCCGCCCTGCGGGACACGGTCAAGGCCATCAAGGCTTCCGGCTTCGAGATCGACCCGGAGCTGTGGACCATGAAGGACGCGGCCGACTGCTCCCAGTGCCACGCCGGGTGCACCGACAGCCCCAACAGCGGGAAGTAACACCGCACGGACCGTGGCAACTCCCCCCGGAGACGGGGGGAGTTGCCGCCATGAGGAAAGGTTCTGTATGGAGGTCGTTGACGCCTGGGAGCGGTACGCCCAGGGACGGACGCCACGGAGGGACGCCAACGCTTCCGGGGCCAAGACGTGGTTGAACTGGACGCAGTACGCCGACCACGGCCCTGATGAATCGATCCTCGGAGAACTTCAAGGCCGGACCGTTCTGGAGTTGGGCTGCGGCACGGGATGCAACCTTGCCCATCTCTCCACGTTCGGGGCCGAGTGCATCGGCGTGGACATCGCCCCCAGCCAACGTGAGAAGGCCGTAGCGCGATGGGGCCACCTCCCCGGCCTCACCTTCCATACGGCAGAGGTGACCGACTACCTGTGCCGCACAGACGGCCCCCTCGATGTGGTCCTGTCCGTCTTCGGGCCTGTCTGGTTCACGGCCCCTGAACAGCTCCTCCCTCTGATCCGGAAGCGGCTTTCCCCTGGTGGGGTGCTGGCCTTCTCCCACAAGCCCCCCTCGGCCGGCTCGGAACCGGTCGGCACCCTGAGAGAGGCCAGGGCAGTAACCAGGTGGGACTACACCCCAGAGGAATGGTCGGCCCTTCTGGCCTCTTCGGGGTACTCGAATTCCAAAGCCGAGATCATCCCTCCCCCTAAAGGACAGAAGGTAGGAACCCTCCTATTGATCCGAAACGCTTTGGATTCAGGCTCGTTGACGGTGTGTGAGTGAGCATTTTCAGTGTGGCCACTGATCAGGTGACGGGCCGGTGTGAGGTCGGGATGGGCAACGGACAGGGCCCCGTGCCGTTGAGGGAGGTGTTC
>NZ_JBVHOQ010000134.1:0-1379 GCF_055568375.1 Streptomyces sp. NPDC026062
GGTGAGAACCTGGCGCGGATCACGGGGCCTGACGAGCGTCGCCCGTCGTGCTGCCACTGTGTGCTGGTCCTGCCGTTCGGGCAGGTCACCTGCGTGTTGTCCCAGTCGACGGTGAAGTCGTCGATGCTGTAGCCGTTGTCCGCGGCGGCCTGCCAGCCGGTGTTGGCACTGGCCGGCCCCACCAGTTCTATGCCGTGGTCACGGCGGGCGGCGACCAGATGTGCGGCGTCGATGTAGCCGGCATCGACCAGGTGGACATCCGGCAACAGGTCCCGGCGGGCGAGACCGTCGTGGATCTTGTCGGTGACCTGGACGTCGGCAGTGGCAGCGGTGGTGGTGATGACCTCGGTGATCAGGTGTGGGGCGTCGGGTTCGCAGGTCTCGGTCAGATGAACCTTGTAGCCGCACCAGGCCCGGTCGCGTTTGGCACCGTTGCGGGCGTCGGGGTCGTGGACCGAGCGGACCCGTAACTGCCCCGGCGGGCAGTCCTTCGGCTTGCGCCAGACCGTCTCACCGTCCCTGACCTGGTATTCCTGCACCCACATCTGCCGCAAGAACTCCACCACCGGAAGCTCCCGCAGCCAATCGGGTGCATCAACGGACCACACAGCTTGCAGGAGCGTCATGCCGTCATGGCCGACCTGCTCGGCCTGGCTGAGCCGGGCAGCCCAGCGGCTGGGGAACTTCGTGTCTTCCGGGCGGGCCGAGTACCGGTCGAACCACTCCGGAGGCGTCCGCTCGGCCAGCCACTGCGGAGCCGCAGCCGCCAGCGCATTCAGCGCCGCCCGCAGCGTTTCGACCACGGACTCCAGCCGGTTCACCTCCCGCACCGCCGCCAGCACATGAGTGGCGTCACTGCGCTGCCGCCCGCCGGCCTTGAGCAGCCCGGCCGCCGAAACACTCTCCAGGACCGCGTCCAGCACCCTGCCCTCGCCACCCCCGGCGATGAGCCGGCCACGGAACTCGCTCAGCACGGAGAAGTCGAAGCCCGGATCAGTGAGCTCCAGCCCGAGCGCGTACTTCCAGTCGATCCTGGACCGCACGGCGTGCGCGGCCTGTCGGTCCGACATGCCTTCGGCGAACTGCAACACCAGCACCATTGCCAACCTGCCCGGCGACGCCGCAGGCCGCCCCCGGCCCGAGAAAAGACTCGCAAACTCCGCATCGGTGAAGACCGGCCCGAGCACATCTCGCACCCGGACTGCCAAGCACCCCTTCGGGAAGGCCGCACGAGCCACCCTGACCGTCTCCTCCGGCACCTCGCCAGGCACACCAGGACGCAACGACATCCACCCACCCCAAACACAACGTCGGCCTGACCCACCAACGAGATGGATCAGGCCGACGTCACGACGAAGAGGCATTGGCCAACAGTGTCC
>NZ_JBVHOQ010000135.1:0-1379 GCF_055568375.1 Streptomyces sp. NPDC026062
CGGGCGATCACGCCGGAGATGCTGCCGCTGGTGGAGCTGACCGCCGAGGAGGTCGAGCGGGTCGTCGCCACCGTCGAGGGCGGCGCGGCGAACGTGGCAGACGTCTATCCGCTGGCGCCGCTGCAGGAGGGTCTGCTCTTCCACCATCTCCTCGCCGACGGCGGCGAGGACGCGTATGTGCTGCCGACGGTGCTGGAGTTCGACAGCCGCGAACGGCTCGACGCGTTCACCGGCGCGTTGCAGCAGGTCCTGGACCGCCACGACACCTTCCGCACGGCCATCGTGTGGGAAGGCCTGCGCGAACCGGTGCAGGTGGTGTGGCGGCACGCCGAGCTCCCCGTCGAGGAGTTCGGACTCGACCCGCACGGTGACGAGCCGGCCGAGCAGTTGCTGGCCGCCGGCGGCCTGTCGATGAACCTGGGCCGGGCCCCTCTGCTCGGACTCCACGTCGCTGCCGCAGCAGGCAACCGGTGGCTGGCGCTGCTGCGGATGCACCACATGGTGCAGGACCACACGACCCTGGAACTGCTTCTCGACGAAGCTCGGACCATCCTCGCCGGGCGGGTTGCCGAGCTGCCGGAGCCGATGCCGTTCCGCGACTTCGTGGTGCAGGCGCGCGCTCAGCAGGACAGCGGCGAGCACGAGGCGTTCTTCGCCGACTTGCTCGGTGATGTGGACGAGCCCACCGCACCGTACGGCCTGGTGGACGCCCACGGGGACGGCATGGACGCGGCCCAGATCCGGCGCGACATCGCGCCGGATGTCGAGGCGCGGCTGCGTGAGGTGGCGCAGCGGCTGGGGGCGAGCCCGGCCACGGTGATGCATGTGGCGTGGGCGCGGGTGCTGGGTGCGCTCAGTGGCCGGGACGACGTCGTGTTCGGCACGGTCCTGTTCGGACGCATGAACACCGGCGCCGGTGCGGACGTGCCCGGTCCCTTCATGAACACGCTGCCGGTGCGGCTGCGGGTGGACGAGACCACCGTGGTGTCGGCAGTCACGACGATGCGTGACCAGCTCGCGGGTCTGCTGGAGCACGAGCACGCGCCACTGGCGCTGGCGCAGCAGGCCAGTGGCGTGCCGGGCGACGCACCCCTGTTCACCTCGATGTTCAACTACCGCCACAACGTCGTCCTCAGCCGCGAAATGGCGGAGATCTCCGACGGCATCGGCGTGGTGTTCGTCCGTGAGCGCACCAACTACCCGCTGACCATCGCCGTCGACGATGACGGTGACGGGCTGGGGCTGATGGTGGACGCGGTTGCTCCGATCGACGTAGACGCCGTGGCGGTGATGGTTGGTACGGCCGTTGAGGGTCTGGTGTCCGCGTTGGAGCAGGCGCTGGAGGGTGGTGCGGACCGGTCGCTGAGCGCGGTGGATGT
>NZ_JBVHOQ010000136.1:0-1376 GCF_055568375.1 Streptomyces sp. NPDC026062
TCTTGGTCGAGAACCCGTCTACCAGGAGCTTCGTCGTTCCGTACAGCCGGCAACCTCCAACACCTCACCGCCACAGCCAGGTTGAAAAAGGCTCATTGACGGCCGAGGAGCTGAAGGAGATCGAGGAGGGCGGGGATGTCGATGTGGAGTCGGTGCTGGCCTCGGAGATGACCGAGCGGGCCGAATCGGAGAACATCTCCTACTTTGCGTTCACTGCAACGCCGAAGAACAAGACTCTCGAACTGTTCGGCCGCCACGGCCCCGATGGCAAGCCGCGCGAGTTCCACCTGTACTCGATGAAGCAGGCGATTGAGGAGGGCTACATCCTCGACGTGCTCAAGGGCTACCAGTCCTACGACACCGCGCTGCAGATTGCCGGCAAGGCCGAGGCCGGTGACGGAGGCGAGGTCGAGGAGGCTGCCGCCCGCAAGGGGCTGATGAGTTGGGTTCAGCTCCACCCGACGAACGTCAGCCAGAAGGTGCAGATCGTCGTCGAGCACTTCCACGCGAACGTCGCCTACCTCCTCGAAGGCAAGGCGAAGGCCATGGTGGTGACCGACTCCCGCAAGTCCGCGGTGAAGTACAAGTTGGCGCCTACATCGCTAAGCGCCGCGCCGAGGACGCCTCGTACAACTACCGTACTCTGGTCGCCTTTTCGGGCGGGTTGACCATGCCCGAGGACGAGACCTGGCACAGCGACTGGGGCCCGCAGCCGTCGAAGGACGACGAATTTACCGAGGCCAACATGAACCCCGGGGCCGGGGCTGATCTGGCGGCCGCGTTCAAGGGCGACACTTACAAGATCATGCTGGTCGCCAACAAGTTCCAGACCGGCTTCGACCAGCCTCTGCTTTCGGCGATGTACGTCGACAAGAAGCTGTCGGGGGTCACCGCGGTGCAAACGCTCTCGCGCCTCAACCGCACCCACCGCACTGCTGGCGGGGAGCAGAAGCGCAAGACGTTCGTCATCGACTTCGCCAATAAGCCCGAGGACATCAGGACGGCCTTCGAGCCTTACTTCAAGAACGCGACTCTGGAGACCGAGACCGACCCGTATGTCGTCGTGCACTTGGCCAACAAGCTTGCCCAGGCCGGGATCTACACCGAGGACGATGTCCGCAAGGTCGCCGAACTATGGGTGACGCGGAAGGGCAACAACGCTCTCTCGGCTGCGATCAGCCCGGCGCAGCACGACTTCCGGCGCCGCTACGCGCGGGCGATCGAGGAGGAAGACAAGGTCAAGCTCCAGGAGCTCGACCTGTTCCGCAAGGACGTCTCCACCTATTGATCAGAAACTCATTGGGTTCACTCGTCGAGGACGTATCGGACGTGCGGGGCTTTGAAGTAGCTGGTGACGATGTGGGGCTGGCGCTGTC
>NZ_JBVHOQ010000137.1:0-1350 GCF_055568375.1 Streptomyces sp. NPDC026062
TGGTGGTGTACTCGGGTGCGGGCAGGGCCTTGCGGTCGAGCTTCCCGTTCACCGTCAACGGCAGCTCGTCCAGCACCACGACCGCGGCCGGGACCATGTACTCCGGCAGACGCGAGCCCGTGAACCCACGCACATCCCGCGTCAGCCCACCACGATCCACCTCACCGGCCGGCACCACATACGCCACCAGACGCCTGTCACCGGCAGCGTCCTCACGAACCACCACCGCACCCTGGGCAACCAGCGGATGCGCGACCACAACCGCCTCGACCTCACCGGTCTCGATACGGAAACCCCGCACCTTCACCTGATCATCCGCCCGGCCGACAAACTCCAGCTCACCACCCGCAGACCACCGCACCACATCACCCGTGCGATACATCCGCTCACCCGGCCCACCGAACCGCGACGCCACAAACCGCCCCGACGTCAGCCCCGCACGCCCCAGATAACCCCGGGCCACACCCGCACCCGCCACATACAACTCACCCGCAACCCCGACCGGCACCGGCTCCAAACGCCCATCCAGCACAAACAGCCGCAGATCAGCAATCCCCCGACCGATCACACTCGGCGCACCCACACCAGCCGCCCCGACACCCAACGGCGCATACGACACATGCACCGTCGTCTCCGTGATCCCATACATATTCACCAGCCGCGGCGCATCCTCACCATGACGCCCGTACCACTGCGCAAGCCGACCCGGATCCAGCGCCTCACCACCGAACACAACCGTCCGAAGCACCAGCTCCCGACCCAGCTCCGGCTCCAACCCCTCAGCCGCAATCAGCTGATAGAACGCCGACGGCGTCTGACTGAGAACAGTCACCCGCTCCCGCACCAACAACCGCAAAAACTCCCGCGGCGAACGCGACACCTCGAACGGCACCACCACCACACGCCCGCCATACAGCAGCGCACCCCACAACTCCCACACCGAGAAGTCGAACGCGAACGAGTGGAACCACGACCACACATCACCCGGCCCGAACCCGAACCACTCCCGCGTCGCCCCGAACAGCCGCGCCACATTCCCATGCGACACCACCACACCCTTCGGACGCCCCGTCGACCCCGACGTATAAATCACATACGCCGCACCCCCAGCCGACAACGCACCACCACGCTCCACCACCGACAACGCGCAAGCCTCAGCATCCGCCAGCCCACCCACCGTCGCCGGATCATCGAGAACGACCCGCTGCACACCCTGCGGCAGCACACCGGCCACCGCCCCGGACGTCACCACCACACCCACACCCGCGTCCGCGAGCACGAACTCCACCCGCTCAGCCGGATACGCCGGATCAACCGGCAGATACGCAGCCCCCGCCTTCAGCACACCCA
>NZ_JBVHOQ010000138.1:0-1342 GCF_055568375.1 Streptomyces sp. NPDC026062
TCTTGGTCGAGAACTCGTCTACCAGGAGCTTCGTCGTTCCGTACAGCCGGCAACCTCCAACACCTCACCGCCACAGCCAGGTTGAAAAAGGCTCAGTCTGGGCAATCCTGGCCAGGGCCATGACCTCAGCTGCTATGGCGGGGGAAGCTTCAAGGCCCCGAAGAATCTGTTCAACGTCCAGGAGTGACGGGCGGGATTTGTTGCCCTCAATCCGGCTGATCTTGGATTGGGACATGTTGCAACGTGCAGCAAGCCGGACCCCTGAGAGCCCGGCTTGCTTGCGAAGGTGCTTAAGCATGGCCGCGAGTTCACGCCCCGACTGGTCTAGCTCGTCAGGCTCGATGGCCACCGTTGATGTACTCCCTGAACGGCACGGATTCCGCGAGGGCAATCCGCTGGTATTCGATGTACGGTGCTGGGTCGCCGTCGTAAATTTCCCGGCCGGCCTGGGTGCCGTCCTCCGCATAGTTCATGAGGACGACTTCCGAACGGTCGAAAAGCCAGAAGTCCTGAACCCCTTCAAGGGGGTTGGGCCTTTCTGTTACGTCCAGGATGCGGATGTCATCCCCGGCCCGTGAGTGAACGTCGTAGTACATGAACTCAAAGCGGAGATAGTCCGTGAGCGGCTGCCTGACGATGTGGACCCGCCCTTTGGACTTCCCCTCTGCCCTGATCTTTTTCAGGCCCGCTGTGTAACCGGAGGAGTAGTTCTCGGGGTCAAGTCGTTGCCCGGCCAGGAAGTCCCGGATATCTCCGTCCTCACTCGGCACCCTGTAGACGGGAAGGGTTTCGAGTCGCCACGCTTCCTGTTTGAAGCCCTGAACCTTGGCCGTCCAGGCTTCACCATCCAAGAGCACGGAAAGCCTCCCTCAAGGTCTCCTCGGGGATCTCAACGAGCCCTTCGCCGTCCGGTGCGGTGAACGCCTTGGAAACGTCCCCCTGGACCACGAACGAGCCGGACGCGGTGCGGTAGACGTTCGGGCAGTCGTCGTTGTTGCAGTTCCCGTTCCCGTTGCCGGTCAGTCGAGTCAGTTCCTCACGAGCCATAGCTGCGAACCCCCTGCTACGGGCCCCTTGCGGGCCGGTCGTCACGACAGTACGAGCGGGGCGGGTGAGCCGTCTATGCAGGAACGCGACTATGCGCGTCTTTGCATAAACACGGGCTGGGAGCACGGAGCTTGGCGACTTGAGAGCGCATCAGGTCAGCTACCAGCGACGCCAAGCCCGCGTGAAGAAACTGAACTTACTGAGCTTCTTCAGCGTTGCCGCTCCAGTGTGAGGATGGCCTTGGCGATTGACGTCATGCGGTTGGGGCTGCATCGGGACCTGCGGAAGATCCGCC
>NZ_JBVHOQ010000139.1:0-1297 GCF_055568375.1 Streptomyces sp. NPDC026062
GCTCGCCGCACACATCCAGTCCCTGCCCGCCGGAGCCAAGGTCGGCATCAAAACCCTCACCGAACGCTTCCCGGAAAGCGAAGCCCGCATCACCGCCGCCCTGCACGAACTCGAAGCCGAGGGCTACCTCCACCGCAGCCGCGTACGCCTCCCCAGCGGCCGCGTCACCACCCGCACCACCTCCTACAACCAGCCCCGCGCCACCACTACGCCCCCGACTGTCACCGCCGCACCAAAACGGATGCCCCGCAGCAAACCCCCGATCCCGGCCCCCGCGCCACCGCCGCCCGCGTCGCCAGTGTCGCCCGCCGAAGCACCCCGAGAGCAGCCGCCGACGCCCGCACCCACCCCGCCACCTCCGCCGGTCCACGTACCGCCGCCCACCGCCCCCAGGACCCCGCCCCCACCACTCCCCCGACCCCACACACCCACCGACGAACTACTCCGGACCGCCACAGCCGTCCTCGCCGACCTACGCCGCCACGCACCCCAACTCACCCTCTCCGAGAGCGACATCACCACCCTCACCCCCGCCATCGCCACCTGGCTCGAACGTGACACCCACCCCGACACCATCCGCCACGCCCTCACCACCGACCTCCCCGCACCCGTCAAACACCCCGCCAAATTCATCCGCCACCGCATCACCACCCTCCTGCCACCCCCACTCCCCGGCACCACAGCCCTCACACCCCCACCCCGCCGCAAACCCCTCACCATCCCCCTCCAGAACTGCGACACCTGCGACCGCGCCTTCCGCGCCCCCCACCCCGGCCACTGCCGCGACTGCCGCACCCACACCCACACCCGCTCAACCACCCACACCCCCTGAACGGACCCACATGGTCAGCTCACCCCACGAAGCAATGCACCGCATCTTCCAGGAGTACCCCGGCCTCTTCTCCCGCGTCTCCGAAGTCCTCGGCGTCAACATCCCGCCACCCACCTCCGCGACCGTCCTGCCCACCGACCTCACCGAGAACAGCCCCGTCGAACGCCGCGTCGACACCCTCCTGCGCATCGACACCCAACACAACGGCCCCTTCCTCCTCGCCATCGAAGCCCAAGGCAGGAAAGACCCCCGCAAGACCACCAGCTGGCCCTACTACGTCAGCTACCTCCACAACAAGTACGGCGCGATGCCCGTCCTGCTCCTCATCGTCTGCCAGGACCACACCACCGCCCAATGGGCCGCCCGACCCATCACCATCGGCCTCCCCCAATGGCCCACCCTCACCCTCAACCCACTCGTCGCCGGACCCCACAACATGCCCGTCATCACCAACGTCGCCGAAGC
>NZ_JBVHOQ010000140.1:0-1175 GCF_055568375.1 Streptomyces sp. NPDC026062
CGTACGGCGGGCACGATCGTGAAGGACGAGGGCGAGGGCGGTAAGGCGCTGGCCGGGTTCCTGGCCGGCCAGAAGTTCATCTGATCCCGTTCGTTTCTCGTTGTTCCGTCTCGATCTGCAGGAGATTGAAGTCATGGCTGAAGTTCTGGTGTTTGTCGATCATGTGGATGGTGCGGTCCGTAAGCCCACGCTGGAGCTGCTGACGCTGGCGCGTCGGTTGGGTGAGCCGGTCGCGGTGGCGCTGGGTGCGGGTGCGGGTGCCACGGCGGGTGTGCTGGGTGAGCACGGTGCGGTGAGGGTTCTGGTGTCCGAGGCGTCGGAGTTTGCCGACTTCCTGGTGGTGCCGAAGGTGGACGCGTTGCGGGCGGCGTTCGATGTGGTGTCGCCGGTGGCGGTGCTGGTGCCGTCGTCGGCGGAGGGCAAGGAGATCGCGGCCAGGCTCGCGGTGCGGATCGGTTCGGGGATCATCACGGACGCGGTGGATGTGGAGGCCGGTGAGCAGGGTCCGGTGGCCACGCAGTCGGCGTTCGCGGCGTCGTTCACGACGAAGTCGCGGGTCTCGCGTGGTGTTCCGGTGATCACGGTGAAGCCGAACTCGGCGCCGGTGGAGCCGGCTGCGGGTGCGGGTGCGGGTGCGGTGGAGGAGCTGGCGGTGGAGTTCTCCGCGCTCGCGGCGGGGACGAAGGTGCTGTCGCGGACGCCGCGTGAGTCGACGGGCCGGCCGGAGCTGACGGAGGCCGCGATCGTGGTCTCGGGTGGCCGTGGTGTCAATGGTGCGGAGAACTTCCACGTCATCGAGGCGCTCGCGGACTCGTTGGGTGCCGCGGTGGGTGCGTCGCGTGCGGCGGTGGACGCGGGCTGGTATCCGCATTCCAACCAGGTCGGTCAGACGGGCAAGTCCGTCTCTCCGCAGCTGTACATCGCTTCGGGTATCTCGGGTGCGATCCAGCACCGGGCGGGTATGCAGACCTCGAAGACGATCGTCGCGATCAACAAGGACGCCGAGGCCCCGATCTTCGACCTCGTCGACTACGGCGTCGTCGGTGACCTCTTCGACGTGGTCCCGCAGCTGACCGACGAGATCACCGCCCGCAAGGGCTGACCCGTCCGGGCGGCGCACACGCTCGACGGCCCGGGGCCGCACGGTGAATCCCACCGCGCGGCCCCGGGCCGTT
>NZ_JBVHOQ010000141.1:0-1158 GCF_055568375.1 Streptomyces sp. NPDC026062
ACCGAGGGTCATCCCGACAAGATCGCTGACCAGATCAGCGACACGATTCTCGACGCGCTTCTGCGCGAGGACCCGACGTCGCGCGTCGCCGTCGAGACCTTGATCACCACCGGTCTGGTGCATGTTGCGGGTGAGGTCACGACCAAGGCCTACGCCGACATTCCGACTCTGGTCCGCAACCGGGTCCTGGAGATCGGTTACGACTCGTCGAAGAAGGGCTTCGACGGCGCGTCCTGCGGTGTCTCGGTCTCCATCGGCGCGCAGTCCCCGGACATCGCTCAGGGTGTCGACACCGCGTACGAGAAGCGGGTCGAGGGCGACGAGGACGAGCTCGACAAGCAGGGCGCGGGTGACCAGGGCCTGATGTTCGGCTATGCCTGCGACGAGACGCCCGAGCTGATGCCGTTGCCGATCCATCTGGCGCACCGGCTCTCGCGGCGGCTGTCGGAGGTCCGCAAGAACGGGACGATCCCGTATCTGCGTCCTGACGGCAAGACCCAGGTGACCATCGAGTACGACGGTGACAAGGCCGTCCGTCTGGACACGGTGGTGGTCTCCTCGCAGCACGCGAGTGACATCGATCTCGATTCGCTGCTGGCTCCCGACATCCGTGAGTTCGTTGTCGAGCATGTCCTGAGCCGGCTCATCGAGGACGGCATCAAGCTCGACACCGACGGCTACCGGCTGCTGGTCAATCCGACCGGCCGTTTCGAGATCGGCGGCCCGATGGGCGACGCGGGTCTGACCGGTCGCAAGATCATCATCGATACGTACGGTGGTATGGCCCGGCACGGGGGCGGTGCGTTCTCGGGCAAGGACCCGTCGAAGGTGGACCGTTCGGCCGCGTACGCGATGCGCTGGGTCGCCAAGAACGTCGTCGCCGCGGGTCTCGCGGCCCGTTGCGAGGTGCAGGTCGCGTACGCGATCGGCAAGGCCGAGCCGGTCGGTCTCTTCGTCGAGACCTTCGGGACCGCCGCGATCGAGACCGAGAAGATCGAGCATGCCATCGGTGAGGTCTTCGACCTCCGCCCGGCCGCGATCATCCGCGACCTCGACCTGCTCCGTCCGATCTACGCCCAGACCGCCGCCTACGGCCACTTCGGCCGTGAGCTCCCCGACTTCACATGGGAGCGCACCGACCGCGTGGACGCACTGCGC
>NZ_JBVHOQ010000142.1:0-1118 GCF_055568375.1 Streptomyces sp. NPDC026062
ACACCTCCCTCAACGGCACGGGGCCCTGTCCGTTGCCCATCCCGACCTCACACCGGCCCGTCACCTGATCAGTGGCCACACTGAAAATGCTCACTGACATGGGCGTGATACCCGCAGCCGGGCCGTACCGGTTCTCAGACACCACGCACACCACTCCCGAACTCGGTACGCGTCTTGAGCTGGTGGCACGCATGGCACAGCACCTGAACATTCCCGTCCACATCCTCACCGCCACGGGACAGCGGACGCACATGGTCCACGTCCACCCCGCCCGCGGGGAAGTCGCCCAAGCACCAGTCGCACCACGCCGAGCCCCGCGCCTGCACTGTCCGCCGGAGTCGGGCAGCAGCATCGGAACGGTTCGCCCGTCTGCGGCTCCGCGCACGGCGGGTACGGACACTGGCCCGACCCTCGTACTGCGTGTGATGCGTGGTGCAGCGTCCGCGCTGTGTGGCGGGCTCGGTGCAGTCGATACAGCGCATGTGCGCCCCCTTGTGTTGTTGTTGGCCTGGTCGTCGTCCTGGTGCTCGTCGTTGCGTGCCCGCCCGAGGACTCGAACCCCGGATCTCTGCCGATTGGGTACGGCGCACCTCTAGCCGTCGGGTCAGCATCTGTACACCCGGCGAAAATTCGGGATGATGTGGCATCCGGAACTATTGGAAAATCAACGCCTTATGGAGGCGACAGTGATTGGTGATGGTGCGGGCCCCATTGCAATAATCGTTGGCATACTTCTAGTTATCGCCTATTTCATACCAGCGATTGTCGCTTTCACCCGTAACGTCCCGAATCGCGGATCGGTTCTCGTGATCAATCTGCTACTCGGGTGGACTGTTATCGGGTGGATTGTCGCGCTGGCGATGGCCGCAAGAAGCCAGTTGCCGCGCGCTACCAACTAGGCGTGCCCGCCCCCGGACTCGAACCGGGGAACTCTGCGGGTTCGTTCCGGATCTCCCCGAGGGGGCCGGTACCGCGCACCTCTAGCCGTTGGGTCAGCGGGCATGGTGTCGTCCTGGCGCTCATTGAGCCTCTTCGAGTTGGCCCCCGATCGGGTGATGGGCCGTGAAGTGCAACGAGCGAGGCCCCCGGGCTGTTGATCGAGATGTCTGACGTCTCAA
>NZ_JBVHOQ010000143.1:0-1109 GCF_055568375.1 Streptomyces sp. NPDC026062
TCCAAAGCCCCCTCCAACGCCGTCACCAGGCTCTCCACAGCCGTGACCACCAACACCGCCACCGCCTCCGGATCAACCGGAGCAACCGCGTCGACAGCCAGCCCCATTGTCTGGCCACCATCGTTGACGGCGACCGACAGCGGGTAGTTGGTCCGCTCCCGCGCAAGAAGAGTCCGGAACCCTTGGACGTCCTTGTCCTCGGCCGCCGAGTGCTCGGGAGAAGGACTCGTGTTGTGCCGGTAGTTGAACAGCGACGTGAACAGAGGGGTGTCCCCCGGCACGCCACTGGCCTGCTGCGCGAGGGCGAGCGGCGCGTGCTCGTGCTCGAGGAGCGCGGCCAGCCGGCCGCGCATCGCCTGTACCGCGGCGAGGACGCCAGTACCACCGTCCAGGCGTGCCCGCGTCGGCAGCGTGTTGATGAAGGGACCCGCCACCCGGTCGGACCCCGCACCGGCATTCATCCGTCCGAAGAGCACCGTGCCGAAGACGACGTCATCCCGTCCGCTCAGCGCACCCAGCACCCGCGCCCACGCCACATGCATCACCGTGGCCGGACTCGCCCCCGCGCGCCGCGCGACCTCGCGCAGACGCACGGTCAGGACATCGTCCATCTTGGTCACGGCACGCGACACATCTGCGCCCGCACCACGCACATCCACCAGACCGTACGGTGCGGTGGGCTCGTCGACGTCGCCCAGCAGCTCGGCGAAGTACCGCTCGTGCGCGGCCCGCTCCACCCCGCCACGCGCCTGCGCGACAAAGTTCCGGAACGGCAGCGCCTCGGCCAGCTGGTCACCCCGGCCCGCGAGGAACGCCTCCACCTCGGCCAGCAGGAGTTCCAGGCCCGTGTGGTCCTGGATCATGTGATGTACACGGACCAGCAGCAGCCGGCGGCCGTCCGCGACAGCCGCCGCGTGCAGCTGGAGCAACGGCGCCCGGCGCAGGTCTACCGACAGGCCTCCGACGGCCAGCAGTTCCGCCACCGGGTCGGCGTCGTGCGGGTCGAGCTGTACTTCCTCGACGGGGAGCTCGGCGTGCCGCCACACCACCTGCACCGGCTCGCGCAGGCCTTCCCACACGATGGCCGTGCGCAGGATGTCGTGCCGGTC
>NZ_JBVHOQ010000144.1:0-1081 GCF_055568375.1 Streptomyces sp. NPDC026062
GTCGTATGCGTCGCCGACGGATCCGATGCTTGCGGCGATGCCCGCGGCCTCGAGGTGCTCGGCAAGCTTGAACGATGTGTACTGCGACCCGGCATCCGAGTGATGTATCAACTCACCTGCTTGGACGGGCTGTTGGTCGCGATCGCGCTGCCAGATCGCCATCTCCAGAGCGTCCAGGACGAAGACGGTCTCCTTCACGGTGGCCGCCGACCAGCCGACGATCCGGCGGGAGAAGGTGTCCACGACGAAGGCGACGTAAACGACTGTGGACCAGGTCTTCACGTGGGTGAAGTCCGCCACCCAGCAGCGGTTCGGGGCGGCGGCGACGAAGTCGCGGTCGACCAGGTCGGGCGCTCGGTCCACCTGTCCGCCGGGGATGGTGGTGATGACGCGTTTGCCACGTACGGCGCCCTGAATCCCGAGCTCGCGCATCAGGCGCTCGACGGTGCAGCGGGCCACTTCATGGCCTTGCCGGTTCAGCTCGCGCCAGATCTTCCGGGCTCCGTAGACACGGTAGTTGGACGTGTAGACCTGCTTGATCTTCTTCTTGAGTTCCGCGTCGCGGACGCGGCGGGCGGAGGGCGCCTGGAGGCGTTTGTGGTGGGCGTAGTAGGTGGAAGGGGCGATCTTGCAGTCGTGCTCGGTAAGCGTCCTGCAGATCGGCTCGACCCCGCCGAAGCGGTCCCGGTGCTCGTCGATGAAGGCTACGAGCGCGTCTGTGGCCGGTCGAGCTCGGCCGCGAAGAAACTCGCCGCTGCCTTGAGGATCTCGTTGGCCCGCTTGAGCTCGGCGTTCTCCTTCTTGAGCGCCTTGAGCTGGGCGGATTCCTCCGTCGTTGTGCCCGGCCGTTGTCCCGCGTCGATCTCGTGCTGCTTGACCCAGTTCCGCAGCGTCTCGCGGGAACGGATGCCGAGCTTGTCCGCCACCGCTTGCAGGGCGGCCGTCTCGTTCGGGTAGTCGCCGCGGACCTCGGCGACCATGCGCACCGCACGGCGGCGCAGCTCAAGGGGGTAACGGGAGGGTCGTGCCATGACTCAATCCTTTCACGGAATCGAGCCTCCACCTGACCCGGGACGGTTCA
>NZ_JBVHOQ010000145.1:0-1069 GCF_055568375.1 Streptomyces sp. NPDC026062
GTCTTCGCGCTGCTCGGCCCGAACGGCGCCGGCAAGACCACCGCCGTGAAGATCCTCTCCACCCTCATCACCGCCGACGGCGGCCGGATACAGATCGGCGGCCACGACCTGGCCGAAGACCCGCAGTCCGTACGCGCCACGATCGGCGTCACCGGACAGTTCTCCGCCGTCGACAGCCTCATCACGGGCGAGGAGAACATGCTCCTGATGGCAGACCTCCACCACCTCTCCAAGGCAGAGGGCCGACGCGTCGCCGCCGAACTCCTCGACCGCTTCGACCTTGCGGACGCCGCGAAGAAGCCCGCCTCCACCTACTCCGGCGGCATGAAACGCCGCCTCGACATCGCCATGACCCTGGTCGGCAGCCCACGCATCATCTTCCTCGACGAACCGACCACCGGCCTCGACCCCCGCTCACGCCACACCATGTGGCAGATCATCCGCCAACTCGTCACCGACGGAGTCACCGTCCTCCTCACCACCCAGTACCTGGAGGAAGCCGACGAACTCGCCGACCGCATCGCCGTACTGAACGACGGAAAAATCGCCGCACAGGGCACCCCGGAAGAACTCAAACGGCTCGTCCCCGGCGGACACGTCAAGCTCCGCTTCACCGACCCGACCACCTACCGGACAGCAGCCGCCGCGCTCCACGAAGCAGCCCGCAACGACGAATCGTTGTCGCTACAGATCCCCAGCGGCGGCACCCAGCGCGAACTGCGCGCCATCCTCGACCAGCTGGACACCGCCGGCATCGAGGCCGACGAACTCACCGTACACACACCCGACCTCGACGACGTGTTCTTCGCCCTGACGGACGGCAACCAGCCGAGCCGGACCGACCAGCCCAAGGAGACAGCACGATGAGCACCCTCGCCCTCGCCGCCCGCGACTCGTCCACCATGCTGCGCCGCAACCTGCTGCACGCCCGCCGCTACCCGTCCATGACCCTGAACCTGCTCCTCACACCGATCATGATGCTGCTGCTCTTCGTCTACATCTTCGGCGACGTCATGAGCGCCGGCATCGGCGGCACGGACCGCTCCGACTACATCGCCTACATCATCCC
>NZ_JBVHOQ010000146.1:0-1041 GCF_055568375.1 Streptomyces sp. NPDC026062
ACGGTCCGTGAGGAGATCCTGTGCGCGGCGTTCGCCGAGGTCCTCGGCGTCGACAGTGTCGGTGTCGACGACGACTTCTTCGCACTGGGCGGCCATTCGCTGCTGGCGATCCGCCTGCTGAGCCGGGTGCGGTCGGTGCTCGGGGTCGAGCTGTCGCTGCGCACGCTCTTCGAGGCGCCGACCGTGGCCCGTCTTGCGTCCCGTGTCGGTGATGCCGGCCGGGCGCGGGTGGCGCTGACGGTGCAGGAGCGGCCGGAGCGCCTTCCGCTGTCGTTCGCGCAGCGCCGTCTGTGGTTCATCGGCCAGTTGGAGGGGCCGAGTGCCACGTACAACCTCCAGGCGCTGTTCCGCCTGTCCGGCCGAGTGGATGCCGGGGCGCTGGATGCCGCGCTGCGCGATGTGATCGGCCGTCACGAGGTGCTCCGGACGGTGTTCGGTACCGCTGACGGTGAGCCGTACCAGCGGGTGCTGGACCTCGCGGGCCTGGAATGGGAGCTGCACGTCGCCGATGCCGTCGCGGGGGATGTGGACGCCCTGGTGGCGGAGGCGGCGCGGTACGCGTTCGATCTGTCTGCCGAAGCGCCGGTTCGCGCTTGGCTGTTCGGTGTCGCTCCGGACGAGCATGTGCTGGTTGTGGTGGTGCATCACATCGCGAGTGACGCCTGGTCGATGGGGCCGTTGGCTGGTGATCTGGCTGTTGCGTATGAGGCGCGGTGTGCGGGTCGGGTTCCTGGGTGGGAGCCGTTGCCGGTGCAGTACGCGGATTATGCGTTGTGGCAGCGTGAGCTGCTGGGCGACGAGGGTGATCCGGAGAGTGTGCTGTCGCGTCAGGTCGCGTATTGGCGGGAGACGCTGGCTGGTGTGCCGGAGGAGCTGGCGTTGCCGGTGGATCGTGTGCGTCCTGCGGTGGCGAGTTATCGGGGTCATCGTGTGCTGTTCGATGTGCCGGCGGAGGTGCATGCGCGGCTGGTGGAGTTGGCGCGGGCCGAGGGTGTGACGCCGTTCATGGTGGTGCAGGGTGCGCTGGCGGTGCTGTTGTCC
>NZ_JBVHOQ010000147.1:0-1033 GCF_055568375.1 Streptomyces sp. NPDC026062
GGCCGGCTCACCTCGGTCACCGACGCCCTCGGTGCCACGACCCACGTCGTGTGCGACGCGTCCGGCCTGGCCGTCGAAGTGACGGGCCCGACCGGCGCCGTCACCCGCACGGAGCGCGACGCCCTCGGCAGACCGGTCCGCGTCACCGACCCGGTCGGTCGTGTCACCCGCCTGGAGTGGCACGCCGACGGGCAGCTCGCCCGCCGCACCGGACCCGACGGCGCCACGGAGTCATGGACCTTCGACGGCGAGGGCAACCGGCTGACCCACACCGACGCGTCCGGCGGCGTCACCCGCTCCGAGTACACCCACTTCGACCTGCCCCTCGCCCGCACCGGCCCCGACGGCACCCGCCACGAGTTCGAGCACGACAACGAACTGCGCCTCACCCGCGTCACCAACCCGCAAGGGCTGACCTGGTCCTACGAGTACGACGCCGCCGGCCGCGTGGTCTCCGAGACCGACTTCGACGGCCGCACCCTCACCTACCGGCTGGACGCCGCGGGCCGGGTCGTCGCCCGCACCGACGCGCTCGGCGGGACCATCGCGTTCGAGCGCGACCAGCTCGGCCAGGTGGTCGGCAAGGACGTCGACGGCCAAGTGACGTCCTACGCGTACGACAGGGCCGGACGCCTCCTGAAGGCGTCCGGTCCCGACAGCGAACTCCGCTACCGGTACGACCGGCGCGGCCTCACCAAGACCGAACTCGTCGACGGCCGCGCCATGAACTACGCCTATGACGTCCTGGGCCGCCGCACGCGCCGCACCACACCCACCGGTCACCTCACCTCGTACACCTACGGGACCGACGGCCGGCCCCAGCACCTGGCCAGTGGCGGCCAGGGGATCGACTTCACCCATGACGCCGTCGGCCGGGAGCTCACCCGCGCTTTCGGTGACGCGCTCACCGTGACATCGGCCTGGGACGAGGCCGGACGGCTCTCCGCCCAGCACATTCACCGCCGGGGCACGCCAGGTCAGCAGCCGCACCTATTCCTACCGGGCCGACGGCAATCTGACCTCCGTCGCCGAC
>NZ_JBVHOQ010000148.1:0-1027 GCF_055568375.1 Streptomyces sp. NPDC026062
CGAGGTGAGCGGTCCGGCGCGGGTCACGATCAAGGACGTCGCGGCTCGGGCCGGTGTGTCCAAGGGCGCGGTCTCGTTGGCGTTCAACAACAAGCGTGGTGTTTCGGATGCCACGCGTGAGCGGATCTTCGAGGCGGCGGGGGAGCTGGGCTGGGCGCCGAATCTGACGGCGCGCAGTCTCTCCGGTCAGCGGGTGGACATCGTCGGGCTGGCGCTGTGCCGTCCGGCGCGGCTGCTCGGGCTCGAACCGTTCTACATGGACTTCATCTCGGGGATCGAGAGTGTGCTGGCCGAGCGGTCGTACTCCTTGCTGCTGCGGCTGGTGCGGGATCTCGGTGAGGAGACCGAGCTGTACAGGTCGTGGTGGCGCAGCCGGACGATCGCCGGTGCGCTGCTGGTCGACTTCCATGAGGACGATCCCAGGGTTCCCTCGCTGGGGGCCATCGGGCTGCCGGTGGTGGCTGTCGGGCATCCGTCCCTGACCGGCGGGTTTCCCTCGGTGTGGACGGATGACGCCACCGCGGCGGCCGAGGCCGTGCGCTATCTCGCGGCACTGGGACACCGGCGGATCGCCCGGGTCGGCGGCCCGGTCGGCCTGGGACACAGCACCATCCGGGCCACCGCGTTCGCGGCCACGATGCGGGAACTGGGCCTGGAGGAGGGCCGGCAGATCGCGACGGGATTCGACGGCGCCGAAGGGGCCAGGGCCACCCGGTCCCTGCTGATGTCGGCCCAGCGCCCGACGGCCATCGTCTACGACAACGACATCATGGCCGTCGCGGGCGCCGGAGTCGCCGCCGAGATGGGCTTCGTGGTGCCCGACGACCTGTCGCTGCTCGCCTGGGACGACTCGCAGCTGTGCCGGATCACGCATCCCACCCTGTCGGCGATGAGCCATGACGTGCACAGCTTCGGGGCACAGGTGGCCCGCACCCTGTTCGCGGTCATCGAGGGCGAACACACCGGTTCCGTACAGGTACCCACCCCGTCACTCACCCCGCGTGGCTCCACCGCACAGGCCCCCGCC
>NZ_JBVHOQ010000149.1:0-1022 GCF_055568375.1 Streptomyces sp. NPDC026062
CCGGGTTCGGCGCCGGGTGTGGCTGTGGGGCCGGATGGTTTGGCGTATGTGATTTATACGTCGGGTTCGACGGGGGTGCCGAAGGGTGTGGCGGTTCGGCATGGGGGTGTGTCGAATCTGGTGTCGGTGTTCGGTCCGTTGATGGGTGTCGGGCCGGGTGTGGGTGTGTTGCAGTTCGCGTCGTTCAGTTTTGATGCGTCGGTTCTGGATGTGGCGGTGACGTTGGCGTGGGGTGGTGCGCTGGTGGTTGCTGGTGTGGGGGAGCGGGCTGAGCCGGGGTTGTTGCGGGGGTTGGTGGCGTCGGCCGGGGTGGGGTCGGCGAGTGTGGTGCCGTCGTTGTTGGGGGTTTTGGAGCCGGGTGATCTGGCGGGTGTGGGTTCGCTGGTGATTGGTGCGGAGGCGGTGGAGCCTTCGGTGGCGGCGGTGTGGTCGCGGGGTCGGCGGCTGGTGAATACGTATGGGCCGACGGAGGCCACGGTGATCGTGGCGGCTGGGTTGGTGGATCCGGGTGAGGCGGCGGCTGGTGGTGTGGTGCCGTTCGGGTCGCCGGTGGCCAATACGCGGTTGTTTGTGCTGGACCGGGGTTTGGGGCCGGTGCCGGTCGGGGTTGCGGGTGAGTTGTATGTGGCGGGTGCTCAGTTGGCGCGTGGTTATCACGGGCGTGCGGGGTTGAGTGCGGAGCGGTTTGTGGCGTGTCCGTTCGGTGTGGCGGGTGAGCGGATGTATCGGACGGGGGATCTGGTTCGTTGGGGTGCGGATGGTCGTCTGGTGTTCGTGGGGCGTGCGGATGAGCAGGTGAAGGTTCGTGGGTTCCGGATCGAGCTGGGTGAGGTCCAGGCGGTTGTGGGTGGTCATGCGGGGGTTGCGCGGGCGGCGGTCGTGGCTCGTGAGGACATGCCTGGTGAGGTCCGTCTCGTCGCCTATGTGGTGGGCGAACAGGACGCCGACCGTGAGGAACTGGTTCAGGGTGTACGCCGGTTCACGGCTTCACGTCTGCCGGAGTACATGGTCCCGGCCGCGGT
>NZ_JBVHOQ010000150.1:0-1014 GCF_055568375.1 Streptomyces sp. NPDC026062
ACGACTTCCTGTACCAACGAGCTCCGTTGTTCTCCGTTCGGGATCCTTCAACTGGCTTGCGTGACCTGCGAAAACGTTAACTACCCGGCCTTGGGGCAAGGTCCGACGGCTCACCCCGGCCAGCAACCGAACCCACACGAAAAGGATCAGCCGTTTACTGGGCACACCCCCGCGACACAGAGCCAAACGAACGGTGTAACTCGGTTTGTTGAGGGTTACTGACGGGCCGCATCGGGTGGAACCACCCGATGCGGCCGGCGATCAGGACTCAGCGGTGTGGCGGCCGTCGGCGCCCAAGTCTGCTGCAGTGACCGTTCTCCGAGTGTCCAGCATGCCCGGCGGGTGAGGGACGCACCTCCGCTGACCGCGCCGGGCCTGTCCGTGAGAGCAGCCAGCTCACTGGCTGTGCGGCAGTGGTGCCGCCGGGCCGGGGGGAGACTTCTTGCTGGCGAAATCCCTGACGAGGTCAGCAGTTTCGACGTCGGACAGAGCCTCCTTGAGGCAGAGAACGGCACTTAGGCCACGAGGGAAGCCGGAGTATGGGCTCATCTGGATGAACAAGTCGGCTATGCGGCGCGGCGAGATGCCTAGTTGCAAGGCGGCGCGCACGTGCAGGCGCAGCTCGTAGTCGAGACCGCCCTGGGCGGCGAGGGTGACCAGCGTGACGCACTCCTTCTCCACCAGGGTCAGCTCGCTGGGGCGGCTGTAGATCTCCCCGTAGATGAAGTCGGAGACGTACTCGCCGAACTCGGGTGAGACGCCGGCTAGATTCTCCAGGAAGCGCGCCTTGAGCTCTTTCCCTCCAACCTCCTCCAGCTTCTGCATTCCGCGCTGGTGTCGCTCCGCCGCATTCCCGAACTCTTCCATGGGCTCTCCTAAGGATCTCGTTGATGACATTCCGGGCAGAGGAACGGAGGGATGCTAGGTTCTGTCGTCAAATGATCTTGTGTGGTGGATCATGGTCGGGTGATACGTCGCCATGAACTGTCGGATGCCGAGTGGGAGTTCGTCCGC